>CAZVQI010000021.1:0-18812 GCA_964629155.1 uncultured Flavobacterium sp.
AGAAAAATAAATTTAGTTCTCATAAGTTTGTTTTTGAGGTTGATTGAGCAGTGTGTTAAATATTCTTTAAACAATAACTTGCTTATGTAAGCGGAATCATTATATTTTGTTTATAGAATCGCATGACTTATGAAACCAAGACATAAGTTAAAGCGCTTTGGGTTTGTGATTTATTTAACACAAAGGTAATGCGGGGTTATACCCATTAACAAATTTTGGGTATAGACAAAGTATAGACGATTTTTATTATTGTAAAGAGGAGAAAATGAGAACTAAAAAAATGGTTTGTCTATATTTTATCTATATGCAGATGGTTTTATTTGTCTGATTATGAGTTTTTTACAATTCGGATAGAATTTTGTTAAACTCAGCATCATCTTCGATTTGTAACTTCTTTTTTATACGATATTTTTTGGAAATTACACTTTCGTATGAAATTTTAAGGAGAGTTGCAATCTCTTTATTTGACAAATTAAGTTTTAAAAGAGATATAAAATCGATATCATTTTTAGTTAAACCAGGGAATCTATTTTTTAGATTATTGATAAAATCAGGGTGTATTTGAGAAAATTTAGTAGTAAATTCTTCCCAATAGTTTTTCTGCTTAATCAAGTTTCGAAGAGCCTTTTTGATGTTTATTACCGAATCGTTGTTTTTATCAGATTCTATTATAGATGCTATTTGTTCTTGAATGTCTGCCAAGAGTAATGTCATAGAAGTTAATTCGTGCTCTCGCAGCGTTAAAGTTTGTTTCTGAACTTCGAGTAGTTTATGCTCTTCTTCTCTTTTCATTAGAGCCCACTTTTTAGCGTTCTCAGCTCTTTTTAGTTTTAATTTTTGATACTTACCTTTTAGTTTAAAATTTCTGGTAATAATTATAATCATAGCAATAAGTACTGCTATGACAATTGCTCCAAGAACATATATTTTGTTTCGAGCTTGAATTTTTTCATTTAGAAGATTGTTTTTTATCTCTAAAGCTCTGTTTTTTTCATGCTGAAGCTCTGTCTGGAATTTTTTCTGAATTTCTATTATCTCAACTTCTTTATCTGCTTTTGAAATAGAATCTTTGAGAGTTATGACTTCTTCCAGATAGCTAATCGCTTTATCTTTGAATTGTAAGTTTTTATAAGTAATTGCACCGGCCAAGTGAAATATCATTTGATCTTCAATATTAAACAGGGTCTGGTCAGGGAAGGAATTGACACTTTCTATGACCTTTAACGCTTGGTCATATTTCTTCATTTTATTTAACAACTCTACATATTCGGCACCGACTCGCAATAATCGGAAAGAACGACTGTGATGTACATAGTCAAATGCCATTTCAGTATATTTTAATGAAGTATCAAAATCCTGTTTATAGAAGTAGATTCGACCTAAACCTCTATAAGCAAGCCCTATAAGTTCGTCGCTATGAAAAGTTTTGACTCCCTCTGCCGCTTCAAGATATGCTGATTTGGCTTTTTTATATTGTTTTAATTGTATTAAACAATCTCCATAATTGATAAGAGTAAGATAGTAATTTCTCATATCTCCGGCTTCTTTCATTGAAGCCAAAGCCTCTTCATATAACTCAAGGGCAAAATCGAAATTTTTTGTCTTAAAATAGATATTTGCCAGTTTTTGTTTGACAATCCCCATTCTACGATTATCAGAGAGCTCTTCCAGTATCTTAATGCTTTTTAAGAAACAATCAACGGCTTTATAGTTCTCTAACATATATGCGTAGTTAGACCCTATTTCTCCGTACGTTACGGCAACACCTGTTTTATCGTTAAGAGAATCGTATATTTTAAGAGCTGTATCTAAATATTTTAGAGAAGATTCATAATTGAATTCATTTCGTAAAACATTAGCTAAATTCAATATACTTCCGGCTCTGTTTTTAGGATTGGCTTTAGATTTTTCTACTGCTTTTTCGAGGTATATTTTTGCGGAATCAAGTCTTGAAATTTGGCTATAGTATAATCCGTAATTATTGTAAATTTTTGCAGCAGCAGTATCGTGAATATTACTATTGGGAATATTTTTGATCATTAGATCAAAATAATATTTTGCACTGTCAGGGTTTGACAACACATGGTGTAAAGCCTTTTTACTGGTTTCCTCAAAATTAAAAGGTTGTTGTTGTGCTGATAGTATCAGAGGGAAAAAAGAAAGCACAATAAATCTATGGGCTGCTTTCTTCACAACACAGAAAATATTCATACTAAAAAATATAAGGGTGGATTTAAAGCGCAAATATATAAGAAAAAGTTAAAAACCTAAAATAAAAAAGATATTTTACAAAATATCCGACTTTTTGCAAAGTTTTTAATTGACTTTAAAAGCTCAATTATCTCTTGCTATTACTGGGGTTTATCTATATTGATCATAATAAAATATTTAATTTAATTCCATTTAAAAATACTAAAGTGTTGTCAAAATACTTCATAATATTAAAGTATAGACACAGTTAAAATTTAACCTTTTATTGGGTGAAGGCTTGCTTTTTATACAAATTTACACTTTTGTTTGTAAGAAAAGAATAGAGAGTGAGTTAAATAAGCTTAAAATAAGGAGGGGTATTAGCAATAAAAAAAGACCGGATTGTCCGGTCTTTTTTTAGTTAATTTATTTGTTTTAAGTGATTTATATTTTAAAGGTAATAACAGGTCGTACAGCATTGTTAACTATATCTTCACCAATGCTTCCGTTAAGGTAGTGACTAATACCGGTTCTTCCGTGAGTACCTACTCCTATAAGGTCTGCATTTATTCGATTAGCAAAGTTTAACACTCCTTTTTCCACACTATAATCATTATATACATGCATAGAGTAATCTGTCAAATCGAAGTTTTTTAGGAACGATGAAATTCTTTTTTCTGATTCTTCAGTTGACATAAAGCGTCCCGGAGTGTTTATCATCAAAAGATCCATGCGAGCTCCGAATGCTTTGGCAAAAGCTATGGCTTTTTCAAACGGTTTTTTAATTTCTTCTGTAAAATCAGAAGCAAAGACAAATTTATTAATGTCTCGTATATCAAGTTCTTTTTTTACCACTAATACAGGAATATCCGAAGTACGAACAACTTTTTCGGTATTAGAACCTACAAAAAATCCCTGAACACCTGATGTTCCATGAGAACCCATTACTACTAAATCTACATTATGACCCTTGCTCGCTTTGATAATTCCTTCAAAAGCTTTTTCGAACTGAACAGCTTCAGTTACCGGAATTCCTTCTAAAAAGCTACTATTTTTTATACTTTCAAATTTTTCTCTTGTTTTTTGTATAAAAAACATAATTTCAGGAATATCTCCAGATGTTCCGGCAACCTGGTCAACTACTTGAGTAGGAAGCTCTAACATATGGAGTAAGATTATTTCTCCGTTATTTTTTTTTGCGATTTGTGCTGCTGTTTTAAGAGCAAATTCTGCGTGTTCAGAAAAATCGGTAGGTACTAATATTTTTTTCATAATTTTATTGTGTTACACATTTTTAATTATTGAATAAAGGTAAAAATAAACTTCAATAAATCAAAAAAAATGTGAAATTATTTTCCGGACTTTGAGTCCTTTAAACTAAAGTATAATATAAGTTTATTTCAATAAAAGACCTGTTGAATTCAAAATTCAACAGGCTTAAACTTTTCAACTTGTATATCTACTGAAATAATTTACAAAATCAACATTGCATCACCATACGAATAAAACTTATATTTTTCCTTAATAGCTTCTTCGTAGGCTTTTTTCATCAAATCGTGCCCCATAAATGCAGATACCATCATAAGTAGAGTAGATTTAGGAGTATGAAAATTAGTAATCATACAATCTGCAATACTGAAATCATACGGAGGAAAAATAAATTTATTGGTCCAACCTTGAAAAGGATTTAAAGTTTTGTACGAAGAAACGGAACTTTCGATAGCTCTCATGGATGTTGTTCCTACAGCGCAAACTCTTTTTTTGTTAGCTTTAGCTTTGTTTACTTTTTCACAAGCTTCTTCAGAGATAAACACTTCTTCTGAATCCATTTTATGTTTTGAAAGATCTTCAACCTCAACAGGGTTGAATGTGCCTAATCCTACGTGAAGTGTAATTTCTGCAAAATCAATCCCTTTTATTTCGAGGCGTTTCATTAAGTGTTTTGAAAAGTGCAAACCTGCAGTCGGAGCAGCAACAGCCCCTTCGTTTTTAGCGTAAATGGTTTGATAGCGTTCCGCATCTTCAGGAACCACATTTCTGGAGATGTATTTAGGAATGGGAGTTTCTCCAAGTTCAGTAAGCTTATTGCGAAACTCTTCATAAGAACCATCATATAAAAAACGAAGAGTTCTTCCTCGAGAGGTAGTATTATCTATAACCTCCGCAACTAAAGAATCGTCATCTCCAAAATAAAGTTTGTTTCCGATACGGATTTTTCTGGCAGGATCAACCAGTACATCCCACAGACGTTGTTCGCTGTTGAGTTCTCTCAATAAGAAAACTTCAATTCTGGCACCTGTTTTTTCTTTATTTCCATATAGACGGGCAGGAAAAACCTTAGTGTTGTTAAGAATCATCACATCTCCTTCATCAAAGTAATCAATCAAATCTTTAAAGAGTTTGTGTTCGATTGTTTTTGTTTTTCGGTCAACGACCATTAGTCTTGCTTCATCTCTGTTTTCTGAAGGGAATTCAGCCAAAAGTTCTTTTGGCAAATTAAAATTGAAGTGTGATAATTTCATTTGTCTATTGTTTTGTATATATGATTTTTGGAGGTGCAAATATACGATTCCAAAACAGGCGTTGTCAAGTACTTTGATGATTATTTATATTTTTTAAAAACTATATCTGATTATAGTAAGAAAACAAAACCTAACATACGCTTTTAAAAAGTAAAAAAATATCTATTTTTGTGCAAATTATATTCGGTTATGGCAAAAACCATAAAAAAGCAACCTGAAAAATCTGACACTCCAAAAGAAAAGAAAAGTTTATGGAATCCGAGAAACAAAATGTTTTTTGGAGCTTTTTTAGTATTATTTTCCATAGCCTTATTTTTGAGTTTTATTTCTTTTTACATCTACGGGACAGCAGATCAAAGTATATTGACTGAACTATCAGACCGAAACTACAAGGCCAAAAACTGGCTGGGGAAATTAGGAGCTTTTCTTTCGGATGTTTTTCTCTATAAAGGTTTTGGAGTTGCTTCTTTTTTGTTTGTTCGTTTGTTTTTTCTTACGGGAATTTATTGGATACTGAATATAAATACAGCAAAACTTAAAAAAATATGGTTTTGGGATCTGTTTGTTATTCTGATTCTTTCAGTTTTATTTGGCTTTTTTAATGAGAAATTACCGGAATTAGGAGGAGTTTTCGGGTTTGAGATGAATGAATTTTTTCAGGATTATGTCGGAAAGGCAGGAACAATCCTGATATTGATATTAGGAATTATAATTTATCTTATTTTCAAAATAAAAATCTCACCGGACAAAGTAAAAAACTTTATTAAAGCTCGAAGAGATAAACTTAACGAAGAATTTCAGAAAGCCAAAGAAGAAGAGAATATTGAAACTGATAGCTTTCCGACAATAGATTCGACAGTTGAATTGTCAGAATCGGGAGAGTTGAATAAAAAGCCACATAATTGGCAGGATGACACAAGTGAAGAAGATTTAGGGGAAATAACATTGAAAACTCTTCCTGTAGAAGAAGAATTATCGGATTTCAAAAAAAATATTGAAGATGATGTTCCCACAATTTCAAATTATTCAGACATTAAATTATCAACTGAAATACCCCCGAAATTAGAAGAAACTAAAACCACCGAGCTTTCTTTAAATAATGAAGGAGTAAAGGAAAGTAAAGAGGAATTTGTAGTAGAACAACTTGAGGAAGAAGTGGTTGTCGAAGAGAATTTAGCATCTAAATTAGTTGAAGATTTTGGAGAATTTGACCCGACATTAGAACTTTCAAATTATCAATTTCCGTCTATAGATTTACTTAAAGACTACGGTACAACCGGAATTACTATCAATCAGGAAGAGCTTGAGGCAAATAAGAATCGGATTGTAGAAACACTAAAAAACTACAAAATTGACATTGCTCAAATCAAAGCCACTGTAGGACCAACGGTTACGCTTTATGAAATTGTGCCTGAAGCAGGAATCAGAATTTCAAAAATAAAAAGTTTGGAAGACGATATCGCTTTGTCGCTTTCTGCTTTAGGAATCCGTATTATTGCTCCAATTCCGGGTAAAGGAACCATTGGTATAGAAGTGCCTAATCAGAATCCGTCTATGGTTCCGATGAAAACGGTTATAAGTTCTACTAAATTCCAAAATGCAGAAATGGAATTACCTATTGCCTTGGGCAAAACCATTTCGAATGAGACTTTTGTCGTAGATTTAGCCAAAATGCCGCATCTTTTGATGGCAGGAGCTACAGGACAAGGAAAATCTGTAGGATTAAATGCTGTGCTTACTTCGCTTTTATATAAAAAACATCCGGCAGAAGTTAAGTTTGTTTTGGTTGACCCTAAAAAAGTAGAGCTTACACTTTTCAATAAGATAGAAAGACATTATTTGGCAAAACTTCCTGATATGGAAGATGCAATTATTACAGATAATACAAAGGTTATTTATACACTAAACTCTCTTTGTATAGAAATGGATAACCGTTATGAGCTTCTTAAAGATGCTTCGGTTAGAAATATCAAAGAGTATAATGAAAAGTTCAAAAAACGGAGATTAAATCCGGAAAAAGGTCATCGTTTCTTACCTTATATAGTATTAGTTGTTGATGAGTTTGCAGACCTTATTATGACGGCCGGTAAAGAGGTTGAAACTCCGATTGCTCGTTTGGCACAGTTGGCTCGTGCTATCGGAATTCACCTAATTATAGCTACTCAGAGACCATCTGTAAATGTAATTACAGGTATTATTAAAGCGAATTTCCCGGCACGTATTGCTTTCAGGGTAACCTCGAAAATTGATTCCAGAACTATTTTAGACAGTCAAGGAGCAGACCAGTTGATAGGTAGGGGAGATTTACTTTATACACAAGGCAATGATTTGATAAGAGTACAGTGCGCTTTTGTGGACACACCTGAAGTAGAAAGAATTTGTGAATTCATCGGAGGACAAAAAGCATACCCTAATGCCTACTTACTACCTGAATATGTCGGAGAGGAGAGTGGCACAAGTCTTGATATTGATATTTCAGAAAGAGATTCTTTGTTTAGAGAAGCAGCCGAAGTGGTGGTGACAGCTCAGCAAGGTTCTACATCGCTTATTCAAAGAAAATTAAAATTGGGATATAACAGAGCAGGAAGACTGATGGATCAGCTTGAAGCAGCAGGTATAGTAGGGGCTTTTGAGGGAAGTAAAGCAAGATCTGTTTTGATTCCGGATTTGGTTGCTTTAGAACAATTCTTTAATAACGAAGAAAATAAGAATAAGCAGCAATAAGACTGTAACAAGAAACTCTCCCATGACATTTAATTCAAATTTTATAAACTCTGTAAATATTAAAACCTTTTATATAGGTTAATGAACAGTGTCAATACTATATACAATGAAACGTTTAACCTTTTATATACTGATTTTCACTTCTGTTTTTGTACAAGCTCAAGATGCACAAAAGGCAAAAAAATTCTTAGATGAAGTTTCTGAAAAAGTTAAGTCGTACACTAATGTTTCGATAGAATTTAGATATACGGTAAAAAACTTAAAGGAAAATATTTCTCAATACAGTCAAGGGAATGTCACTATTGCCGGAGATAAATATATTTCTAATTTTATGGGAACGACTGAAATATTTGACGGAAAAAAGAAATATACCATTATTCCCGAAGATGAAGAGATTACTATTGAGAGTTATAACCCCAAAAAAGAAAATGTTTTTACACCTTCAAAAATGCTTACCTTTTATACTAAGGGATATACTTATTCTTGGGATAAGTTACTCTTGCTTTCAGGTAAAAAAGTTCAGTTTGTAAGGTTAAAACCGACAGACACAGATAGTGAGGTAAAAGAAATTCTCTTAGGTGTAGATAATGCAACTAAAAATATATATCAGTTAATCCAAATTCTAAAAGATGGAACCCGCGCGGAGTTGACAGTTATTTCTTTCAAACCGAATCAAACTTTGTCAGAAAATCATTTTACCTTTGTTGAGTCTAATTATCCGAATTATTACATCAACAAAATAGACTGATTATCAAGGTGAAAATAATCGACAGATATATTATTAAAAGTTACCTGACTACATTTGCTTCGGTATTTGTAATCCTGTTTTTCATTTTTATTTTACAGGCTTTATGGATGTTTATACCGGAGTTGGCAGGTAAGGGGCTTAGTGTTTGGTTTGTCATCAAATTTCTTTCGTATGTGATGCCAACAATGGTTCCGCTCATTTTACCTCTTTCTGTACTTTTGGCATCAATAATGACTTTTGGCTCGTTTGCCGAAAATTATGAGTTTGCTGCAATGAAGTCCGCAGGAATGTCACTGGGGCGAGCCTCTAAAGGACTGGCGGTTTTTATATTGATACTTTCAGGGATTGCATTTTTCTTTGCTAATGATGTTATTCCGTATTCTAAATATAAAGTCAGAAATTTCAGAAATAACATCAAGGAAAAGCCTTCAATGGCTATTGCTGAAGGACAATTTAACAGTATCGGAAATTATAACATTAAAGTCGATGAAAAATACGGAAGTAATGATGAATTGCTAAAAGGGGTAATTATCCATAAAAAATCACAACAAGGTAAAAATACAACGGTTACCAAGGCAAAAAGAGGGGAGCTTATAAGCAAAGAAAATTCCAGTATTTTACAACTTGTTTTGTATGAAGGGTATCACTATGAGGATATTATTCCTAAAAAAGTAGAGGAAAGAAATCGAGACCCTTTTGCTAAAGCAGAATTTGAAAAATATGTTATTAATATGGATTTGTCGGGTCTGGTCAATATAGACTTAGATTCGGATAGCGGAGTCAGTACTGATGATTTACTCAATGTATCAGAATTGCGATATACTATAGACTCTCTTAAAAATAGCTACAAAAAAGAACTGGCTTCATATACGGATAACATCCATCACAGAATTGCTTCTCCAATGCAACCTCATGAAAGAAGATTATTACCGGTAGAAGAGAAAGAACAAGAAAAGGAAAAACCCATATTTGAAGAAAAAGAAATTATAAATATCATTCCTCCGGACCAACAACTTCGTATATACGAGGCAGCTTATAGTAACTTAGCCGGAACAAAGTATCACGTAGCTGAAAATAAATCTCGATTAGAATTAAGTAGTCTTAATATAAAATCACATCAATATTCGTTGTATGAAAGATTTGTAGTGGCTTATTCGTGTTTATTGATGTTTTTTATCGGAGCACCTTTAGGAGCTATTATTCGCAAAGGGGGCTTTGGTTTACCTATTGTTTTTGCCATAGGTATTTTTATAACCTATCATTTTGCTACAACTTTTGGACGAAAAATTGCTCAAGACGGAACTCTTGATCCTTTTCTTGGAGCTTGGGGCTCTTCAATTTTATTAACACCTCTTGCTATTGTCCTTACTTATAGAGCAACTAATGACAAAGCAATGAGTATGGATAGATTTACAGAACCGATTCAAAGGTTTTTCCAAAAGATTTTTAAATTAAAAGATAAAAATAAAACTCAAAATGTTACTAAATAAAACACAACTAAATACCATAGAAGAAGCCATTGAGGATATTCGCCAAGGTAAAGTCGTAATAGTGGTTGATGATGAAGACAGAGAAAATGAGGGCGATTTTATTGCGGCAGCAGAGACTGTAACTCCGGAGATGATAAACTTTATGGTTACACATGGTAGGGGATTGGTTTGTGTTCCGATTACGGAAACCAGAGCCAAAGAGTTAGATTTGAAAATGATGGTCGAAAATAATACGGTTTTACACCAAACAGCTTTTACCGTTTCGGTAGATTTAAAGGGACATGGTTGTACTACCGGAATTTCTGTTCATGACCGAGCCAAAACAATTAAAGCAATTACAGATGAAAATATGAAACCGGAAGATTTTGGAAGACCGGGGCATATTTTTCCGCTTGTTGCCAAAAAAGGAGGTGTACTAAGGCGTACCGGACACACAGAAGCAGCTATTGATTTAGCTCGTTTGGCAGGATTTAAACCCATGGGAATTTTGGTGGAAATCTTGAATGAAGACGGTTCAATGGCACGACTCCCACAACTTCTGGAAGTAGCCAAAAAATTTGATTTGAAGATTATTTCCATTGAAAATTTGGTTGCTTACAGAATGAAGCATGACAGTCTTATCTCTAAGCAAGAGGACTTTGATATTATGACTCGTTTCGGAGAGTTTCGATTACGAGCGTATTTGCAAAAAACCAACAAACAAGTCCATATTGCTCTAACCAAAGGAACATGGAATAAAGATGAACCTATACTTACCCGAATAAATTCTACTTTGGTAAACAATGATATCCTCGGAACACTCACTAATAATCCGGAAGAAAAATTAGCGAGAATGTTTGAAGCAGTGAATTCGGAAGGAAAAGGAGCCATTATTTTTATTAATCAAGAATTACAGTCAATGAACTTACTTTCTCGTTTGGTAGAGTTCAAAGAATTACAAGCTCAAGGAAAAGTAAAAGCCCCTAAAGTCCCTATGGATGTTAAAGACTTCGGGATAGGAGCACAGATACTTCATGACCTTAATATTTCTAAAATCAGACTGCTGTCTAATTCTGAGCAAACCAAACGGGTTGGTATGACAGGATACGGACTCGAAATTACCGAACACGTAAAATACTGATTTTTAGATTTAGCGATTTTAGAGTCGATTTCAGTTTTTGGAAGTTTTATACTTGTATTTTTTTTTAAGATAATGATTCAAGAAATCTGTCTTACTATTCTTTGGGTAAATTTTGCTACCTTTGTATTGTTTTCGAAATAATTAACTTATAAAATTATCAGAATGTTTATTACACCAATATCTCGTTCAGAAGAAGCAATTGCCTTAGAAGATAAATACGGAGCACATAATTATCACCCGCTTCCTGTAGTGTTAAGTAGAGGAGAAGGGGTATATGTGTGGGATGTCGAAGGAAAAAAATATTATGATTTTCTTTCTGCTTATTCTGCTGTAAATCAAGGGCATTGTCATCCTAAAATAACAAAAGCTCTAATTGACCAAGCTCAAACTTTGGCTCTTACTTCAAGAGCATTTTATAATGACAAGTTAGGAGTTTACGAAAAATATATTACGGAGACTTTTGGTTATGATAAAGTTCTTCCTATGAATACCGGAGCAGAAGCAGTTGAAACTGCTATTAAAATATGCAGAAAGTGGGCTTACGAGAAAAAACAGATACCTGAAAAACAAGCTAATATTGTGGTTTGTAAAGGTAACTTTCACGGACGAACTACAACTATCATCTCTTTTTCAAACGATGAAAACGCAAGAAAGAACTTTGGTCCTTATACAGAAGGGTTTATTCCTATTGAGTATGATAACCTAGAAGCTTTAGAAAACGTACTTGCTACTCAAAAGAATATTGCAGGTTTTTTGGTTGAACCGATACAGGGAGAGGCAGGGGTTTATGTCCCAAGTGAAGGGTATTTGGCTAAAGCTAAAGAGTTGTGCCAAAAACACAACGTTCTTTTTATAGCAGACGAAGTGCAAACAGGAATTGCAAGAACAGGAAAGCTGCTTGCAGTTCATCACGAAAATGTTCATCCCGATATTTTGATTTTAGGAAAAGCTCTTTCAGGAGGTGTTTATCCGGTTTCGGCTGTGTTGGCAAATGATGATATAATGAATGTAATAAAACCGGGACAACACGGTTCTACATTCGGAGGTAACCCAATAGCGGCAGCTGTTGCAGTTATGGCTCTTGAAGTAGTAAAAGAAGAAAAACTGGCAGAAAATGCCGATAAACTCGGAAAGCTTTTCAGAGAAAAGATGAATGAGTATATCAAAAATAGTACAATAGTTACGCTTGTTAGAGGAAAAGGGTTGCTGAATGCTATTGTAATTAACGATACAGAAGAAAGTGAAACAGCTTGGAATATTTGTGTTCGTTTAAAAGAAAACGGACTTTTGGCTAAGCCTACACACGGAAATATTATTCGTTTTGCTCCTCCTTTAGTAATGAACGAAGAACAACTCTTAGAGTGTGTTTCGATAATTACTAAAACATTACAAGAGTTTGAAAACTAAAAACTAATAGATTAAACCTCTATTTTTTTAAGAATAGAGGTTTAATTCTGCTAATTCTTTTCCGATTAAACTGCCGATAGCCACTCCGATTCCTCCTAAACGGACTCCACAGAATACATTTTCGGACAGTTGTTTTACAATTGGTGTTTTTTTAGATTTTCCCATTCCCATTATTCCACTCCATCTTTGTTCAATCTCAAAGTCGGTATGGGGTAAAATTACCGATCTTAGAACTTGTTCTAAATGATGTTGAATTTTGAGGTTTAACTCAAATTCTGTAGTGGTTTCCGTTTCAAAATCAATATTTCTGGCTCCTCCCAACAGAATTCTGTTTTCAAAATTTCGGAAGTAATAAAACCCTTCATCTATATGGAATGTTCCTTTAATATGCAGATTATTAATAGGTTTGGTGATTAAAACTTGTGCTCTTGCTGGAACGACTTCATTGTCTGTAAGGGTAGAAGCAAAACCATTTGTAGCAAAAAACACTTTTTGGCAAGTGAGAGTAAAATCTTCAAGTTCCAATGCTACTTTATTTCCTAAATCCTCAAAAGCAATAAGATTTTGCTTATAGAGAATCAAAATATCATTGCTATAAGCTGTTTTCAAAAGACTTTGCATCAAATTTCCGGTATCAATTTGCCCTTCAAACGGATTGAAAATTATATGTTTTTTACACTTTTCAAATCCGAAGATATTAGGTTTTATACTAAAAACTTCTGAGCCGAAGTAATCAAAAAGCATTTGGTTTACTTTGGTTAAATTGTCCAGGCACTTTTCGTATATTTCCGTATCTTCTTCAAAAAACAGTTCGTACCCTCCGTTTTGTTGAAAATCAATAGTTTTATCCCCTAATTTTTTGCGAAGTAATTGTAAACCTTCCCAACGTTTTTTAACAAGATTAATAACCTCTTGTTCCGAGTGACTTTCTAAATCAGACAATATTTCTGATAAGCTGCCAAAACAAGCGAAACCGGCATTTTTAGTACTGGCTCCCAGAGGTAACATTCCTTTTTCAAAAATTACAATTTTACTTGCAGGATGCAATTCTCTTAGTCGTAAAGCTGTGTGTAAACCTACAATTCCGCTTCCGATAATAGCAAAATCAATATTTGAAAACCAATTTTTATTTTCCCAAAAACTAAAATTCATTTGTTTGATATTAAAAGTGTAAAAATAATCTGATTTTTGATAAGTTGTATATTTCTTTCGAATACGGAAATTGACTAAATTTGCGACTTTCTTAAGTTAATTTTAAAAAACAACACAATGAAAACGGTAAATGATATTAATTTTTCAGGGAAAAAAGCTGTAATCAGAGTCGATTTTAATGTTCCTTTAGATGAGAACTTTCAGGTAACTGACGCTAACCGAATTGAAGCAGCAAAACCAACTATTGATAAAATCTTAAATGACGGAGGAAGTGCCATTTTAATGTCGCATTTAGGAAGACCTAAAGGAAAGGAAGAAAAATATTCATTAAAGCATATTGTTAATAAGGTAAGTGAAGTGTTAGGAAAACCGGTTCAGTTTGCTAATGATTGTATCGGACAAGAAGCCATTGAAAAAGCAAGGAATCTTAAGTCAGGCGAAGTGCTTTTGCTTGAAAACTTACGCTACTATAAAGAAGAAGAAGCCGGAGATGTAGAGTTTTCTAAAAAATTAGCTTCATTAGGAGATGTGTACGTGAATGATGCTTTCGGGACGGCTCACAGAGCTCATGCTTCAACTACTATTATCGCTCAATCTTTCCCTAAGGATAAATATTTTGGGTTATTACTTGCAAAAGAAATCGAAAGCTTAGACAGAGTATTGAAAAACAGTGAAAAACCTGTAACTGCTATTTTGGGAGGCTCAAAAGTATCCTCTAAAATTACGGTTATAGAAAATATTTTAGATAAAATAGACAATTTGATTATTGGGGGTGGAATGACCTTTACCTTTATTAAAGCATTAGGAGGTAAAGTAGGAAGTTCGATTTGTGAAGATGATAAGTTAAATTTAGCTCTTGAGATTTTAGCTCAAGCTAAAGAAAAGAATGTACAAGTGCATCTTCCTGTTGATATGGTTATTGCAGATGCTTTCTCTAATGATGCTAATACTCAAACCGTTAATGTAAATGAAATCCCTGAAGGATGGCAAGGTCTTGATGTAGGAGAGAAAACTTTAGAGCACTTTAAAAATGTGATTTTAGGTTCAAAAACTATACTTTGGAATGGTCCGGTAGGAGTTTTTGAAATGGAAAAGTTTGCCACAGGCACTATTAAGTTAGGAGATTATATTGCAGAAGCTACTAAAAACGGAGCATTTTCTTTAGTAGGAGGAGGAGATTCGGTTGCAGCAGTAAAACAGTTTGGTTTAGAGCCTAAAATGAGTTATGTTTCAACCGGAGGAGGAGCAATGTTGGAAATGTTAGAAGGAAGAATTTTACCGGGTATTGATGCTATAATGAACTAAAGTGTATTTTTGGATACAATTAAACGGAGTTAATGAAAGCTGAACCTTAATTTTTCAAGGTATATTCATTAACTCCATTTATTTTAATTTTTTCTTCTTCTAATAAATACTGCAAAGTTTCTAAGATTTGCTCATGGTCGAGTTGAAGCCTTAGTTCCAACTCTCTTGAAGAACTTGGACTTTCGGAAAGGATTTGTAAGATTTTGATACTTATTTGTTTTAAGTCAAAATCGGATTTTTTTTCAGAAACACAAACGGAACATATACCACACTCAGGAGGGTTTTCTTCTCCGAAATACTTGAGTAAAAGTACACTTTTACAGGTTTTATGGTCAGTCACGTATTGAATTACGGAATTAAGTTGTGAGGTTTTCAGTTCGTTTTGTGCCGTCAAAAACTTTGAAATTCTATTGATGGTTTTCTCGTCTTCACGAACTTCGTTAAAAATTACGGATGCATCATTGTTTTGAGCTTTGTATAAAACGATTTCTTGCTGATGTAATCGTTCTAAAAGTGCTAAAACTTTTTGCTCTGAAGTATTGGATTTTTTAGCGATTAAATCGGTGTTTATAGGAGTTTCAATGTCAAATATGCCGGGATAACTTCGTAGAATGTTAGAGATTATTTCCTCATCATTCGGGTTGAGACTGATATATCGAATTACTTCTTTACTCGGAATAATAAATTGTAAACTCACTTTTTTAGAAAATTCTTGCGAAAGAGAAATAATACTTTGTCTGTCTAAAAAAGTTAAAGCGTTATAAGTTTTTAGTACAGGAAGATTATACTTAGTACAAAAATGACTAAAATTAAAATCAAAACGTTCTTCGGGCAGTTCTCCGTAAGCGATTTGAAAGAAATTAAAGAGCTTTATGTAAATATTGGTTAAAAATGCTTTGTCGGGTAAAACTTCTAAAAATTGTTGTTTAGCTTTTAAAATATCATACTGATTTACAAGCATAACGGCTTGGGCATATTCTCCGTTTCGTCCGGCTCTTCCGGCTTCCTGATAATAACTTTCTAAATTTTCAGGAAGTTGTATGTGAATAATATTCTGCACATTAGCCTTGTCAATTCCCATCCCGAAAGCATTGGTAGCTACAATAACTTGTACTTTTTCATCTATCCATAAAGACATGTTCTTTTCTTTTTCCGAAAGTGTTAGTCCACCGTGGAAGTAGGTTGATCGTATTCCTCTATCAATCAAGTTATTTGACACTTCAATACAGGCTTTTCGGTTCCGTACATATATAATGGAAGGATTGGAATTTACCTGTAATATTTTTTGAATTTGGTAAAATTTATCTTGAACTTCCATGACTTTATAAGCCAAGTTTTTTCGTTCAAACGAAGATTGAAAAATTTTAGGATTTTTGAGAGCTAATTGCTCTATTACATCTTCTTTTACTCTATGAGTGGCAGAAGCTGTAAGTGCTAAAAAAGGGACTTTAGGCAGTAGAGTTCGCAATCTTTTAATGTTCAAATAGGCAGGTCGAAAGTCGTGTCCCCATTGCGAAACACAATGTGCTTCGTCAATAGCTACCAGATTTATAGGAAGAGCAGTAATTCGTTCCAGCACCCATTCTTGTTGTAATCTTTCCGGTGCTAAGTATAAAAATTTATAATTTCCGTAGAGAGCATTATCCAGCAGCTCTGAAATTTCGGTAGCACTTAAGTTCCCGATGATAGAAAGAGCTTTTATATCTTTTTTTTGCAGATTTTGCACTTGATCTTTTATCAGAGCAATCAGAGGTGAAATTACTAAACACAAACCTTCTTTAGCTAAGGCAGGTACTTGAAAGCAAACGGATTTTCCGCCTCCTGTAGGCATTAATCCAAAAGTGTCATTTCCTTCAAGAACCGAGTTTATAATAGGTTCCTGAAGACCTCTGAAACTGTTGAATTTGAAGTGTTTTTTTAAAATTTCAAGAGGCTGCTGCATGGTTCTTACAAAATATAGAACATTAGGCCTAAGTTAAAGGAAGTAAGTTCAATAGGTTTTCCGTTGATATACGCCTTTTCAAAAAGCGGATTCAGGCTGTAATGAGCATGAAAAGTGATGTTTCCATGCCCTACGGATAGATAAACTCCGTAACGAAATTTATTAAAATCAGGATTGTTGCGAACGGTTTCAGTTGGAAAATCTCCTGTAATTTTAGAACGGCTAAAAGTTAAATAACTTATTTTAAAGCCTGAATAAATCCTCCAAAACTTTGTATTTTTCGGTGTGGAAGTTCTCCACCTGAATTCGAATGGAACTTCTAAAAAATGAAGAGATAGTTTGCTTCGATCAAAATCTTCAGCTATTTCATATACAATATCGTTATCAACTTCTGAAATATGGAGGTTTGTTCTATAATTGCTAAAAGCATATCCTGCTCCGACAGCTATAGCAACATTTCTATTTTTATTAATTGGGATATCTCTCAGAAAACCAAAGTGAATTCCGGCCGAAAATGCATTTTGAGAAATTTTTTCTGTGCGATTTTGTAACAAATTATAGGTGATACCAAAATAAAATTGGTCTTCTCGATAATATAAATCGTTGGATTTGATAAGAGTATCGTTGTTTTTACCGGATAGTTTAAATTCCCGAAAATTGGTGGTGTCTTTTTCAATTTTATTATGTTGATATAATTCCTCTTGGTCAGGAACTTGTGAAAAACCTGAAAACACGATAAAAGTAAACAAAAAGGACAGTAAAAAGCGCATTACGTATTTATAATATACGACAAATATAAATAAATTTAAACGATATATTGTTGAGGTTTTGTAAGAGTTAAACTTTAGACATTAACTATCTTTTGAAAATATCCAAATCTATTTTTAGTGAAAAGATATTTGAATACAAGGCTACGCTTTGGTCACCTATATCTGTTAAAGCATAATCAATTTGAATACCGTTATATTTGAATCCTAAACCGATATTAGGTTGAAAATTTACTTTGGTTGAACCATCGAGTTGTATGACATTCTGAAAGTTCCCTGCACCGGCTCTTATGAAAACTAAATCAATGTAACCGGCTTCAAAACCTACAGCCGGATCAATACTTACCAAGCTTGAAGAAATTAAATCATTGGTTTCTGTAAAACGCATATTTAGGTTTATTCCTGCTTGAAGACTGTAATCATATCGGATGATGAATTTTCTGGAAATTCCTAATTGTACTTTAGGTAAAGTCATTTCCGTAGTTTCGGGAGCTTCCTGATTTTGACCCGGAACAGCATCTCTTATAGCCTTATATTTTTTTTCATCAATATTCCAAATGTTATATGTAGTAGTTATATCTCGAAGCATAAGACCGTACTTCCACTCGTTTTTTTCGAATTGAAACCCTAAATCAAACCCAAAGCCCCAAGAATCTGCAAAGTCTCCAATTACTCTTCGGATAACTTTAGCATTTATTCCGTATGTAAATCCATCTAAAGGAAGCTTTCTGGCATATGAAAAAATAACTCCGTAATCGGCAGCAGAAAATAAACTAATTTTATTGTAATCAATATTTCCTTCACTGTCTATTAGTTGGGTAGTGTTCATAATATCGTCAACTCCAAAACGAATAGCTGTAATTCCGAAAGCACTGTTACGGTCTATATTTTTAGCATATCCGATATAATCGTATTGAGCAATATTAGCAAAGTAGCTTGCGTGCATCAAGGCAATTTGAGAATCTTCAATTCCTAAAAGTCCGGCAGGATTCCAATAACCGGAAGTAACATCAGAAACACTTGCTGTCACTGTTCCGGACATTCCGAGTGAGGCTGCATCTACTCCTATATTCATGAATTCATTTGAATATTTTCGAGCAACCTGGCTGTAATTTATTGAAAAACAGAGGGTAAATATATATAGAAAGTACTTCTTCAAAATCATTTTTTTAATCAAATATCTGATAAAATTTTCAAAAACTAAAACTCTATTTCATGTAAACTTATTGTATAATATCTTACTTTTCTTTTGGGAAACCGGCAAATTTATTTTAATAATTTGATTTAATAGACGATAATATCTAAAACTTACAACTTAGGATACTTTCTATGTGAATTTTATCATAAAATTAACCATACAAAAAGTTAATAAAAAAATAATATATTTGTTTTTCAAACATTTTAAAACTATGAGGGCAACTTTTTTTATTAGGTATTTTTTTATT
>CAZVQI010000022.1:0-18610 GCA_964629155.1 uncultured Flavobacterium sp.
TACAAAAAATTTTAATACTTCTCCAAATAAAAATAAAACAAAAAAACTCTCACTAAGGAGAGTTTAAATTCCGTTATTACTGTAATTATGCTACAGCTTCTTCTGTTTTATCAATTACCACCTGACCTCTGTAATACATTTTCCCTTCGTGCCAGTAAGCTCTGTGATATAAATGAGCCTCTCCTGTCACAGGACAAGTAGCAATTTGAGGAACAGTAGCTTTATAATGCGTACGTCTTTTATCTCTTCTAGTTTTCGAAGTCTTTCTTTTAGGATGTGCCATCTTCTATACTTTTTATTTATTATCTTTATTTAGTAAACTCTTTAACTTTTCCCACCTCGGGTCTATCTCTTCACTTATTGTTTCTTCTTTTGGTTGCTCATAAGTAATATATTTTTCATAGTTTGAAATATCTATACTGCCATCTCTAACTCCTGTATGAATCCTTTTGGCAGGCACAGACAAAACAATCATCTCATATATATATTGAGCAACATTCACCTGGTATTCCCCATGGGGTAAAATCAACAATTCTTCATTATCATCATTATACTCTTCTCCAAACTGAACCACCAAATTCAAACTTCCCTTAATAGGTAAATCAAAAAATTCCCCTGTTAAGTCACACGGAACATTTACTGTTCCCGAATGTTTGAAAGAAAGCTCCAAAAGAGTCGATTTTTTCTCTAAAACTAAATCAACCCGAACCGAAGCACCCTCAAACTGATGATAATCAAACTCATGAAAGAACGTATTGCCTATTTGATAATCAAAATGATGCTTACCCGGTTTTAACCCTACAAATGGTATGAAAAACGCTTTCATCATTCTGATTCCTCTAAACCTTTGAGCCGGCAAATATACAAAATATTTTTATACTCAAAATTTATTTTTACAAAGATTTTCTTTACAAATCTAAGCTCAGTATTTTCTATTTCTTTGATTCCGATTGCTTTTCAGTAATCTTCAAAGGATTTTGTGTTATTTCTTGATGTTGGTTTCGGGCTTGATAAATGTCCAACGCTAAAAAAACTGCTTCTCTGAATGAACTGAAATCTGCTTTTCCTTTTCCTGCAATATCAAAAGCAGTCCCATGGTCAGGTGAAGTTCTGATTTTATTCAATCCTGCCGTATAATTTACACCATGCCCAAAAGCTAATGTTTTAAAAGGAATCAATCCTTGGTCATGATAGGTAGCTAAAACCGCATCAAATTTTTTATATGATTCACTTCCAAAAAATCCGTCTGCCGCATAAGGTCCAAACACTAAATATCCTTCATCAAACATTTTCCGAATTGTTGGTTTTAAAATTTTATCATCCTCGTCACCAATAACTCCACCATCTCCACAGTGCGGATTTAGACCTAAAATTGCTATTTTCGGTTTAGTGATACTAAAATCTTGAATCAAAGAGTTTTGCAAAACATCAACTTTTCTTCGGATAAGAGATTCTGTTAATTTGGCAGAAACATCTTTTAAAGGAACATGTCCGGTAATCAACCCTACTCTTAAATCTTCTGAAGTTAAAAGCATTAACGCTTCTCCTTCTAACTCCTGATTAAGGTATTCTGTATGTCCGGCAAATTTAAACTCTTCTGATTCAGCCGTATATTTATTAATAGGAGCCGTAACCAACACATCTATTTTCTTCTCTTTTAGCGCTTTTGTAGCCTGCTTAAAAGACAACACAGCATACTTTCCTAATTGAGGATTTTCTTTCCCAAACTCAATATTTACATTTTCTTTCCAAACATTCAGAACATTAATTTTTCCAAAAATCAACTGATTGAGATTATCTATTCCGTTAAAACTAACATTAGCTCCCAATACTTTGTTTATTAGCGAAAAAACTTTTGTATTTGCAAAAATAACAGGTGTACAAAACTCCAACATACGAGAATCCTCAAAAGTTCTGAGAATAATCTCACTACCTATTCCATTCAGATCCCCTATTGAAATCCCAACAATTATATTTTCTGATTTCTTTACCATTATCTCTGCTTATTAATCGCTAATTTTACAGGCAAATTTAGAAAAAATAATGGATATGTTTACAGGAATTATTGAAACTATCGGAACCATTACCGACATCGTTAAAGATAAAGATAACCTGCATATTACTCTTACCTCAGGAATTACCCCTGAGCTTAAAATTGATCAAAGCGTAGCTCATAACGGTATATGCCTTACGGTTGTTTCTATTGACAACAATCAATATACCGTAACGGCAATTAAAGAAACCATTGAAAAAACAAACATTGGTCTTTGGAGAATTTCTGATATGATTAATCTGGAAAGAGCCCTAAAACTGGGGGACAGATTAGATGGTCATATCGTTCAAGGTCACGTTGATCAAACAGCAACCTGCATAAATACAGAATCTGCTAACGGCAGCACTTATTTTACTTTTGAATATGACAAATCTCTTGAAAATATTACTATCGAAAAAGGTTCAATTACTGTAAATGGAGTAAGTCTTACTGTAGTTAATTCCGGAATAAATACATTTAGCGTTGCTATTATTCCTTATACTATGGAACACACTAATTTTAAAACTTTAAAAACAGGAAGTATAGTGAACTTAGAATTTGATGTAATTGGAAAATACGTAGCCAAATATCAAAGTTTAAAAACTTAAAGTTAGATAAAATAAAAAAAGTTTATTGAGAATCCCAATAAACTTTTCTGAAACTTTAACTTTATAAACTTTATTATGCTTTTCTGACGTTCTTCATCAATTTATTTTTGAATAAAATAAAACTCATTGTTATTCCCAAAGCAACTGATATATATAACGGAAATCCATCAATGCTAAGTTGCGGTGTTTCCGGAGGACAAATCGGACAAGGCGGACCCTGAGCCACTATTTTATCAACCACTCCGAAAAACACTATCAATAAAACGAATAACCTTTTAGCCATACTAGTAATATTACTCAAAAACGTTGTTTTTATTTACTGGTACAATTATACAACTAAATTTTAAAACTGCAATTTTTTTTTATAAAAAACACTCTTTAATTAGTATTTAACTGCTTTTTTGTACCAAAAAACCAGTGGCAAAGGTACAACTTATTTTATATTTAACAAATCCGGTCGTCTTTTTTTTGTGTGTTCATAAGATTTTTCTTCCCTCCATTTGTCAATTTCGGCAAAGTTACCACTCAATAGCACATCCGGTACCTTCCATCCTTTATATTCCGATGGTCGAGTATAAATAGGAGGTGAAAGCAAATTATCCTGAAAACTATCCGTAAGTGCCGAAGTTTCATCTCCTAATACTCCAGGAATCAATCTAATCAGGGTATCCGATAACACTAAAGCACCTAATTCTCCCCCTGATAAAACATAATCCCCAATCGAAATTTCTTTAGTAATCAGATGATCTCTAACTCTTTGGTCCACCCCTTTATAGTGCCCGCATAAAATAATAATATTTTCATACATAGACATTGTATTGGCCATTTTTTGATTTAGGGTCTCCCCGTCCGGAGTCATATAAATAATTTCGTCATATTTCCTCTCTGACTTAAGCTTAGTAATACACAAATCAATAGGTTCAATCATCATAACCATTCCGGCTCCACCTCCAAATTGATAGTCATCTACATTTTTATGTTTATTGGTTGCATAATCCCTCAAATTATGGATACATACTTCCACCAAACCCTTTTGAATAGCTCGCTTCATGATTGAATTTTCAAAAGGACTTTTTAATAACTCCGGAAATATCGTAATAATATCTATCCTCATTCTAATTATGAAATTTTAAATTGTAAATTGAGTTTATCTCTTTTGCTTTTCATAAATTCTATCAATTGAGATTTCTTTATCCAAAGGTATATTAAACTCAATAAAATTAAAAAGCTTCTCCGACAAATATGGTGCAAGCATTACTCCTCTTGTTCCTAATCCGTTTAATAAATATATATTTTTGTATAAAGGATGTCTCCCCACAAGAGGTTTTCGGTCTTTTACCGTAGGGCGAACGCCTGCTAAATGCTCTACTATTTCAAAATCACATTTTACAAAACGCCTCAGTTGACTAATCAACTCATTTTTAGCTTCCTCTGTGGGAATATCGGTTTTATCTGTCCAATTATATGTTGCTCCAACTTTATAAAGATTATTTCCTATGGGAAGCACAAATACTCCTACCTTCAAAAGCACATCCACATCTAATTCCTTTGCCTTAATAAGAAGTAATTCTCCTTTAGCTCCATCTAAAGGTAATCCTTGAAAAAAGGGATTATTATTCATCATAAAGCCTTCACAAAAAACTATATGACGAGCTTTTCTACCCTTATATTCAATAAAACTTTCATGCAATATCAATTCCGAATGATGAAAATCGTCCTTTATTAACGCTTCTTTCTCTTTTATATATTTTTTATATGAAGAAATTAAGAGAGATGTATTGACATACCCTGTCTGTTTCAGTTGACCAAAACCAAAAGGTGAAGAAACGAATTTGAAATTTCTAAAAATAATTTCAGAAGAAAGAAAATCCTGAAACAGAGGTCTATCAGAAGCTACTACAAAGTTATTTTGCTCCTCAATAGAAGAAAGCACTCGATAGGCTTGAATATCAAAAATTATTTTTTCATCAATTTTTCCCTCAATGTCTCTATAAAATCGCCTCAACAAATTAATCTGATGGTAAGCGTTAGGAACTAAGGTAAAACGCTTTAATGTAACTCCGTTATAAACTCCTGCCGCCACTTTAGATGAAGGTTCTTGTTTTCCATCAAAAACAAGAATTGTCTTTCCGTTCTGTAGAGCTGTCTCTGCAAAACAAATCCCTGCTAAACCTGCACCAACTATAATATAATCTGTCATTATATTTTCAAATGATTAACTCTTGCAAAAATAAAAACTCTTACCCGTACCGGATAAGAGTTTTTATAATTTAAAAAAGTTTTAATTCTATTTTAGTAGCTCCACATATCTTGTTCAAAATTGCGGATACTTTCTTTTATTCTTTCAGACTCTAAAAGCTGATGTTGGGCATTATCCCTGAAATAGTCTTCAATCTTTCTATCTCCGTAAACATTCTCTACTTGATAAATAGTCGCTTGAAAACGTCTCGAGTTCAACAAGTGGTCGAAGTTGAAAGGTGAAGCTGAATTTTTTCCATTAAATGCTAATGCTTTATGAAGCACTTTTCTAGCATCCGGAAAATATATCCAGAAAAGTTCAGCAGGCTCAGGGTCAGTATTGTTTTGGGCTGCACGAATTTTGTCAAGTGCTCCGGGAGCCAAAGGACAAATTCCTAACAAACGATATTTTAATTCTCCTTGACGAGCATCAAAATACCAATATCCCTTAATTTTATACTGAATCACATCATCACTCTTAACTCTTTCTACAAAGAAATGTACATCAGATAGGATTCCTTCTTCTTCTAACTTTTTGGTTAGCTCCGCACCCATCAAATCAGGGTAGTTAGCAGCATAAAGCATCTCTATATCTTTCCCCTCGTCAGTCAACTCTTTTGCATGGAAGTTTGTCTTGATTTCTTCAAGAGTCTTTTTAGTACGAAAGTATGAATCGTCATAAACTTCCGTAATTTCGCCCTCTTCGATAGCAGTAATCAATACATTGAACAACGAACGTCTTTCGGCTCCTAAATTATCCTCTATAGGATAATACAAAGGAAGGTTCGCTCTTTGTTCAAGATCAATTATCTCCCAAACCATCTTTCCATACAAAATATCTCTGCTTTCGTTAACATAACCATACGGAAGCGGATTATCATTTTCCAGCATTTTCTGCTGCTCGGATTTTACTCCAATCTCTTGAGGTGTTTTTGCATTAAGAATGTTAACCTGTGCTTGAGTTGTACCTAAACCAACCAGTAGAAATATTGCTGATAAAACAGTATTACGATTCATATTTTTCACTTTTTAATCTCTCTATTATTATAAAAGTCTCAACGAGAATATGAGATTTTTATTGTATTTCCCAAACAAAAGGAGTTGAATCCTTAATAGGAACGTTAGTACCTTCGATTCTTGTTTTTACGTTAGAGATAATAACGTTTCCTCCTTTTGGTACTTTGTTAATGGCTGCAATAGCTGCCGGGCTGAATTTATCTCCTTGACAAACTACTATCGGGCTTCCTTGAGCTTTAACCTCAAACTGTATTACAGTAGTTTTAACGTCAAAATCAAAGTCATTAAACTTAACTCTAACCGGAGAATTAATCAAGTTTTCTTTACTTCCTTTAGTTCCTCCTGTTATACCTCTTAAGTCAGTAGCAGGAGCAGGAATAGTTTTAACTCTGAAAGTCTTTTTACTTGATACTGTAGTTCCGTCCGGTAATTTACCTGTAACAGATACAGTTGCTTCGTTACTTCCTCCCTGAGGTCTCCAGATATATTTACCAGTACCGGATGCTTTAGTAAGCCCAGGTGCAGTAGCGGTAACATTATTATCTGAAATACCTGCGAATGAAATAGTCATAGGGTTATCTACCCCAATATAAACTACGTTCATTTTATCTGCAGAAATATTAGCCTCATTTGGTTTTGGAACTACTACATAATTACCTTTAATAGGAAGAGTAATGATTGAGTCTCCTTCTTTAAATTGAAACTCTCCTCCAAATTCTTGCTCACCTACATTTCCGGCATTGAATGAGAACAATGCTTGTCCAGCTTGTATTTGAGATTCGTCAATTTCTTTACCATTGATAATAACTTTGTGTGCTTTTAGTGTAGGGTCTTTTTTACCTAAGATGATTTTTCCTGTTACAGTTTCTCCTGCAAAGAAAGCTGTTTTGTCAGGCACTACAATAGCTTCAAAACCTGATAAAGAAGCTGCTCTTTTGATACCTTCCATAAACATTCCTGAAATCACTTCGTTTTCAGTAGTTTTGATATCGTTTTGTAATTGTGTAAGTTTTGTTAAAGAAGCAATCGCAGGAAATCCTTGGTAGTGATAACGTAACCAATTAATAGTAGCCCCCGCATTTTTAGATTTCACGTCTTCAGTAGAAAAACGTGCATTCATTTTTTCTTTTGTTTCTTCCAACAGATAACCCTCAGCAATTTTCTGAACATTCATGTTATATGATTTGATTCTGTTCATAAATTCCTCTCCTTCTGCCGAAAGTTTATCTCCTTGGAAAAATAAATAATCTAATGTTTCTCCTTTATCCATTTGCTCAAAAGGCAAATTTCCATCTTCATTCAACTGATAATCTTTAGTTATCAAAGCTTTGATATCTTCAATATATTTTACATACTCTTCTGATATCTTTTTAATTTCAGTTGCTTTTTGAAGCCTTTGAGCATATTGACCAGGTTGTTCTTCTGCTTTTTGGGCTAAATCCGCTAACAATGCCTGGTTATTCAAATCCATGATATTGTTAGATTCAGTCAATTTATTATTTAATATACCAAACGCAGATAACACCTCTTTTGACATATTTAAAGCCAACATTGCGATGAAAATCAGATACATCAGATTAATCATCTTCTGTCTTGGGGTTAATTTTCCTCCTGCCATTTTTTCAAAAATTTATATTTTTTGTTAGTAAATAATTAAGATTTCTAAACTATCAGAAATTCTTAACCTCTATTACTCATAGCAGATAGCATTCCACCATAAATATTGTTCAATGAAGCGATGTTGGCAGTCATTGATTGCATTTGTTCTTTTAATTTACCTGCATTCTCTGCAATTTCTTTGTTAACTTCAGCGTTGCGAGAAGCACTTTCTAATTGTACTTTATATAAGCTATTTAAAGATTCCATTTGTGCTGCTGCAAGAGATAACTCTTCGCTATATTTCTTTTGTGCTGCGATTCCGTCAGTTGTAGATGCTATTCCTTTAGCAGCAGACTCAAAGCTTCTGATACTATTTCCTAAGCTAGCCATTAACTCTCCGTCAATTTTAGCTTCTTTCAACAAATTGTCCAATTTTTTAGAAAGCATCCCTTGTACATCTTCAGCTTCTTTTTTATCCTTTTTCTTAGCTTCACCTCCTGCTAGTTCAGGATAAACTATAGTCCAGTCGATTTCTTTTTCTACAGGTTCAAAAGCTGATAGAGCAAAAATGATAGCCTCTGTTACAAGACCGATGGTAAGCATTACGTTACCGGTTAAAAATCCAAATTCAAAGTGAGTAATCTTAAATAGAGCTCCAACAATTACTACTGCTGCTCCCATACCGTAAGCGAAGTTCATCGCTTTTTTACTTAAAATCGCCATAATTAAAAATTTGTTTGTTAAAGTTAATAATTAAACTGTTATTTATTAAATTGGTTAGTAAATACGCTTTTTAGAAATTATCTACCTATACTGTTTCTGGTAGTTTGAGTTCCCATATAATCTTGAACTGTTCTGAATCCGATATAACTACGAGCAGAATCCGCATATTCAAAATTACGTGTTCCTAATTGCAAGTAGTAAGCAACATCTTTCCAAGAACCTCCACGAGCAACTTTTCGGCTATTAGTAGGGTCATTCACGTTAGGATTCATTGAAGATACAAACTCATAAGAAGATGGGTCATACGCTGCATCAGTCCATTCAGCTACATTCCCTGACATATTATATAATCCGTAATCATTAGGTTCAAATGATCTTGCCTCCACTGTATATAAAGCTCCATCTGCTGCATAATCTCCTCTGTTTGGCTTAAAGTTTGCCAAGTGACAACCTCTGTCATTCATTGTATATAAATCTCCCCAAGGGTAAGTAGCAGATTTCAAACCTCCTCTTCCGGCATACTCCCACTCTGCTTCGGTAGGAAGACGGAATTCATTTACTTGTTGAGCATTTTTCTTCTTTTTAACCCAAGCATTTTTATACATGGTTTTCCAGTTACAGAAAGCTTTTGCTTGTTTCCAAGTAACGCCTACTACAGGGTAATCATCATATGCAGCATGCCAAAAATAGTCATTATGCATTGGCTCATTATATGAATAAGCAAAATCTTTAATCCAAACGGTCGTATCGGGATAAATAGGAAGTTTTTCTGTCTTTAAATACTTACTTCTTTTAGAGCGATAATCTGTGCTTTTATCTTTAGCAGCCCCTTCAATATCAATATCCTGATAAAGGAACACCAATTTAGACACGTCAAGTGTTTTTAGTCCATTGAACCACTCTGAAGGAGGTAAATACATAGAATCCATTACTTCTACATAAAACTCATCCGGATATTTTTGCGGGTCATCAATCAACTTAACTTTCCAGTTAAGTCTTCTACCCTCATATTCATTATTAGACAAACTATAGTAGTTCTCATACATATATTTATCATAAGGAGACATGTTATCCGGATTTCCTCCATCCAAGAAAGCATATTCTCCAATTCCACCGCTACCCGGACTTAATTGTTGTTCATCAGCCAAGATAGCCAAACGAGTTCGGATGATTGAGTCTTTTACCCAATTCACAAATTGGCGATATTTCGCATTAGTAGTTTCCAACTCGTCCATATAAAAAGAACGAACAGTTACCGTTTTTGCGCTTGCATCTCCAATACCCGCAAGGTCGTCATCTGACTTACCCATAATAAAAGAACCTCCAGGTACAAGTGTCATCTCATACGGGGTTTCCGAGCGCCATTTCTTACCTCTAGCTCCTACAACCTCCCCCCTATCTCCACTACTACAAGAGAGCAACATTGACACAACTGATAACAATACGATTGACTTTTTCATAATATTAAATCGGATATTTAATGTATTCAAATTTTCAAGGGCGTAAACCTATTTATTTATTTCCAAAAAAACAACTTTTCTTCAAAATTTATTTATCGAGGCACAAATATATAAATCTTAAAAATAACTAAAACTATTTTATTCTAATTTTATTGTAAGGAATGCATTTTTTTTTGTTCTTTCCACCATCTCTCAGGGAAAATTCCTTCCAATGCTTCCTGATAATCTTTATAACAGCAAGGTAATAACGTAAAATTATTTAATTTATTTTTAACATCTGTGTTAAATTGGATTTCCATCCACCATCTTTGGGATATTTCGCTCTTGTAGAAAACCAAATCTTGGTCATCTTCAAAAGATACTATATACTTAGTATAATTTTTTAAATCAGAAATCGGATACTCATTATATCTGTGTGTAAATCCTTCTATAAAATACCAAACTATCTGCGCTGTTAATATCGCTTCTGATTTTAGTCCATAGGAATTAAAAACCCCAAAAACAGAAGTTCTGTCACTAATTCCCGCATAACGAGAAATAGCACAAATTTCTTTTCCTGTAAACCCATTAGGAACGAAATGAGAAAAGTTACCTGTATAAGCAGACTGAACTGAGGTTAAATCTAAACTCACCACATCTGCATTTCTCAAAACAGGTTCTGCAATTGTTATATCTGCTCCTACATCTCCTAACCTATACGCATCGAAGAACATCTTTTCCATCAAATCTATTTCTTCTTGCGAAGTAAAATAGGTTTGGTAACCAATATTACTATAATTGTAGAGGTTATTTGGTTCTTCCATTATAATTTTTGCCAAATATGAATCGGTAGTCAGAGGCAAATGCAAGTTACCAAAATCAAATTTACTGTCAACAGAAACAAGATTGACCATTTTTCCTAATTTATCATAGGCTCTATATAACGGATATGTCAAATCTTGCGAACCTCCGATAACTACCAAAACAATCTTTTTCCTCAGCAAATCCAAAGTCACCTGATTCAATGCAAAATAAGTATCACTGACCGAGTGTCCTTGAATTATGTCTCCCAAATCTACAATGGTGCAATCCCAATTACCGGCATACAAACTATAAAATTCTTTTCTGAAAAATCTCAAATCCTTTTCTTGCTCAATATCTGCGCTCCTACTCTCGGTAACCCCCACAATAGCAATATCAACCTGATCTAAATTTGGGAAAGAATCTTCTGTGTGAACAGATATTTTTGCACCTAAATGTTGAGCAGAAAGCGAATTGATAAATTCAACCATTTCTCTTTCTACAGGCTGTAAAAAATCAAATTGCATTGGCTATATGTTTATGAATGAAGGTAAAATTTTCTGCAAATAAAAAATCAGAAACTGTAAGTCTACAATTATTTTTTAGTTTTTTTAGGTGCTTTTTGTTCCAAAAAAGCTTTAGCTTGCTCTAAAGTAATTTTTGAAGCATCGACATTCTTATCTAACTCAACTTTTGTTTTTCCTTTAATAATCACCGAACGTCCCCAACGAGCTTTCTCAATACGGATACCTTCTTCTTCCCAGTTCTGAATCAGTTTTTCTTCTTCTTTTTTAAGCTTATCTTCTATTAGTTCTGCTATATCAGAAGAAGTAAGATTATCAAAGTTATATTTTTTACTTACATTTATAAAAATACCGTTCCATTTAATAAACGGTCCGAATCTCCCTACTCCTTTTTGAACAGGCATCCCTTTATATTCTCCAATAGGAGCATCTGCTTTTTGTTTTTGATTAATAAGCTCAATAGCCCGTTCTAAAGTAACATCCAGAGGTTCTTCTCCTTTACCTAACGAAATAAAATTCTTTCCGAATCTTACATACGGTCCAAAACGTCCAACATTAACTTCAATTTCCTCTCCTTGGTATTTTCCTAATTTCTTTGGAAGAAGGAACAAATCTAAAGCTTCTTCTAAAGTAATGGTACTAATATTCTGGTCAGGACGTAGGGATGCAAATTGTTTGTTTTCGTCATCAGCCTCCCCGATTTGAGCTACCGCACCAAAACGAGCTAAACGCACCAAAACTGTTTTTCCCGTTTTCGGATCTTTTCCTAAAACGCGTTCCCCGGTTTCTCTGTCTGCCGTTTCTTCAACTTTTTTAACTGTCGGATGAAAATGTTTATAAAAATCACTCATTACAGAAGTCCAGTCTCGGTCTCCGGTAGCAATCTCATCAAATTCTTGTTCTACTTTAGCCGTAAAGTTATAATCTAAAATTGAATCGAAATGATTAACTAAAAAGTCATTTACAATCATTCCTATATCTGTCGGAACAAGTTTTCCTTTATCTGAGCCTACTTTTTCTTTGAGTTGTTTTGATTTTATTTCTGTCCCTTCTAATATAAGCTGAATATAACTTTGCTCCTTTCCTTCGGAATTTCCTTTTTCTACATAATTTCTATTAATGATAGTAGAAATGGTAGGAGCATAAGTTGATGGTCGTCCGATACCTAACTCTTCTAATTTTTTCACCAAGGAAGCTTCTGTATATCGGGCAGGCGGTTTTGAAAAACGCTCTGTTGCAGTTATATAATTACCTGACAACTTTTCTCCTACTGTAAGAGCAGGCAGCATTCCTTCTTGTTCTTCGTCTTCTTCATCGTGTCCTTCCAAATACACTTTTAAAAATCCTTCAAAAAGCAACACCTCTCCTGTAGCTGTAAAAATTTCTTTATGCTTATCTGCTTCTATTTTTACATTGGTTCTCTCTAATTTTGCCTCACTCATTTGTGAGGCTACTGTACGTTTCCAAATCAAATCATACAAACGAGATTGTTCTCTATCTCCTGTAATAGCATGTCTGGCCATATCCGTAGGACGAATTGCCTCATGTGCTTCTTGTGCCCCCTTACTTTTTGTAACAAAACTCCTCGGGTGGCTGAATTCTTTTCCGTAAGATTTTTCAATTTCATTTTTTATGGCTGAAACTGCCTCTTCCGAAAGATTTACACTATCGGTTCTCATATAAGTGATAAGCCCTGCCTCGTACAAACGTTGAGCTACCAGCATGGTTTGTCCTACCGAAAAATGTAATTTTCTGGAAGCTTCTTGTTGTAAAGTAGAAGTAGTAAACGGAGGAGCCGGAGATTTTTTTACCGGTTTAGTCTCCAGATCCGAAACTTTATAATTTGCTCCGATACTATTTTTAAGAAATTCTTCTGCCTCTTTTTGAGAGGAAAAACTCTTCGGAAGTTTTGCTTTAAAAGACTTTCCACCTTCAGTTACAAACTCTGCACTAATTGTGAAATAGACTTCGGATTTAAAATCACGTATTTCTTTCTCTCTTTCCACAATAAGTCTCACCGAAACCGATTGTACTCTTCCTGCTGAAAGTCCGGATTTTACTTTCTTCCACAACACAGGCGAAAGTTCATATCCTACCAATCTATCTAACACCCTGCGAGCCTGCTGAGCATCTACTAAATTATAATCAATACTTCTCGGGTTTTGTATGGCTTTATCAATAGCTGATTTTGTGATTTCGTGAAAAACAATACGTTTAGTTTTATTTTTATCAAGTTTTAATGTTTCTGCCAAATGCCAAGCAATTGCCTCTCCCTCGCGGTCTTCATCGGAAGCAAGCCATACTGTTTCTGCTTTTGAAGCTAAATCCTTAAGTTTTTTTACAATTGCCTTTTTATCCGAAGATACTACATAATTAGGCTTAAAGTTATTTTCTACATCTACTCCCAATTCATTGGAAGGCAAATCGGATATATGACCGAAACTGGATTCTACCTGATAATCTTTACCCAAAAATTTTTCAATAGTCTTTGCTTTTGCAGGAGACTCCACTATCACAAGATTTTTCGCCATTGATTTTTAAATTTTAATCGCAAAAGTAATATTTTTTATTTAGGAATGACATAAAAGTACTTTTTACCTACACATTAATTAATATAATAGAAAAATGTATGGACTATCACAAAAAAGAACAAACAACAAGAATATTTTTAACCAGAGGGTTTCCGTTGATTTGGAAATTACAACAGAAAAAAGAAATTACAGTAAATAATCTAAAACATAATTAAAAAACTCATCGGGATTTTCTGCATGAAGCCAATGCCCTGCTTTACTTACCGTTTTAATTTCTGCTTTCGGGAAAATCTTTAAAATATCCTCTACATCTCTTTCCTGAATATAATTTGATTTTTCTCCTCTCAAGAAAAGTACCGGTTTGTCATATTTAGAACTTTTCGGGATTTCAATTCCCATATTATTATAATTTTCCGTTAATGATTTAAGATTCATTCGGAATCCCAATTGTTGAGGAGACACTCGATATACATTTTTCATTAAAAATTGACGAGTACCAAAATCCGGAACATACTGAGCAATTACTTCTTCTACTTGTTTTCGGTCGGTATGAACAGAAAAATCCACAGCATTCAAGGCCTGAAGAATATCCTGATGATGAGGAGCGTACTCTCTTACACTTATATCTGCCACAATCAACTTATCAATCAAATCAGGATAGGTTACAGCCAAAAACATAGCCAACTTCCCCCCCATAGAATGTCCAATAACACTGATGTGATCTAATTTATGAAACTGACAATACTGCAAAACATCTTGCATCATTAATTCATGAGAAAACTCCTTTGTATGAAAACTCCTTCCGTGATTTCGCAAATCTAATGAATGTACTTGGAAACCTTTCTCTGCAAATCTTCCGGATAAGGTTTTCCAGTTATCAGACATCCCTAAATATCCGTGCAAAATCAGAAGTGGTTTTCCTTCGCCTTCTATTCTTGAATATAGTATTTCCATTCAGTTTGTTTTTTTATATACTAAACTGTTTTTTTTGTTCATAAACTAGCTTGCTAATCTATTAAGGTACATATTTACTACATTATCCAAACCTAAATAAAGGCTTTCGGAAATAAGTGCATGCCCAATAGATACTTCCAACAAATTCGGAATATTCTCTTTAAAATAACGGATATTATCTAAACTTAAATCATGTCCTGCATTAACACCCAAACCTAATTCATTAGCTAAAACAGCACTTTCGATATATGATTTTATTCCCTCTTTATTTCCTAAGCCATACTGATGAGCATAACTTTCCGTATAAAGTTCTATGCGGTCTGTACCTGTAGCCTTAGCACCTTCAATCATTTTCAAGACCGGATCAACAAAAATCGAAGTGCGAATTTCATTTCGCTTTAGTTCCGCTACTATTTCGGTCAAAAATTCTTTATTCTTAATCGTATCCCAACCCGCATTAGAAGTCAAAACATTATCTGCATCCGGCACAAGAGTTACCTGAGTTGGTTTAATTTCTAAAACCAAGTCCATAAATCGTTTTATCGGATTTCCTTCAATATTATATTCCGTATAAACAATAGGTTTCAAGTCATACGCATCTTGGTATCGAATATGTCTTTGGTCCGGTCTCGGATGAATAGTAATACCTTGTGCGCCAAAAGACTGCACATCTTTAGCCACTTTTAATAAATCAGGCACATTACCTCCTCTTGAATTACGAAGTGTGGCTATTTTATTGATATTTACACTTAATTTAGTCATTTGTAAACATTGTGATTTAAAGCCACAAAGATATCAAAAGAAACGGAATAGCTTTCTCTTCTAAAAAACGGTTTTCAATATTTTGTTTGTAGAAATTTGACAATTTGATGTACCTTTGTTTTATCAAATGAAAGTGATGAAAAACAAAAAAATAAATGACCTCAGTGCTTTAGGTGGGTTTGTATTTTCAACCAACAGAGATTTTGATATAGGTAATAATGATGATGAAATAATCGAAACTCCCGACAATAACAAACAATACCTCGAAGTACATATAGATAAAAAAAACAGAGGCGGAAAGATTGCTACACTTATAAAGGGATTTCAAGGTAATGAAGAGGACTTGAAAGATTTAGCCAAAAAACTAAAAACCCTTTGCGGAGTAGGAGGTTCTCAAAAAAATGGAGAAATTCTGATTCAAGGAAATTTCAGAGACAAAATTATGGAATTTCTCAAAAAAAAAGGGTATAACGTAAAGCGTGTAGGAGGATGATGATAGGAGATTTGCTGTTTTGGGGAATTATAATTGCTAACATTGTTATAAGCTATAAAGGTTTTAACGATTACAGATTCCTCCAAAAATATGAGTTTCACATCGGGAGTATTTTACAAGGAGAGCGTTACCGAATGTTTTCATCTGCCTTTTTGCATGCTGATATGGTGCATTTATTTTTTAATATGCTCACCTTCTACTTTTTTGCTCCTTGGGTAATTGCACTTTTAGGTCCTATTCCTTTTCTGTTAGTCTATTTAGGAAGCCTATTTTTAGGTAACTTCCTTACTTTGTATATAGAAAAAAACAACTACAACTACAGAGCTGTTGGAGCTTCCGGAGCTGTTACGGGCGTAATTTACAGTGCCATTTTATTTAATCCTGACACAAATTTATATCTGTTTTTTGCTATCCCGATTCCTGCTTATCTTTTCGGAATAGGATATTTACTCTATTCTATTTACGGAATGAAAGCTAAAAATGACTATATCGGGCATACGGCTCATTTCGGAGGAGCAATAGGCGGATATTTTATCACACTTTGTTTGGCTCCATACTTAATTTGGACCAAAACCACAATGGTACTATTACTTGCTATTCCTATTGTAGTTTTATTTTATATGATGAAAAACAAAAAATTATAGTTGGGGCTTTTTAGAGAAATTATCTTACAGAACCCTTGCCGCTTTTACATAATTTTTTCTGTAGTATGGTTCTTTGGTAGATGAAATAATTACTCCGGCTTTAGTTGAAGCGTGAATAAATTTAATTTCACCATCATTCACTTCAGTTACAATTCCAACATGGTTTATACGTTTTCCTCCATTAGTGATAAAAAAGACTAAATCGCCTTTTTGTATCTCAGAATCCTTAATTTTTGTTCCGAACTCTGCCATTTCATGAGATGAACGAGGTAAAGAAATATTAAATTTACTGAACGAAGAATAAACTAAGCCTGAGCAATCAAATCCTGATTTATTTGTACCTCCGTACTTATATTTAACTCCTAAATTCTCCGTAGCTGTAGCAATAATATCATCTGCTAAAGCGTAAGAAGTGTTTTTAGTTCTTTCGGTTTTTTCTTCTTTTGAAAAATTCACATCTGTAGTTTTAGTACCTTTTTTTACGGAACTAACCTGAGACGTTCTTGATACATTTGTTGATGTGTTGTTTCTTTGGTTTTTATATTTAGTTCCCGCACAAGAGGAAACCAACAATGACAAAAACACTAATAAGACCAACGATCTCTTCATTTTCTTTCTTTTAATCCAAATTTAAAAATTATTTTTCTTCAGCAATTCTAAAATTTTGTTTTCTACTTCAGGGCTATTCCAATTTTTTTCAATATTAGGGAGTTTCATTACCTCATCCATAATGATTTTTTGTTTCTCCCCTATCCTCAAAGCTTCACTATAGGTTTTACTGCTCGAAAAAGTCACCATACTGTAAAGAGGTTGCCACAAATCCGGATATTTATCTGAAAACCACTTTTCTATTTTTTTACTAAGTAAGAAATTTTCGTCTGCCGTATCAGAACTCATTTCCATAAAATTTCTGTACGAAAGTTCTGCAATGGCATCAGTATTTGGTTTACGCTCTCTTTCATATTCTTTAAAAATCATTTCCCAATCATCTCCGTATTTTTCCATCATCCGGTTAAGAACCGTAATATCTTCAAAGCCTGCGTTCATTCCGTGTCCGTAAAAAGGAACAATAGCGTGCGAAGCATCTCCTACTAAAGCTACTTTATCTTTATATGTCCAAGGAAAACACTTCATAGTTACCAAATAGCTTGTCGGATGTTTAAAGAAGTCTTCTACCAGTTTTGGCATTACTTCAATTGTATCAGGGAACTTTTCTTTAAAAAAGTTCATCACGTCTTCTTTGGTTTGTAGTTTTTCGAACGAATTTTCCCCTTCAAAAGGCATAAACAGAATCGCATTAAAACTTCCGTCAAGATTTGGTAAGGCAGACAACATATAATCGCCTCTTGGCCAAATGTGAAGTGAATTTTTATCTATAATATAATTACCGTTTACATCCGGAGGGATATTTAATTCTTTGTATCCGACAGACAAAAACTCTTGTGAATAATTGAACATACTTTGACGTTGCATTCTGTGACGAACTCTCGAAAAAGCTCCATCGGCTCCGAATATTATGTCAAAACTTCTGTCTTCCCACGCTCCTCTTTCTGTTTCTCCTATATGAAGTGTAGCAGTAGCTAAAGTTACATCCCAAACCCTATGTTCAAAGAAAAAATCCACTCCAAAACCCTCAGCTAAATCAATCATTTTACGATTAAGTACACCTCTGGAAATAGAGTAAATAGCCTCACCCTCTTTTCCATAATACTGAAAATTTACCGGATTCTTCCCGATGTGGATAGCTCTTTTTTCCATTGGGATAGCGATTTCTTTGATTTGGTCTGCAACCCCTATATATTCTAATGCCCTCCATCCTCGGTTTGAAACAGCCAAATTGATAGAGCGACCCGAAAATTCAATGGTTCTGATATCAGGACTACGATCATAAACCGATACTTTATGTCCTGCTTTTTTAAGGTAAATTGCCAGTAATGTCCCAACCAATCCGGCTCCCACTACTGCAATATTCTTTTGTTTTTGCATTATTTGTTATGTAGTAGTATAAATCACAAATATAAGGAAATTGTTTTTCAGATACTACTAATCCTCTTCGGAAAGAAAGAATTTTGAATTTTTAGAAATTGTTCAAACAAACAAAAAAGCAGTATAGAATTGTCTATACTGCTTAATAATATCGAAAAATATCAAGTTTTTTTACTAACCCTCCATATTAACCAAACTTATCTGTAATTCATCCAATTGAGCTTGGTCTATAGGGGCCGGTGCATCAATCATCACATCT
>CAZVQI010000023.1:0-18046 GCA_964629155.1 uncultured Flavobacterium sp.
ATATACTTGTAAAATAAGACTCCCGAGAAATCGGGAGTTTTTTTATGGAATTAATGTCCCGTCCTGAAATAGCGATACAAAAAAAGAAGTCGTTATTATGGAAGAAAGAAAAAATTATGTAAAACGTACTCAACGTGATTACAGTATGTCATTCAAGTTAAGTATTGTCAAAGAAATTGAATCTGGAGAACTCTCTACCACTGGTGCTTGTCGTAAGTATGGCATCCAAGCCCGAAGCACAGTTGTCAGTTGGCTTAGAAAATTTGGTACCTTTGATTGGGAAAACCAAACACCATCGAATATGCCAAAATCACCCAAACAGCGCATTATAGAATTAGAAGCCAAAGTAAAACTGCTTGAGAAGCAAAAAGTTCAACTTGAACGTCAGAATTATATTGCAAATACCAAAGCTGTCATCTTTGATATTGATAGATATTGCCGAAGAGTAATATAAAATAGATGTGAGAAAAAACTACAAACCCACACAATCGGTCGTTACCGCCAAGAAAAGCGTTTCTCTTGTGGATTGTTCGGTTTAGATAGGTAATTTATTATCGTCGCATAAACGTACTAAGAAACGTCAAAACTTAGTACAAAAGGTTGTTTCATTGGTTCAAGAAATTAGAACCGTATAACCCAAATTAGGTACTCAAAAACTTTACTATTTATTATACAATGATTTACAAATATTAAAAATAGGTAGAGACAAATTATTTGATATTTTACGAGCGAATCATTTATTAATCACACCCAACAGAACTTATCATACAAGAACCATGTCACATCATCTATTTAGAAAATATCCAAATATTATCAAAGAGATACTCTCGTTCGTCCCAATATCCTGTTTGGGTCAGTGATATCACTTACATTGGCAAAAGAGAGAACCCTTGTTATTTAAGTTTGATTACAGATGCATATTCGAAGAAAATTGTAGGCTACGAAGTCTCAATACCATGACAACTCCCAATGTAGTAAAAGCTTTGAAAATGGCACAAATGCAAAATAAATTGCAGTATGACAGAAACACAGACCCTTACGAAAACGCAATGGCTGAACGCATAAATAGTATCTTCAAATAGGAATTTATAATTGATACCTATCATTTGGAACTATCTATAATAAAAGAATTGATAAAATAAGCGATAGACATTTACAACAATGACAGCCCCACATTAGTCTAATCATTTACTAACAATAAAACAAATACACATAAAATCAAACATGAAATTCAAAACTTATAAAACAAAAAACAGTAGCAATCTTATGACTACTACTGTTTAATTTTATGTGTTTTTAATCACTGAAAATCTGTATTATTTTTCAGGACTAGTCAAAGAAATAATATGTTGAAGTAGTATTTTAATGTAAAGCTTTAGATATTATCCATTTTCGGATTATCATCTTCCTTCCATTCTTTTTCATTGTTATTTTCTTCCTGATTAGGTTGGGTGGTAGTTGCTGTAAAGGTTGGGGTTTCGAGAGGAGTCTTATGACCTACTTGATTAGCCAAATACGGGACTTTATTGTACCACTGTGGAATTTTAGGTAAATCATCTCCTATAAGATATCCCCAAGGCTCAAGAGAAGGAATATTATCAAAAATAACCTTTAGAATAGCAATAATGGGAATAGCTAAAAACATTCCGGCAATTCCGGCTAACATTCCTCCTATAAAAATTCCGATGATTGATGCAAAAGCATTAATTTCTACTTTAGAACTTACAATAAGAGGAACAGTAATATTGTTATCAATAACTTGAACAACAGCAGTTACAACTAAAATCCATAAAATCAATGATAAGTCTGGAGATCCTGTGAGAGAAGCAAAAATTGTAATTACACAAGCAATGATATTCCCTAAATACGGAATTAACCCTAAAATCCCGGTTATTACTCCCAAAAGCAAAGCATGTTGCACACCAATTATTGTAAGTCCGATAGTAGTGAGTGTAGCGATAATTGTAATTTGAATTAATACTCCAAATAAATAGCTTTGAACAGCTGTTTTTATATTGTATAAGATTTTTTTCAAACGTTCTTGGTCTCCTTCTCCTACCAGTTTTGACAAAAAGGTAATCAAATGATTTTGATACAATAAAAATAAAAACATATAAATCGGAATCATTGTCAAATTAAAAAGTGTATCAGAAAAAGAAAGAATAAAATTAGTAACCATCCCTGTCAGAGAAGATTTTGATTCGTTGGTTGCGTTAAAAATAAAGCTCTTTTGTTTGCTTTCATCAATTCCAAAAGATTCCTTGACAAAGTTTTGTAAGTTGGCTATGTGAATAGTGATGTTTTTTTCTATAGTTTCCCAATCTTCTGAAAAGTTACTTATTTGAACAGAGATGAAAGTTAGAATTCCTATGATAGCTATCACAAATAAAGTAACGGTAATAATGGATGCTATTACGTTAGGAAAACGAAGTTTTCGTTTAAAAAAAGTACTTATTGGTCTTAGTAAAATTGCAAATAAAAGAGCCATTATTACAGGAATAAGAACTCCTTTCCCGATATATAAAATCGTAAAAATAATAGTAATAGCAAGTAAAACAGAAGCCAGTTTTACATAAAACGGAAGTCGGATTGGGTTGTTCATATTCCGATATTTTTGTAGTTATATACACAAAAATAAGGAATAAATCTTGTTCTTTAGTATTAAATTATATTTGGGATTTACACATAAAAATTTAATGCTTGATTATTGTCTTTTTAAAAGATTAAAATATAGAAATATTTTTGGGATGGTTTTATTAGTTGTCCTAACTTTGTAAGTTATAGTTTTTAGTTTAATTTTTACAAATGATAAAAATATTTAATCCAAAGGTGGACAAATATTTAATTGATGGTTGTATGCGTTGTAAATACGGAGCAACCCCTCAATGTAAAATTAATAATTGGAGAGAAGAACTGGAGATGCTTCGGCAAATAGTTTTAGAGACGGGTTTGAAAGAAGAATTAAAATGGGGCACACCTGTTTATACTCACAAAGGAAAAAATATAGTTGCTATCGGAGTATTGAAAGCTTCTGCTAATATTAGTTTTTTTAAAGGAGTATTATTAGCTGATAAATATAAAATACTCTCACAACAAGGAGATATTCAATCAGGCAGGTTGGTGAGGTTTACTAACGTGAATGATATTGAAAAATTAAAAGATGTTTTAAAACAATATATCTCTGAAGCAATCATAGTTGAAGAAAGTGGTAAAAAGGTAGAATATAAAAAGAATCTAGAACCTATTCCTGAAGAGTTGTTGCAAGAATTTGAAAATGACTTAGCTTTTAAAAGAGCTTTTTATAATCTTACTCCCGGAAGACAGAGAGGTTATACTATATATTTTTCACAGCCGAAACAGTCTCAAACAAGATTGGCAAGAATTAAGCGATACAAGCAACAAATTTTTGAAGGAATTGGATTGCATGACAAATACCATTCCTGATAAAAGACCAAAATATCTTACCAAGTTACATCAAACAGTTTATTATATTTGCAGAAAAAAAGTGCAACTACTTATATATTTAGTCGTTTATCCTTTTCTCTGGTTGATTTCTATTTTGCCTTTTAGGCTTTTATATCTGTTTTCCGATTTTACTTATTTTTTGCTTTATTATGTGGTAGGCTACAGAAAACGGGTTGTGAGAGAAAACATCAATAAAGCTCTTCCGCACTTATCGGATAAAGAACGGTTAAATATCGAAAAAAAATCTTACAAACATTTATGTGACATGTTTTTAGAAATGATAAAAACAATGTCTATAAGTAAAAAAGAAATCGAGAGAAGGTTTGTATTTACTAATATTGAAACATATAAAAAGTTAGAAAAACAGGACAAGAGTATTGCTCTATTATGTGCCCATTACGCGAGTTATGAGTGGGTAATTTCTATGAACAGATACAGTGCGTTTGAAAGTTATGCCATTTACAAAAAAATCAACAATAAATATTTTGATAGATTAGTCAAGAAAATAAGAGGAAAATTTAAAGCAAAACTCATTCATGTAAAAGAAACAATAGATGTTATTACTACGAATGAGCAAAATGGAATAAGAGGGCTTTATGGATTTGCTTCAGACCAGTCACCTCAGCTAAAAAAACTGACACATTGGGATTATTTTATGGGCATAGATGTTCCGGTTTATACCGGAGCGGAATATTTGTCCAAAAAGTTCGATATGAATGTGATTTATCTCAAAGTTGAAAAAATTAAACGAGGATTTTATGAAGCTACTCTTGAAGTCCTTTCTGAAAATGTCAGAGAAATTCCCAATTATCAACTTACAAGGATGTTTTTGGATAGAGTAGAACAACAGATTCGCAAAGCACCGGAATTTTATCTTTGGACGCACAGACGTTGGAAGCATGAGGGAAAGAAAGGAACTATATAACTTTTAAACCATTTAAACTTTTTTGAAATGGATATTAAAAACGCACAAAAACAGGTAGATGATTGGATTAAAACCCATGGAGTTCGTTATTTTAACGAATTGACTAATATGGCACAACTTACGGAAGAAGTAGGAGAGGTAGCTCGTATTATAGCCAGAAGATACGGAGAACAATCTGAAAAGGAAAGTGATAAAAATAAAGATTTAGGTGAAGAATTAGCAGATGTGGTTTTTGTGGTTTTATGTTTAGCAAATCAGACAGGAGTAGATTTACAAGCTGCTTTTGATAAAAAAATGCAACTAAAAACTCAAAGAGATCATGACAGACATCACAACAACGAAAAACTAAAATAATTTTTGCTGAGGTGTAAAAATGGTTAAATTTGTCTTAACCTAAAAATTAAATGTTATGGGATTTATTAAAGAATTTAAAGAGTTTGCCATAAAAGGTAACGTAATGGATTTAGCTGTCGGTGTAATCATCGGAGCTGCATTTGGGAAGATTATTGACAGTGTTGTAAACGATCTGATAATGCCTATTGTGTCCGGTATCATCGGTTCTCCTGATTTTACTAATTTATATTTTGTATTAAAAGGTAATGTCCCGGATAATATTGCATTGGCTGATGCTCGTGCTGTGGAAGGTGCTGTAATTTTAGCTTACGGAAACTTTATTACAGTATTTATTAACTTTATTCTACTGGCATTTGTAATTTTCTTGTTGGTGAAATTTGTAAATAATTTAAAGAGAAAAGAAGAGGCAGATCCGGAAACACCTGCTCCTTCAGGACCTACACAAGAAGAATTATTGGCTGAGATTAGAGATTTGTTGAAAAAATAAATTTTAAATAAAAAGGCTGCTTAAAAGCAGCCTTTTTATTATATGAATTTTTTGTTTTTAACTTCCTTTCAAAACATTGATAGAATCTTTGATATAAGTGGTATAATCTTCACTTGGATTCAAAGCCAGAGCCTTTTCAAAATATTCTATAGCTTTTGCTTTGTCTTTTTGAGAGTATTGTGACCCCAAAAACATATATCCGGCCAATAATTCTCTTTTAGTTCTGTCTTTAGATAATTCAGCTTCCCCTTTTTCATTAACAACTTGAATATAGTTTTCATAACTTTCTACTGCTTTTTGAATAGCCTCCTCATTTTCAGAAATACTGTGAATTATACGGTTAATTTTGGCTTTATTGGCATGAGCATCCTGAGTTGTAAATGAGAATTTGATTACGTTCTCATAAGCTTCATCTCCTTTTTCTAATAGAGAAAGAAGTTCTTCTTTTTCTTCTTGACTGAATTCTTCTTCTTTTTGAGTTTTTTCATTTTGTAAATTAGAACTGTAGAACAGGATAGCATTCCCTAAATAAAGATTATCTAAAGCGAATGATTTTGAATTTTTATCTTGTACAGCTAACAGAAATACTTTAGTTGCTTCGTGATATAGTTTGTTGCGATATAGTTCTTCTCCCAATTCGCTAAATTCTCCCACAGAAGTAGGGTCTTGTTGAGCAGCTTTTTCCAACTCACTAAGACCTTCTTCAAACAAAGTCATATCGGTAATTTCTTCGTCTTTTTTAGCGAGAGCTATTTTTGCTTTAGCTAATACCAGATAATCTTTTCCAATGAATTTTTGTCCTTTCTGAAAGAAGTTTGTAAGAGCATCAATACTTTCTTGATAGTTTTTGTTTTCAAAAGCTGCATAGCCTAAATATCTGTAAATTCTAGGGTTTACATTTTTCTCTTGTTTCATTTTATTAGCTTCAACCTCAAGAGTAGCATAATCTCTGGTTAGAATCAAAAAGTCTGCATATCTCATTCTTGAGTTTAATGAAGTATCTGTCAAACTCATATATTTCTTATAATAATCTAAGGCTTTTTGATTGTATTCTTTGTATTTACTAACCTCTTCCGTACCCCAGTAGTAATAAGTTTCTGCTAACTCTCGATAAACAGGTCCATAATTTGGATCTGCCGAAGCAATTTCGTTAAAAGACTTAATTGCTTCCGGAAAAGCTTTTGCGTTTTTAGTAATTACAGCCATTTGAAGTTTTGCTCTTTTTAAATCTTTATCCAAAGACAGAGCATCGCGATAAGACCTAAAAGCATCATTTGTGTTTTTTTGCCCCAAATAAGCATCTCCTAAGTACAATAGTACCAAAGCAGATTTTGGGTCGGCTTGTTTTGCTTGAGTAAGTGCTTCAATAGCTTTTGTATAATCCGGATTATCTGAATTCATATAAGCTCTGGCTATTTGAATGAGCTCTTCTGTGTCTCGTTTTCGGATATTTTCGGTAGCTTTGTTGAAGTTTGTTATTGCTCCTTGAATGTTATTATTATTTAAATCAATATGCCCTAAACCAATATAGTTCAGATGAGCATTACTCTTAGCCTGTAATCCTTTGTTTAAATATAATTTTGCTGAATCTTGCTCCTTTTGAATAAGATAAACATCAGCCAAATAGAAGAAGTTTTCACCTTTATCAGGATTAGAGTTTATAAGGGATTTAAGAATAGTTTTCGCTTTTTGATATTGTTCTGCGTCAATAGCATTTTGGGCTTGTTGTAAATCTTGTGCCTGCAGGTTAAAACCGGTAATTAAAAACAGGCTTAAAAACTTAATCATTTTCATCGTCTTCTTTATTATTTAGTTAATGTCTTTTTTTATTTTAATATTCATCGGTTCCAATTTTACAGGAGCTAATCCTGAGGTAAGCACTATTTTTTGTCCGATGTCTGATGCTACAAAAGAGGCAAATCCCATACCTAAACCGGCTGTGCCTTGATAATTTAACAAAAATAATTCACGAGTAAGCGGATAGATTTTCTTACCAATATTGGCTTGAGAAGGATAAACATACTCTTCATCAATACTGTTTGTTTTAACATTTTTCACGCTTAAAATTTTGATGTTTTGGGTATGTTTCAACAACTCAGGTGGGGTTTGTGTAAGCCAGTTGATACCGATTACTCCTATATAGCCTTCATTTTCGGAAACAAACTTAATCAATTCTTCACTTGTTCCTTTAGAATAAACAGTTTTGATTTTTTCTTTATTGATGCCTAAAGTTTCAAAAATATTTCGAGTTATACTCGAATTAGGATTGTCAAAAACTAAATTTTTAATTGTACTTTTTTCGTTATTCAAATAGGTATAAACTTGCTCAAGGTCTATAAGAGAATCTTGCTCTTTTTTGTTAACAATAAATACTATTGCGTCTATGGCAAATTTTGTGATTTTCGGTATAACGTTATATTGTAAGGAGGATTCTTCTTTTTCAGATAACATTCTGGTAAGTACAGCAACTCGTGCTTTATCTTCTAATAGATGATTTACGGCTTCTGCTTCTGATGTAGAGGTAAGATTTATTTTTGCGCGATAGTTTTTTTCAAATACGTCTTTTTGGTCTTCTATTATAGGAAAAATTGATTCATCAACCAAGATATTTATATTTCCGGAAACAATAGTTTCTTTTTCTTCTTTTTCTTTTTTACAAGAAACAATAAAGCAGATTATGACTATTACATAAAAAAAATTCTTCATAATCAGTGTTTTTGAAGAAGCCTTATAAAACGTAAAAAGGCATAGACAATTAAGATGATACCGAATAACAACTTGTGATTTTTGTCCAAATTGAGAGGGAAGTCTTGCCAGAATATTACGGCTACCCCCATGAACAAATATACTAAGAAAAAGAATATTCCGAAAACGAACAGAAATCGCTGTTGAGGCGATTTCTGTTTAAAATTCAATTTATATTTTACTTTTTTATCCTCCATTCACTTGGTTAGTTCGCTCTAATATTAATTTGGATAGGGAGTGTGAAACTTACGCGAACATTACGTCCATTTTGGATGCCGGGATTCCATTTTTTTGAAGTTTTCACAACTCTAATTGCTTCTTCTGCCGCTCCATAACCTACATTATCACGTAAAACTTTGATGTTTGATAAACTTCCGTCAGCCTCTACAATAAAATTCACAATTACTTGACCTTTAAGATCTCTACTTACATCAGGTGCACGAAACTTATTATAAATATATTTTCTGAACTCGTTTATTCCCCCCGGATATTCAGGCATAACTTCAACAGCCGTATAGACTTGATCTACATCAATAATTTCAGAATCTACATTTACTGTTGAGTGCGTGTCATCTATAACTACATCTCCATCATCTGAAGCAGCAATGTTAGTACTTCCGGCAATTTTATCTTTCAAGTCATCTACTGAAGTAACTTCTTGCTCAACAGTTTCTTGTTCCACAATTACAGGAGGGGTGTGTTTAACCACCTCTTGTATAGTTTTAGTTTGTTTTATGACTTTAGGTTTTTCAATAATTTCCTCAGGAGGTGGAGGAGTCAATATCTCTGCCATTATAATTTTAGTGTCCTCTACTGATTTTTCTTCTACAACTTCATCTTTGGCAAGCATTTTTGAAATCACAGGAAAGCTAACGGCAAATGAGAACACTAAAGAACCTATCAACAAAGCCAATAAAGTAACCCTTCCGTTTTCTTTACGTAAAATATAGGCTCCGTATTCTTGGTTTCTACCTTCAAAAACAGTATCAACCCAGGCCGATTTAAATAAATTCATAATTTTCTTTTTTAAGAATTAAAGAAACAAATCTCTGTACTCACACTTCGATTATTCTGAGTATGCTCCTTTTTCAATTAACATTTGAATGTCTTCATCAGTAATGTCCATTACAGCATACCTTTTTTCTTGTGTGATAGCCATTTCATCAAGTATATCTACAAAATTTTTGTAGTTTGACTTGTCACTCGGTTTAATTAAGATTACCAACGATTCTTTTTCAGGATTAGAAACCCTTGCTCTAACTTCTTTTGATTTGTTTAAAATTACTTGTCTAATTCCGTTTTTTCCATAAGAAGTTAGTTTTGGTTCTCCTCCCTCTTGAGGGTTCTCTAAACTTCCTACATAATAAGCGATTTTATTGTTTTCGCCCAATACTACTGTTAGGGTTCTCCAAGCCGGAGTTTCTGTTTGTTGTTCATCAACTTTCTCATCTTTATCAGGCATTGCCAAATCCATGGATTGAGGCTTTGATAAAGTAGTTGTAAGTATAAAGAAAGTAATCAATAGGAATGCCAAATCCACCATTGCAGTTAAATCCACGGTTGGATTTTGCTTCTTACTTCTTACCTTTTTGCCATCACCTTTGGGGGCTGTATTTAATTCTGCCATTTTTTATGGTCTGTTTTTTTATTAAAAATCTTCTCCTCTGAGTCCTGTTACCAAGAAGAAGTTATTTTTACCTTCTTTTTGAAGGATATCAATAACTTTTTTAATGGTAGGATAATCCTCATCAGCATCGCCTTTAATAGCAATATCTAAATCTCTTCTTTCTTTTTTAGGAACGTCTTTTTCTACTAATAATTGTGCATTTGCCTCACGAGCAGATTTAATCCAATCAGCCAACTGATTATTAGTAGAATCTAAAGCAATTCCTTTCTGAACACCAGGCTTCATTCTGTCACCTCCATCTAATGCAATTAGCCCTCTAAGCTCACTAATATCTACACCGAAAGATTCAATAAGAGAAAAGCGTTGTTTTTCTTGATCTGAAAAAGTTAATCCGTATCTTGCTCCCATTTTTTCAAGAGTTAAAACTCTTGTATCTTGTCCTACAACTCCGAAATATGCTTTTCCGTTAGCAACGGTAATAGTTGCAATTCCTGTATCCGGTAATTTAATTTGAACCGTAGAGGCTGGTGTACTGACATCAACAGGTTCAGGTAAACGAGCCGTAGAAGTCATTACAAAGAAAGTGAGCAATAAGAACGACACATCGCACATTGCGGCCATATCAATTCTTGTACTCTTTTTTGACATTTTTACTTTAGCCATTCTCTTATTTTTAAGTATTTACAAAACTGATTTTATTTCAGTAAAGAAACACAATTAAATTATTTATTTCCTCTTGCTCTTCTGTAAGCTTGAGTAATTGCAGAACCTGCCTCATCAATAAAGTACGTAAGAGTATCTATTTTTGAAGTAAAATAGTTATACATAATAGTTGCAATGGTTGATGTAGCAATACCGGTAGCAGTGTTGATAAGAGCTTCAGAAATACCATTTGCCAATGCAGCTGAATCCGGAGCTCCTGCAGTTGCTAATCCGGAGAAAGCTTTAATCATCCCCGATACTGTTCCTAAAAGTCCTGTTAGTGTACCAATAGAAACAAGTGTAGCAATAATTGTCATATTTTTTTCAAGCATCGGCATTTCAAGAGACGTAGCTTGTTCAATTTCTTTTTGAATAGCCTCTTCTGCTTTTTCACTATCAAATCCTTCTTTTTTAACTTCTTGATATTTTACAAGAGCAGAACGGATAGCATTTGCTACAGAACCTTTTTGATTATCGCAAGCATCAATAGCAGCATTGATATCTCCGTTTGCTACATCTGATTTAACTTGTGCTACAAATTTTTCAAGGTTTCCGCCCCCTGCAGCTTTAGATATTACAAAAAACCTTTCTATTGAAAACACTAGAGTCATCAATAATAACCCCATAAGAACAGGTACGATATATCCTCCTTTGTAAACCATACCTAAAATGTTCCCCGGAAGAGGGTGTCCGTTGTCGCGGTCTCCATTTTCAAAGTTAGAGGGAGCCCCCATTACGTAATTCCATACTATCCATCCTATAATCAGACAGATCACAATAATAACTCCTGCAACAACATTTGAGCCTTTAGCTTTTGATTTGTTTTCAACCGATACGTTTGCTTCGTTTGTCATTTTAATTAAATTTAGTTTATTTTATTTTTTTGGGTTAGTGTTTCTTGTTTTAAAAAGATAAAAACTCTTTAAATCTTTTTAAACGAAAGGCAAATTTATACGTTTAAGTCTAATAAAAAAATAATTTATCTTTTTTTTATGGTTAATAAATCATTAAGAATCTATTTACTACATATAACTTAAAAAGCTCTCTTTTTAGTATAAAATTAAAAAATAATTTTAAATATTTGACTTAAATTGTTTTAGAAAACGCACATCATTTTCATAAAACATTCTAATGTCACTAATTTGGTATAAAAGCATAGCCATTCTCTCAATTCCCATTCCGAAAGCAAAGCCCGAATATTTTTTAGGATCAATCTTACAGTTAGTTAAAACATTAGGGTCAACCATCCCACACCCCATAATTTCTAACCATCCGGTTCCTTTAGTTATTCGATAATCTGTAGGAGTTTTAAGCCCCCAGTAAATATCAACTTCTGCACTTGGCTCGGTAAAGGGAAAGTACGACGGACGTAAACGAATTTTTGACTTTCCGAACATTTCTTTGGTAAAATATAATAAAGTTTGTTTTAAGTCAGCGAATGAAACGTCTTTATCAATATATAAACCTTCTACCTGATGAAAAATACAGTGTGAGCGTGAAGAAATAGCCTCGTTTCTGAAAACTCTCCCCGGAGAAATTGTTCTGAGAGGAGGTTTGTTTTCTTCCATATAACGTACTTGAACAGACGAGGTGTGAGTTCTTAAGAGAATATCAGGATGGGTTTGAATAAAGAATGTGTCTTGCATATCTCTTGCCGGATGGTATTCCGGAAGGTTCAAAGCAGTGAAGTTGTGCCAGTCATCTTCAATTTCCGGTCCTTCAGAAACATTAAAACCGATATTAGAGAAAATTTCTATCACCCTGTTTTTTACCAAAGATATAGGATGTCTTGAACCTAATTCAAGCGGATAACCTGTGCGAGTTAAATCTCCGTAAATTCCTTGAACTTCTTCTTTGTTTTCTAAAAGTTCTTGGAGAGATTTTACTTTTTCTTCTGTAGCCTTTTTAAGTTCATTGATTACTTGTCCAAATTCTTTTTTCTGTTCATTTGGAACACTTTTAAATGCTGCAAAAAAATCGTTTAGAATTCCTTTCTTTCCTAAATACTTGATTCTGAATTGCTCTAAGGCTTCTTTGTTGTCCGCACTAAACGCATTAACCTCCTGAATGTGGGTTTTAATCTTTTCTATCATTGCCTGAATAAAATAATCATAGTGGGCAAATTTATAGAAAATAATTTTTTAAAAAGTATTTAGCCTTCGTTACTTGAAAAATTTATCAGTTTTTACCTTTTGTTTAACAGCTTAGGATTTTTTGATACTGTCGTGAGAATGAGTATGAATGTTGTTGTTCCAAAGCGTAAGAATATCAGTGGCTACAGCGGCTCCACTACCGGAAGCAATAGCGACTTGGCTTCGGTGTCCTGCTAAAACACCCGCCACATAAAGATTTTCTGATATTTTGTGGTCTTCGTTAACAAGTTGTATGCGGTTTTTTTCGGGAATGGTTTTTTTGTGTGGAATTACGTATTGGGTTAATCCTTCAATGTTAAATGTGTTTGAAGCCCCTACAGCAATTACAACAATTTTAGCTTCATATATATTTTCAGTGGTATAAACCTGAAAATAATTCTGATTTTGGATGACTTTACTGACTTTCTCGTTCGGGATTTGCTCAATATGAGGGTAAGTTATTTTTAAGTGTTGTAAGCTTTCAATCATTACTTCTGACCCTAATTTTCCGTAAGGAATCCCAAACACGTTATTGAGTAGGGCATCTTGTAAGTTTCCTCCTTTTTGATGGGTCAGAATCCCGATTTTTTTATCTTGTACGAAAGGTTTCTTATATGCAGACCCTAAAACTAAAGCACAAGAAATTCCTGCTACTCCACCTCCGATAATCAATACATCAAACATAGCTTATTGATTTTTATACTTATCTTCAATGGCTTTAGAAGTTCTGAAAATTAATAGAATACAAATGGCACAAAGAGAAGCGACAATCCCTATAAGAGCAATAAGACTGTTTCCTGTAAAAAGGTTGTCAAAATCCAGTTGGGTGATATTAAAAACAACCAAACCAAAAGCTAAGGCGAGTAATATGTATATAATTGTTTTCATCTTTTTGATTTTTTCTCACAGTAATAAACACTATGAGATATTTTAAAAATAAAATTACAAAGTTCTTTTTTACATAAAAAGCCCCTTAACATTAGAGGCGAATAATTTAACAGCAATAGCCAAAAGAATCACTCCAAATACTTTTCGGATTACTGCTAGTCCTTCTTTTCCTAATACTCGTTCGATTTTTCCGGATGATTTTAATACGAAGTAAACTAAAAGGGTATTCAGGAAAATAGCCACAATAATATTTATACTTTGATATTCGGCTCTTAAAGCCAAGATAGTAGTCATTGTTCCGGCTCCTGCAATCAGAGGGAAAGCAATCGGAACAATTGAGGCTGTATTAGGAGCTTCGTCTTTATACAAACGAACTCCCAGAATCATCTCTAAGGCTAAAAAGAAAAGTACAAAAGCACCGGCTACAGCAAAGGAATTTACATCAATTCCGATGAGCTTCAGGATTTTGTCTCCCACAAAAAGGAAAGCCGTCATAATCAAAAAAGCTACAATTGAGGCTTTTTCGGATTGAATATGTCCGATACGTGTACGTAAATCAACAATAATCGGAATACTTCCTAAGATATCAATTACTGCAAACAAAATCATGGTTACAGTAAAAGTCTCTTTCCAGTCAAAATCTAAAAAAAAGTCCATTGCTCGTTATAAAATTCAAATGCAAAGATACGGATTATACCCGCACTTTTTGGTTGTTTAGAATCTGATTGGAGTCATTTACAGAATTTTTAACTGTTAATTGAAAAGGTATTTACAAATGAAAGAAAGACGTGATTTGCTGAAATTAGTAATTAAATCATTGAGTTGCTCATTTTAAAGATTGAGGTACAAATAAAAAGCAGAGAAGTTTTTGTTTTATAATCCTTAGTAAAATTAATTTTCTTACTACTTTTGACAAAGAATAAAGTTTAAAATGTGTAATAATTCTTCAAAAATAAGTCTTAAAAAAATTCTTGTTTTTCCTTTTATAATGATAATTCGGTTTTATCAAGTGGTGATTTCTCCGCTTACGCCTGCTTCTTGCAGATATACTCCTACTTGTTCGCATTATGCATTAGAAGCTCTTAAAAAACACGGGCTTTTTAAAGGGGGACGCTTGGCTGTCAAACGAATTTTTAGTTGTCATCCTTGGGGAGGGAGCGGATATGACCCTGTGCCTTAATTGATTAATCAAAATGCAGCGTAAAATGAAAAAATGTTATTATCTGAAAACTTGTGGAACGTGTAAAAAAATAATAAGTTCATTGCCTTCAACTGAAGGGATAGTGTTCCAAGATGTGAAACAAAATCCGGTAACGGTAAAGCAATTGGAAGAAATGTATGTGCTTTCGGGGAGTTACGAAAAGTTGTTTAGCAGAAGGTCAAAGCTCTATAAAGAAAGAAGCCTAAAAGATGAAAACTTGTCTGAAAATGATTTCAAAAATCTTATTTTAGAACATTATACTTTTCTGAATCGCCCTGTTTTTATAATAAATGACAAAATATTTATAGGAAACAGTCCGAAAACTGTTGAGAGCCTGATTTCGGAATTGTCCAAATAAAGTGTAAATAATAAATTTAGAGCTTTGAAGCCAATAGATAGATAACGGCCATTCGTATAGCTACTCCGTTTTCTACTTGTTCTAATATTACAGATTGTTTGGAGTCTGCCACATCAGAAGTGATTTCAACACCTCTGTTTATTGGTCCGGGGTGCATCACTACAATTTCTTTGTTTAGTGAGTCCAGGATCTCTTTTGTAAGCCCGAATTGTTGCGAGTATTCTCGGGTATTCGGAAAGTAATTTACTTCCATTCTTTCGTTTTGAACTCGAAGCATATTGGCCACATCGCACCATTCTAAAGCTTTGATAAGGTTGTTTTCTACTTTTACACCTAATTTTTCGATGTGTTTCGGGATAAGTGATTTAGGGCCACAAACTCGAACTTCTGCTCCTTGCATTTGTAAAGCAAAAATATTTGACAAAGCCACTCTCGAATGAAGTATGTCACCCACAATCACTACTTTTTTTCCTTCTACACCTCCTAATTTTTCACGAATGGTAAATGAATCCAAAAGTGCTTGTGTCGGATGTTCGTGAACTCCATCTCCGGCATTGATGATGCTTGCCTTTACGTGTTTTGATAGAAATTCACTCGCCCCGGGGCTGGAGTGTCGCATAACTACCATATCCACTTTCATAGAAAGGATATTATTAACCGTATCAATAAGCGTTTCTCCTTTTTTAACCGATGATTGAGCAGCAGAAAAACTGATGATATCAGCAGAAAGGCGTTTTTGAGCCAGTTCAAAAGACAGTTTGGTACGAGTAGAATTTTCAAAGAAAATATTAGCGATGGTAGTATCTCGAAGTGAAGGAACTTTCTTAATCGGACGGTTGATAACTTCTTTGAAATGGTCAGCTGTTTCAAAAATCAGGTCAATATCTGAAGGAGTTAAATATTTTATTCCGAGAAGATGATTAACGCTTAGTGTTTTCATTTGTGTTGTGTTGTTATTGTTTTTCGAGATAGATAATGTCCTCTCCGTGTTGTTCTTTCCAGCAAACTCGTACCTTTTCTTCTCCGATAGCATCTACTTGACGACCTCTGTAATCGGGTTGGATAGGCAGATGGCGAGAAAAACGCCGGTCAATCAAAACTAAAAGTTCAATCTCTGAAGGTCTTCCGAAGGATTGAATGGCAGTAAGTGCAGCCCGAATACTTCTTCCGGTATAGAGTACATCGTCTATAAAAACTACCTTTTTCCCTTCTACTAAAAAGCTAATTTCGGTTTTGTTGGCTTCGAGTGGTTTTTCGTTTCGTCTGAAATCATCTCTAAAAAAGGTGATATCCAAAAAACCGAGTTTGATATCTTTGATTTTGTATTCTTCTTCTAAAATGGACTTTATTCTTTTGGCAAACAAAGTTCCGCGGGGTTGGATGCCAATTAAAATAGTATCAGAAAAATCCAGATGATTTTCGATGAGCTGACAAGCCAAACGATGTAGAAGAATATTGATTTCGTCTGAAGTAAGTAAAACTTTTTGACTCATTATGGTGTAGTTGTGTGTGCAAAAGTAAGCATTTTATTTAATCATTCTGACCATAAAATCACTAAACGTACCTTCAAAAAAAAGGTAAGCGAAATATACAATCAGGGCAAAAAACAAAAGCCTTTGAATTATTCAATTATTGGTTGATGTCCGTTATTTTCTTTGTATTCTCTGTCTTGATATAACCCTAATTTTTCGATAGTTGGCAGGTCGTTAAAAGAGAACAAACAAGCATCGTCGGTGTCTGATAAATTGTGATGTTCATGCCAAGCCCAAGATGGAACGCAAAAGATGTCTCGCTCTTTCCAATCAAAACGCTTACCATTGATGATTGAATAACCTTTTCCTTTAGCACATTGATAGACAAATGAGCCTGTATGTTTGTGAGCTTTCCCTTTGAAACCTTTTGGTAAAAGCTGAATAGAAGCTCCCATAGTTTGCATTACGTGTCCTCCGGTAAGCGGATTGCTGTATTGCATAATAATCCCGTCAAAAGGATTCGGGTTATTTACTTTTTCGGCTTCTAAAAGGGCAGGATATACAACTTTCCAAGAATACTTGAATAAAGGAGAATATGGTTTATCCCATTCTTTGTCAGGAGGAATAAGACCCGCCCCCCCATAAGTCATTGGAGAATAATTTATGGGAGCAACGAGCTTTTGAGTTCCTTCCAATACAGCATAATCATTGGCTTCCAGTGCATTTACAAGAGGAATGTCCAGTCCATCTTGCCAAATACAAGTTTTTCCTCCCAGCTCTACTCCGTGTTCATGCCAAGTTGAGTTTGGAGTAATTACAAAATCATTTACTTCAAGCATGATTTTGTTTCCGTCCACCACAGTATAACCTCCTTCGCCTTCCATGATAAAACGCAAGGCAGAAGCTTTGTGTCTGTGAGCTGATGTATATTCTCCGGGACGAGTTACCTGAATACCTGTATAGAGCCATCCTACTGCTGCACTTACATCTTTTCTCTTATCGTTTACCAAATAAACAACTCTTCGTCCGGCCTGCTCAGGGGTTACCAAATCTGATGATTTTAAAACTAAAGGTCTTAAATCTTCGTATTTCCACAACATTGGAATAGAAGAGCTTCGAGGTTCCCACGGTTCAATATCATTGGCTACAGTCCATAACGCACCTGCACCTAAACCTTCTAATTCTTTATAATAGGCTTCCAACTCAGGAGTGTCTTTTACCCGAGCTCTTCCGTAAATGTCATCAGAATATTGTGTATCCATAGTTGTAGTGTTTTGGTTTAAAAATTAGGGTTAATTGACAAAAATAATAAAATCTATTTTAATCTTGACGATGTGGAGTGTTGTATTTGTTTATGAAAAGAAAATGTAGTTTAATTTTTTGATTTACAAACTATTTGAAATATATGGAAGGAGTTTTTTGTTTTTCGGAAATTAGGTGATAGGATGTGTTTTTGAGACATTTTGTCAGTTTAGAAGTTGTTTTTCTATTGGAATTCAGACACAAGTTACAGTGATTTTTTGATGAAAATTCAGAAAACTGACATTTTATTATATTTTTTGTAATGGCACAATCATTGTCTGATACAGGATAAGTTTAAAAAGCTAAAAAATACACAAATAAAGAAAAACTATAAAAATTATGAGTAAAATAATCGGAATCGATTTAGGAACAACCAACTCGTGTGTTT
>CAZVQI010000024.1:0-16983 GCA_964629155.1 uncultured Flavobacterium sp.
TCTGGCAGGTATTCTTTCATACACTTTTTTAATCATTTCGATATCAAAAGCCATAGTCTTAAAATAGTTTAATATTGTTTATAATTTTCACGGACAAATTTACGGAATTAAATTGAATATTACACAATTTACAATCAATCATCTATTTTAGAAAGATATTTTTATCAAAACAGCAAAATAGATGAATATTTTAGATTAAAATATAAGTATTTGACCTAAAAAATATTTTTTTGATAATTTAAACTTGTTTTTTTATCAATATCGGAGTTTAGAATGATTATAAATTTTGTAATCTTTGGATAATCTTTTTCTTATACAACTATAAAAAAGCTAAGAAATGTTCTGATTACAATTAAAGTTATAAATCTTGTGCTTGTGCTAAAAGTTCAGCTACATCAAGTACTTTGATATTTCCTTCTCTTTCCTTGAATTTAATTCCGTCTGTAAGCATAGTATTACAAAACGGACATCCCGCCGCAATAATATCAGGATTTACTTCTAAAGCATCTTCGGTACGCTCTACATTAATATCCTTGTCTCCTTTTTCAGGTTCTTTAAACATTTGTGCTCCTCCTGCTCCACAACAAAGTCCGTTCTTTTTAGAGCGTTTCATCTCCACGAGTTCTGCATCTAATTTTTCGATAAGATCTCTCGGAGCTTCGTAAACATTATTAGCTCTGCCTAAGTAACAAGGGTCATGAAAGGTAATTCTCTTTCCTTTAAAACTTCCTCCTTTAACCGTTAGTTTTCCTTCATCTAACAACGATTTCAAAAATTGCGTATGATGAAGTACTTCATAATTTCCCCCGAGTTCAGGATATTCGTTTTTAATGGTGTTAAAACAGTGTGGACAAGCCGTTACTATTTTCTTTACTTCATAAGTATTCAACACCTCAATATTAGTCAAGGCCTGCATCTGAAAAAGGAACTCATTTCCGGCACGTTTAGCCGGATCTCCCGTACAGCCTTCTTCTGTTCCTAATACAGCAAAAGATATATTAGCTTGATTGAGTATCTTTACAAAAGCTTTGGTTATTTTTTTGGCTCTGTCATCAAAACTCCCCGAACAACCTACCCAAAACAACACTTCCGGTTGTTTGCCTTGAGCCATCATTTCTGCCATTGTTGGTACTTGCATAACTCTTTAAATATAGTTTTAAATTTTAAGCTATGAACCTTGATGTTCCTTTAAACACTCAAAATTCATTATTCAAAATTCAATTAATTTTCATCTTTCCAGTTTAATCTATCCATTTGGTTATACTGCCACGGAGCTGCATTATTCTCAATATTAGTCATCATATTATTGAGTTCCATAGGAGCTGCGCTCTGTTCCATCACCAAATATTGACGCATATCCATAATTATCGAAAGCGGACTGATGCTTACCGGACATTCTTCTACACAGGCATTACAAGTTGTACATGCCCAAAGCTCTTCAGGGGTAATATAGTCGTTGAGTAACTGTCTGCCGTCATCCACGAATTTACCTTTGTTTTTGGTGATATTTTTTCCGATTTCTTCAATTCTGTCTCGTGTATCCATCATAATCTTACGAGGAGAAAGCTTTTTACTCGTAATGTTGGCCGGGCACACCGAAGTACACCTTCCGCACTCGGTACACGTATAAGCACTTAACAACTGAAACCAATTCAAATCCGTTACATCGCTGGCTCCGAATTTAGCAGGAGTCGCATTCGCATCAGCAGGAGCCGCAAACGGGTCTGCGTTCGGGTCCATCATCAATTTAACTTCATTGGTTACAGTCGGATTATTTTTGAATCTTCCTAACGGATTAAGATCTGCAAAATAAGTATTCGGAAAAGCCAACAAAATGTGTAAGTGCTTTGAATAATACAAATAATTCAAAAATGCCAATACCATTACAAAATGTCCCCACCAACCTATTCTTTCTAAAATATGTAGCACTCCTTCTGAAAGCGAACCAAACAACGCAGGACCTAAATGCTGAGTTACCGCAAATCCAAAACTACCTTGTCCTTCAAAATGCGAAGCTCCTCGATTGTATAAAACTTCATCGGTTCCGTTCATTGTAAAAATACAAACCACTAAAATAATTTCCATAATCAGAATTAGGTTTGCATCTTTTTTAGGCCATCCTAATAGCTCCGTTTTATTCAGACGAGGAAGTTTTAATAAATTTCTGCGAGATAAAAATGCTATGGTAGCTATCAAAGCCAATACCGATAAAATTTCAATAAAGCTTATCACAAACGTATAGAAACCTCCTAAAGAGGGTTTGAAAACTCTATGTGTTCCAAACAATCCGTCAATCAGAATTTCAATAAGTTCAATTTGGGTAATAATAAAAGCAGCATATATGGCAAAGTGCAACAAAGCCGGAACCGGTCTTTTGAACATCTTTTTTTGACCAAAGGCCACCAAAAGCATATTTCGGAAACGTTGTTTCGGGTTGTCCGTTCGATCTACAGCTTGTCCTAATTTGATATTTCTGATAAGCTGTTTGACATTCTTTACAAAAAATCCGACTCCGATTACAAGAAGTAAAGCAAAAGTAATGTTAGATATCATACTCATAACCCATCCAATAAAGTTCCTATTCGTTTTTTTCGGGTGCTACATAAGGTTTGTTTTTCTTCCCGAATACAGAAATATTTACATATCGGGTCGGGTTTAACCTTAAATCTTCCAGCAATAATTCTAACTCTTTTGAAGCAGCCGATAAGTTATTATATAAAGCTTCGTCTTTCATCAACTTTCCTAAAGTTCCTTTTCCTGATTCCATTTCAGACATCATCTTATTGACATTTGCCAAAGTAGATTCTAAATTCTTTACAACACTCCCTAAGTCTGCTTCGGTCAAAGAATTTGAGATTTCAGCAAAATTAGCCGAAGTATGATTCAAATTGCTCATCATTTGGTCTATATTCTGCTGATTGGCAGCAAGCATCTTTTCCAAAGTTTTAGAAGCAGAGTTTAGAGTCTTCATAGTCTGAGTAAGCTCAGCAATGACTATCGAAAGATTCTCTTTATTTTTTTTATCAAGTAAAGTGTTGAAATTAGTAAGCAAACTGTCCGCACTGGTCAGGGTACTCTCCACTTTATTTTGAATAGGAGCCAATTGATCTCCGGCTTTAGCCAACATTCCTAAACGAACACCACTTTTTAGGGTATCTCCGTCTTTTGCTATATTACTGTCTTCTAAATTCGGAATAATGGCTATTTGTTTACCTCCGATAAAGCTCGGTTCATAAACTTGCAATAAACTGCTTTTAGAAATCGGGAAGTCTGTTTTAATCTGCACTTCTACTATTAATTTCCCTTGAGGGTTTATACTTATATTATTTACTTTTCCTACTCCAAGTCCGTTAAGTGTAACGGGGGCAGAAACCGAAAGCCCTTCTACATTATCATAAACCACATAATAATTTTGGTATGAACTAAACAGGTCTTTTCCTTTAAGGAAGTTATATCCCCAAATAAAAATTAAGATGGATGCAATTACGAGTAAAGCTGTTTTAATTTCTCTTGATACTTTCAAAATGATAAAAATTTTAGTGCAAAATTAAGGCAATATTACAGTAGAATGTTTCTAAATTAGTTGATAACATCAGATACTTTTACTTGTCTTCCTTCTTTAAAGGCAACAATATAAGCATCTTTATAGCCCTTTTCTTTGGCTTGTTCCAAAAGATTTTGAGCTGTTTTATAATCGTTAGTTTCTCCATAATAATATTTATAGAGATTTCCGTCTTTTATTTTTGAAATGGTATTTAGGCCTTTAAAATTCTGAGGTTTAGTTTCCAAATTATTTCCGCTTGCCGAGATCTGAACTTTAAAAACAGCCTTGTTATTATCTACTGTTTCATTACTTGCTGTATTGTTAGAAGTAGAATGTACGTTGTCTTCCGACCCAATATATTCAAATGAATCAGAATACGAATAATGTTCATTTTTGTAATTAACAATAGCATTTGCGATAGATTGAGCCAATTCGTTTTGACCTTTTTCTGAAGCTAAATAAGCTGCTTCTTCTTTGTGAGACAAAAAACCAAGCTCAATAAGAATTGCAGGCATAGCACAATCTCTCAACACCAAATATCCGGCTTCTTTAACTCCTCTATCGTTTCTTTTGAGATTATTAGTAAAGTTTTTCTGAATAGCACTTGCCAATAAAATACTTTGATTTTTGTACTCTCCTTGCAAAAGCATTAATCCCACAACTGATTCCGGATTGTTAGGGTCATATCCTTGGTATTTTTCTTCATAATTTTCCTCTAAGAAAATTACGGAGTTCTCTCGTTTTGCTACTTCCAAACTGTGTTTATCTTTAGCAACCCCCAGCACGTATGTCTCTGTCCCAAAAGGACGAGTATTATCTACCGAGTTACAGTGTATAGAAACAAAAATATTGGCTTTTTCTTTGTTAGCGTACTTGGGTCTTTTATCCAATGGTACAAAAACATCGGTTTTACGAGTGTACAGTACTTCTATATCATTGTATTTTTCAAGAATTTTCCCTATTTTAAGGGTTACTGCCAAATTCACATCTTTCTCTTTAACTCCGTTGCGAACGGCTCCCGGATCTCCTCCTTTCCCTACACCTCCGTGCCCTGCATCAAGAACAACTTTGAATTTATCCGTTTTTTGCGCTAAAGACGGAAATGAACATAACATTAATCCGCAAAAAATAGCGAAACAAAGTTTTGATTTAATATTCATCATCTAATATTTATTTTTGCAAAATCTATCAGTTTGTGGTTATAATTTTCATAAAGGCATACGCTTGCTAAAAAAAGCTAAAAAAATATCCGTAAGTTTGCCCTGTTCAAAAATTAAGCCATCAATTTACAAAAATAGAACTAAAACCTTTGCGAACCAAGCTATTTCATATCGTTTTTTGGACATTTTTTTGGTGCATTTTATCTGTGAACTCATATTCACAAGAATTCCCCTTAAATACTACCGATATGAAGTCTAAGCAGAATCCTGATTCTACAAAAGTTCAGTTTACAGAATCACCAAAACAAATTATAATCCCGACAGATTCTGTCAAACCGAAAAAAGAAAAACTCGAAGGAATTATTTCGCGTACTGCCAAAGATTACAACACAATCAATCATAAAAAAAGAATTTCTAAGCTATATAATCAGGCAGTAATCAAATATCTGGATATGCAGCTTGAAGCGGGAGAAATCATTATAGATTATAACAAAAATGAGGTGTATGCTCGAGGTATTGTAGATACATCCGGTGTATATACTCAAATTCCAAAATTTACTCAAGGACAAAACATAGTAGAGCCCGATTCTATGCGTTATAACTTTGATACCGGAAAAGCTTTGGTATATGGCTCTCGAACCGAACAAGGAGATATGAAAATAAAAGCTCCTTATACCAAAAGAGAAAATGATTCGGTCTTTTATATGAAAGATGCGATTTTCACTACAGCAGCCGATATTGATAATCCGGAATATTATTTTCATACTCGAAAATTGAAAATGGTTCCCGGAGAAAAGGTTGTAGTAGGACTTACTAATATGGTAATCATGGATGTCCCGACACCTGTAGGACTTCCGTTTGCATTTTTCCCGATTACCAGCAAAAGCACCTCCGGTTTTATCATTCCAACTTTTGGAGAAAACAACACTCAAGGATACTTCCTGCAAAACGGAGGATATTACTTTGCGATTTCAGACCATTATGATTTGACTGTTTTAGGAGATTATTACACCAACGGGAGTTACGGATTACGCTTTCAATCTGATTATGCGTGGAGGTACAAATTTCGGGGAAATATAAACATAAGGCTTGAAAATCTGATAACCAGTCAGAGAGGGTTTCCCGATTATTCTAAAACACGAATTTATAACATTCAATGGAGTCATCAACAAGACCAAAAATCCAATCCCAGCTCAAGATTTTCGGCTTCCGTAAACTTAGGTAGCAGTACTTATTTCCAAAACTCTATAAACCAAATTAACGTAAGCTCAAGAATGAACAATACAATGAGTTCTTCTGTTAGCTATGCCAAAACGTTCAACTCAATTCCTCAGGTTAACATGTCGCTTACGGCTACTCATTCACAAAACACACAAACCCAGCGAATTGATATGACACTTCCAACCCTACAGTTAAGTGTTGATAGAATTTATCCGTTTGCGTCAAGAGATGAGAGCAAAAAAGGAATCATCAAAAACATCAACTTTCAGTATAACCTGAATGCAAAAAACAGTTATACCACAACCGACTCTTTGTTTTTTACTTCTCAAATGTTTAAAGACGGACGAACAGGAATGCAACATTCCATTCCGGTAAGTACTAACTTTAAAGTATTAAAATATTTTAGCATTCCGTTGTCTTTCAATTATAATGAGGTTTGGACAATGAATACTGTCAGAAAACAAAGGAACTTTACTACCGACAGAGATACCATAATCAACATAAACGGTTTTGATTCTTACAGAACTTATAATTTTTCGACCAGTATCGGAACTACTATTTACGGAACTTTTGACTTCGGAAAAGACAAAAAAATACAAGCACTTCGCCATACCGTAAGACCTTCCGTTTCATATAACTACTCCCCTGCTTTTGATCAATATTACGATGAATATCCTATTGATGCAATGGGAACTACTATGCGAGAATATACTCGTTTTGAAGGAGGACTTTACGGAACTCCGAATAATAACTACGCCAGCAGTATAGGACTTAGTTTAGCCAACTCTTTTGAAGCTAAAGTAAGAGAAAGAGATTCTACTAAAACTGAGCCTAAAAAAGTAATGTTGCTTAATGCTCTTAATTTTTCTACTTCATACAACATGGCTGCCGATTCTCTAAGATGGAGTCCCGTAAGTATGAATGCAGGAACTACCCTAATGGAAGGAAAGCTGAATATGAATCTCATTGCACGGTTAGACCCATACGCGCTGAGCAATTCTAATCGGAGAATTGATAAATTCAATATAGAAAATGGAGGGAGTCTTTTCCGATTAGCAGGGGCAAACTTCACCTTAAACTATTCGTTTTCGAGTACAGATTTTGAACGAAGAAATCCCTCCGGAAATAACGAAATAGGAGCCCGAAATGGAGGAAGAGAAGATGATTTATTCGGCTCGGACATGGAATCTAACAGAAGAAACCGAACCGAAAAAGAAAATAATTCCACCAATATGGAAGGTTTCTATTCACTCAAAATTCCATGGGACTTACGATTGGCTTATTCTATAACATACAGTAACGATTTCAGGCAAAACGAAATCACCTCAAATTCAATTATGGTTTCAGGTAATGTGGACTTAACCGACAAGTGGAAAGTTGGGGTTTCCACCGGATATGATTTTGTTCAGAAAGGAGTTACCTTTACTCAACTTCGCTTTGAAAGAGATTTGCTATCGTGGAGAATGGATTTTTCTTGGGTTCCGTACGGAGTTAATTCTCATTGGGGATTCTTTATCGGAATCAAATCATCTATGCTTCAAGACATTAAATGGGAGAAACGAAAAACTCCTGATCCGAGATTTTAACTCCTTTTTTACCTCATCATCAATATCTGCTACTCCAATCGAATAACCTCGGGTTGTTCTATTCTAAAGTTTTGGAGAATAAAATCATCATTTTTAAAGGTATTGGTTTTCAGTACATTTTCTCCCTCAAAAGGAATTGTCGGATAATAGGCAATTGAGAGCTGAAACTGATTAAATACCAAAAAATCATTCGATACTAAAATTCCCAAACCGATTTTTGAATAAAGGCGGCTCTTAAAAAGAGTAGTATTACTATCTCCTATCATCCCAAGAGTAACATTCAGAAAAGGACTGAAACGGAAACCGTACCAAATTCCCGGAGCATACGATTGAGTTTGTAAATACAAAAGAGCTTTTTTGGTTCCAAGTACTCTGCTGTTAAAACCTTCTATTCCATTACTTCCGCTCAAAGTAAATTGGTCTTTGATAATTGGTGCTCTATTGAATCCGAATGCAATTTCAGGCTTAACAAACTGTCTGAAATACCACGAACCAAGCTGATGAAGTTTTGTAAAATATATAGCTCTTGCCCGAATTATACCTTGTTCTGTTTCTCCACTGTTAAAGAAAGTTCCTATCTCGAAATCACTCCCGAAAAACCCAAAGTCATAATAATTTCCAAAAGAATATTTGGTTCCGAAGTACATTCGTCGAGTATTATTTTTATCCTCAAAGCCTGTGGTTATCGAATACACCTTTCCGATAGCTATGTCTTCTGTTCGGTCATACTCAAAAACATACCTATCCTGCACAAATCGTCTTGAAGTAATACCTATACTCATAAGATAGGTTTTATTATTAGAAAAAAATCCGGAGTGGTCGTACTCAAAACTCGGTTTTTCAGAATAAACCGTATTATAAAACCCTAAAGTGGTAACTAAATTAAGCGTTCGGTCTGCTTCTGTATGGATTCCCGAAAGACTGAAAGCTCGTCCTACCCAATATTCCTGGCTTCGGGATTTAAAGTTTTGCAGGGCGAACTCTCCCACATCATCCGGTAAAGAATCTCTTAAAAATCTTTCGTCAAAATAAACTCCTCCCGCCCATTTAGTAAGAGGAGAGAAGAAATCTCTTTGTATTTCCGCACTTTTTAACCAGTTATTGTTTACATCTATATCATATACAATTGTAGTATTGATGTATGTATTTCTGATATTTGGGATGATATATCTGGCTCCATAAGCATTCTTTGAATCATCGAAGCGTTGTTGATAATCATGTCTGAAAGTATGTCCTAATCCGAGAAAGTTGCGTTCCGAAAGTTCTAAATTCATTTTGGATGATGACGCACTACCGGTAGGAACTAAACTCCAAGAGTCTAAAACGCGAATATTTATATCAACTGAATCTGAAGTTTCGGATATTTTGATGGGTTCAACCCGTACTCTCCTAATATATCTTTGACTTCTGACAAGACGTTCTGATTCTTGTACAATAAGCGAATCCAAAGGCTGATTCTTCTTAAAAAGCAATAAATTCTGAATAGTACTGTTTCTTGACTTGATATGCAAAGCATTTCCTGCTTTTTCTCCCCAGCTTTCCGGCTGTCTGAGCGTATCAGAAACAGAAAAACCAAAAGGGTCAAGTGTAGTTATATTTATATTTCGGATAATTTTTCCTTCAAATTCTTTGTAAGAAATCTGATTTTTATTAGGCAGCTTACTCACGGAGCGCTTTTGAATAGGTCGAAATATCAACTTGTGAGCAAACTTGGTAAAGCCTCCTTTTTCATGTGCTTTTTTTTCCAGTTTATGAAGAGCCTCTTTTTGCTTCGGGTTTATAGTGTCTTTACTGATTTGACTTTCCGGATCTTGTGAATATCCTAAAGTCCCAAAAAGCAATAAAACAAGACAATATAATATGTTAATTTTTACGGGCATTGAAACTTTACAAAGTTTTGTCTTTGCTAATGTAATAAAACGGATGAAGCAATCTGAAAAATAAATCGAGATTGTTGAAAAAAGAAGTTTATGCTCTTCTTTCTTTCTTTTTATAGATGATGTTTTATGCGAATGGTTGCTTTAAGTAGTTAAAGTTTTTATTCAGGGGACTATAACTTCTTCAACTGATTTTATTCGCAGATTTTCTTTCCAAACAAACCCTCTCAATTTACGAGCATTTTCAGGAAGGGCACTTTCAGGATAAGTATCACCTTTGACATCAGTGTGGAATGAAACAGTTTCTATTTCGTTATCTAAAAAAGTAAGATTGATTTTACTGCTTATATTTTTATCTATTCCGTAAAGTTCTCCATCGGTATAGACATAATAAATCATTTCGGTGTTTTTAATGATATCAGCTTCTGCTAACTTTCCGTCTTGAAACCTTCCGTAAAGGTACTGTCCTTTTACTTGATTAAAGCCTGTACCCAAAGTATCCTTTTCGGCAATAAAAACATTGTTCAATACTTTAAGTGAGTCGAGTTTTTGGGTTTCTTTATTTGACAACAACAACATCAAATCTCCTGTCATTTGACTTTCTCCGTTCCACAAAACAGGATTTCCGATAAGTTGAGTAATTCCGTCTGTTTCGGTAGAGTGAATAGAGTCCGCCCTTCCGCTCATATTAGTTTTGAAAAAACGAGCATCTTTATAAGCTCTTATAACCCTTTCTCCTTGTTTTCCCGTAATAATAATACGTTGAGCACTGGTATATAATGTATCTTTATCTTCTGATTCGGTTGCTACTATAGCTCGTTGGGTTAACATCAGTGAATCCTTAAGTCTATAAACTTCTCCGTAATTTCCTTTGGCTACAGTTTTATTAATCGTATCAGTAACTTTTACATTGTTAGTTGCAGAGGCAAACTCGATATTTCGGTCATAATAAATACTATCTCCTTCAATTCTTTTATTGTCATAAATTATGTAGGAACTTTCTCCAAGATTAGAAATATTAGTCTTAGTATTATACCTTCCTTTTTCGGTATAAATAAAATTGTTTTCACTTTTTATGGTCGAAGGCCCCAGCATATAGGCATCTCCCGTAAAGGTATTATAATCCAAATGATTAGTATTGATGATGTATTCAGGATTAGTAACCTCTACGGCTTCTCTGAACTTAAAAGTTTTTTCAGAAGCATAATAAGTTCCCGTCTTACTTTTCAGAATATTATCTCCGTTAGTGATTGTTCCTCCGGAATTGTAATAAGATTGTTGTGTATTTCTGTCAAAATGAATTTTATCTGTCTGAAGAGTCATTTCGGGGTCACGCATAACCACATCTCCGGAGGCTAAAGCTATTCGAGTATTTCCGTCATATTCTGCATATTTGCTATCCAAAAAGAGTGTATCTCCCTGCACAATATGAACATTTCCGAAAACTTTAATAACATTAGTTTTCTGAAAAAAATAAGCCTTATTACAGAACATTGTCGCTCCCGAATGTTGTACCTGAACATTTCCTACAAAAAGTGTAGCATCAGGATATTCTTCCTGATCTAAATCCACAAAATCAGAACGAATGATTTTAATTTGAGTTTTTTCTTGAGAAAAAACCCCTACCGATACTATAAAAAGTAATATGGAAAAAATGAGTTTCAAATACATTACAAGTTTAAATGAAATTACGAATTACAAATCTATGGATGCAAAGTATGAGATAAAAAATCCTTAAATTCATAACTCGTAATTATAAATTATCCTCCTTTTGTAATTATCGCATCCTCAATGTGATAAATCCAGTCTTCCACATCGGTTTCGTTGTAGCGAAAAGTACCTTCAAGAGTTACATATTGATCTGTTTTCAATCTTTTTTTCAGGTCTTTAAACTTGATTCCCATAATAGTTTCAGGACCTGCCTGCCCACAAAAGAAGCATTGCGCAAAAACATTCTTACTCAACGCATAATTTTCATTATCAATCGGAATGATAAAACCACTGATAGAGATTTTTTTACCTTTTTTTGCTTTCAGTTCGTCATTAACTATCGGATACATTACCCCTTCCGGATAGTCTTTGTGCGGACGATTTTCATACTTTATTTTCCCTAGCAAACTCCACGTAATCGTTTCTGCCGCACTTTGTTCCGGTTCAAAATCACTAAAAAGTGTATCAAGTCCGAAAACCGAGGCTTGCTGTATGTCGTTTATGCGATGTTCCGTAATTGGTTTTGAAAACGGGACATTCTCAATATCTTTACTTGGTTTAAAACTCAGTTCCAATCCGATGAAAACGGCAAAAATCCCGATAAAAACAAAATATATTCTACGCATTGTTCAGAGTTTTAGAAATGTTAAGTTTATATGCTTTAACAGCCGGAATCAAAGCGGCTATAATTCCCACAAAAATAGTAATCAAAAATAAAATACCCTCTTTTTCCCAAATAAATACAAACGGATTAAATTCCATTTTATATTCCTGAGCCGTAGAGTTAGAAATAAGAACCAGAGCTAACCTTCCCACAATCGTTCCGAAAATAAAACCAACCACACATAACAAAAGACTCTCAAACAAAATTAAACTCAAAAGTTGCCCTCTTTTGGCTCCGCTTATTCGCATTAAAGCAAATTCATATTTTCGTTCTTTAAGTGTACTATAAAGTGCTATAAAAATACTTATTCCTGAAATTAACATAATTCCGTAAGCCAAATATTGCAAAGCATCTAATCCAAAACCAAAAAGAGTAAACAATCTATTTACTTCAATTGCCGGAGAAGCTACTTGCATTTTTGTATTTTGAGGAATAAGACGAGACCAAGAAACAAAAGCCATTTTATTTTTAATCTTTAATAAAACTGCTGTGATTTCTTTATCCGAATGGTCGTGTTCGTGATGATGTTCGCCCTCATCGTGGTCATGATGATGGTTTTCCGCTTCGCTATGGTCATGATGATGGTCATCATGAACTGCCCAGACACTTTCAATTGTACAAAGAATTAAATTATCAATTACTTTGTCTGTCGGTTCTAAAATTCCGACAATTTTGTATGCATAATTGTCATGGACATGCTCTTCTGCTTGGCTTTCTCCATGAGAACCAAAAAACTCGTCTCCGATTTTCATTCCTAAGTTTTGAGCTATCTTTGCACCAACCACTACCTCAAAATTCTTTTCAAAAATTTTTCCTTGTGCAAATTTTCCGTCAAATTTAGTAATGTAATCTTCTGTTGTTCCGACAATTTTGTATCCTAAATAATTATCCCCGAAAGCCAACGGAATAGCCGTTTCTACAAACGGATGTTTCATCCAAACTTCTGCTTCTTTATAATTGATATTTCCTGTGGGGGAATCAAGTTGGTAAACAGCCGAAAGAATAAGTTGTAACGGGCTTCCTTGTGCTCCCATTACCAAATCAACTCCTTCTATATTCTTAGAGAATTTATTTTCAAATTGCTGTTGTAACAATATCAAAAGCGAAATAATAGCCACGCTTGCTGTAAGCAAAATAATACTCAAAGTAGTATTCAAGGGCTTAAACCAAATATTTTTCCAAGCAATTTTTGTAATCATAAAAATTTACATTCTTTTTTTGTACAATTAATTACAAAACTTGCATGAATCGTTTTGTATTAAGTTTCGGGTAGCTTGTAGCTGAATCGCTTTTGATGAATTATTCAATCTCTTCATAATCAATATATTCCCCTATTTTTTTAGTAGAACGAGGGTTTTGATTTGTTGAAGAATTTGTATTAGCCGGATTCTGATACGGATTTTGCATATCTCCGAATTGTTGCTCGTACTGTCGTCTGAAATTACTTTCAGCTTTTTGAACTACTTTTTTCACCAAATATGGTGCTAGCAGACGCATTAAAAACTTAAAAACATACCAAACAACTACAATTATTAAAATTGTCCTTAAAAAACCGGATACAGACGCTTGTTGTAATATAGCTTCATTCATAATGCCCAAAGATACAAAAGCCTGACAGACTTTCTCTTAAAAAATTGTAAAAAAGCAAGGTTTTACTATCATTCTTCAAACTCGGATTCTATGTTTTCTGTTAAGGTAAAACCAAAAAATCTTATTAGTTTTGTATGCCATTAAAAATTATAATGATAAAAATTGCAATTATCGGTTCCGGAAATGTAGCTTTTCATCTTATCAGAGCCTTTTCGGCAAGTAAAGAAACAGAAATCATTCAGGTTTTTGCCCGAAAAAAACAAGTTGTAGAAAGTCTGATTGCTACAAATAAAATCACTTCTGACTTAACGGAACTGAAACCGGCAGACCTGTATATTATCTCTGTTTCGGATGATGCAATTTCTGAAGTTTCTGAGGCTCTTAATTTCTCCGAACGATTAGTGGTACATACCTCTGGTACTAAACCTTTAGACTTTTTATCCAATAAAAACAGACGAGGGGTATTTTACCCGCTACAAACTTTTTCTAAAAACAAAGAAGTAAATTTTAAAGAAATTCCGATTTGTATCGAGGTTGAAAATAGTGAAGATTACACTTTGCTTGAAAAAGTAGCCCACTCAATTTCTGACAAAGTTTTCCGATTCGACTCCGAAAAACGAAAAGCTCTACATGTTTCGGCAGTTTTTGTAAGTAATTTTGTTAATCATATGTATCGGATAGGAAGCGAAATTTGCGAACAAAACAACATTCCGTTTGAAATTCTAAAACCTCTGATTACAGAAGTAGCAGACAAAATCAACTATCTTCATCCAAAAGAAGCCCAAACAGGTCCTGCTAAAAGAGGAGATAAACAAATCATAAATACGCATTTGGATTTTCTGAAGGATAATCCTGTCAATCAAGAAATATATGAACTTTTATCAAAAGCCATAATGAACAAAAATCTTTAATATGAAAAGTTATAAAGAAATAATGAATGATATTACCACATTCGTTTTTGATGTGGATGGAGTGCTTACAGACGGAACAGTACATGTAAGTCAAGATGGAGAAATCTTAAGAAATATGAACATCCGAGACGGTTTTGCTATTAAAGCGGCTATCGAAAGCGGTTATAACGTTTGTATCATTTCCGGAGGAAAAAATGAAGGAGTGCGAATCAGACTTCGTAACTTAGGAGTGACTGATATCTATTTAGGTTCAGCGGATAAAGTAGAAACATTCAAAGAATATACAGATATTTACGGAATAGACCCAAAACAAGTTTTATATATGGGAGATGACATTCCTGATTATCACGTAATGAAACTTGTAGGACTACCAACCTGTCCGCAAGATGCAGCTCCGGAAATCAAAGAAATATCTAAATATATCTCTCACAAAAACGGAGGAAAAGGCGCCGGAAGAGATGTCATTGAACAAGTAATGAAAGTTCAAGGCAAATGGAATACCTATTTTGACGGCAAACACGATTAAGTAAGGAAAACAATTATCCTAAAATTTCTAATTCTCTGTTTCCGTTTTCCAATGTTTTAATTTTGATTACAGTATGTTTATCAGGAATAAGGTTTGGAATTTTTTCTGACCATTCCAAAAAACAATAGTTGCCCGAATAGAAATAATCCTCTACCCCAAAATCAAGAGCTTCTTCTTCTGATTTTAAACGATAAAAATCAAAGTGATACACTTGCTCCCCATCTGTAGTATGATATTCGTTTACAAGCGAAAAAGTAGGACTGCTTATGATATCTTCAACTTTAAGAACTTTGCAAACAGCTTTGATAAGAGTCGTTTTTCCGGTTCCCATTTCGGCTTCAAACAAAATTACTTTTTCGGGATTTTGTTCTAAAATTTGTCGGGCTACAGAGTTGATTTCTCCAAGAGAAAATTGAATTTTCATATTGATGCAAAACAGATTTGCACAAATTTACACAGTTTCTGATGATTCTGTTTCAATTTGTGCAAACCCTCAATATTTTTTGTTCCTATCAATTGAATCTGAATCGTACTCCCAAAGCAATATCCGGACCGAAGTCATCACCTCTCCAACCATCTCCAAAATAAAGTTCCGGTCTGAAATCAAGTGAAAGTAATAAAGGGATTTCGTCAAAACCATATTCCAGACCAATTTGTCCGGCAAACAAAAAGAATGTGCCGCTTTCATTTTCTCCTTGGTGGTCGTAACTCCAACTACCCACTCCGGCACCTGCACCCGCATACCAATTAAAACCTCCGTCAATATGCCATACCCATTGATATGTTCCTACAAGTTTGTAAGCATCCGTATGTCTGCTATTCCTCCATCCTAAGTCAAGTTCTAATCTATTGTTTTCTGAAAGTCCTCTTTGATACGAAATTTCTCCTCCAAACCCATCATTATCCCCTAAACGGAGCCCTAAGGCATTTTTGGAAATCTCTTGTCCTTGAACAAAAAAAGCAAATCCAAATAATGCAATTGATGTTAAAATTAGTTTTTTCATAAATATAGTTATTTGAGTTTCTAATCAAGTTAAGGCAAATAACGAGCCACAATGTTATTTTTAACTTAAAATATTGATTCTGTGCCGGCTATGCATCACTTACTTAAGCAAAAACAGTGTGGAACAATACAAGCAATGTTGATTTTTTCCATAGTAAAACAGGATTTTACAAAATTAGGGTTATATTTGTTTAGTTAATTAAAAATGTACTGCTATGCAAAAAATTCCCAGTGTGGATTTACGTGATTTCCTGTCGGATGATCCGGCACGTAAACAAAAGTTTGTAAATGAAATCGGAAAAGCATACGAAGATATTGGCTTTGTAGCACTTAAAGGTCATTTTCTTGACGACAAATTGGTGGACGAACTTTATACTGAAGTTCGCAATTTCTTCAATCTTCCTTTAGAAGTTAAAACTAAATACGAAATTCCGGGAATAGGAGGACAAAGAGGTTATGTTTCGTTTGGAAAAGAGCACGCTAAAGGTAGAAGTGCAGGAGATTTAAAAGAATTTTGGCATTTTGGACAATACCTTTCGGAAGGGTCAAAATATGAATCGGAATATCCGCCAAATGTGTATGTAGAAGAATTGCCAAAATTCAACGAAGTAGGAAAGCAAGCTTACAAAATGTTGGAAAAAACAGGAGTTTATGTGCTTCGTGCGTTGGCTTTGTTTTTAGGTCTGGATGAATTTTATTTTGATCAATACGTAAAAGACGGAAATAGTATTTTACGCCCTATACATTATCCTCCGATTACCGAAGAGCCAAAAGACGCTGTACGAGCAGCTGCTCACGGGGACATTAACTTAATTACTCTATTGATGGGAGCACAAGGAAAAGGTCTTCAGGTTCAAAATCATAACGGAGAATGGATTGATGCTATTGCAGAAGATGATGAACTCATTATCAATGTAGGTGATATGCTCTCAAGACATACTAACAACAAGTTGAAATCCACTATTCATCAGGTAGTAAATCCTCCGAGAGAATTATGGGGAACTTCAAGATATTCCATCCCGTTTTTTATGCATCCGGTAAGCGAGATGAAACTAAATGTTTTAGACAGTTGTATAGACGAAAATCACCCTAAATTATATGATGATATTACAGCCGGAGAATTCCTCTACGAAAGATTGGTTGATTTAGGATTAATTAAAAAGTAAATGTGATTTTTGAATAAATAAAAAG
>CAZVQI010000025.1:0-16555 GCA_964629155.1 uncultured Flavobacterium sp.
GTTAATAATTAAATAATGATTTGTGTTAATAACAAAAAAATAGCGTGCACTCTATTAGATTTGTTATTTTCTTCCCTTGGCAGCATTACCTGCCCAGGTTCATTGGGTATGATCTCAGCTCGTTATTTGGAGCACCCCTTTGAGATGAGGCAAAGATAATAAAGTATTTCTGAAACAACAATTTTAACTTCCTTAATATTCTATCCTCTTATAAATCTTTATATTTGCCGAGCTTTTTACCTTAAAAACAAAGGAAATGAATATTCTGTTGCATCCGACTTACTTTCCTTCTATAGCTCATTTTGTAGCAATGCTTAAGGCTGATAAAATAACTTTTGAAGTAGAAGATAATTTTCAGAAGCAAACTAACCGAAACAGAGCCTATATATACAGCCCTAACGGAAAACAACTGCTGAATGTACCTGTTAAACATTCAAGAGAAATTCCTCATCGTAAGTATAAAGAAATGAGAATTGATTATAGTGAAAACTGGCAAAAAATTCACTTCAAATCTCTTGAAATGGCTTACAGGAGTTCTCCTTTTTTTGAGTATTTTGAAGATGATTTAATGCCTTTGTTTGAAAAGAAATACAATTTTTTAATTGATTATAATTTTGAAATTTTCGAGATTATGCAATCTTGTTTAGGAACAAATCTTACCTTTGAAAAAACAACAGAATATTACCCCAACCCAACAAAGATAAAGGACTTCAGATTTTTAGCAGACGGGAAAAGAGTTTCTATGGAATTTACCCCCTACACGCAAGTTTTTGGAGAAAAACACGGGTTTATAAGCAATTTGTCCATTCTTGACCTGCTATTCAATGAAGGACGATATGCCTTGGATTATCTCAAAAATCAAGAGTTGAAAATAGAAACTTTTTAAGACTAAATATTGCTTTTTTCCGTTACTTTTGAAGGCAATTTATTCAGTAATCTGTGAGAGTTTTTATTTATGTTTTGTTTTTATTTTGGGGGAATCTGATTTTTGCCCAGCATTTTTATCTGCAATTATCTTCCGAAAATAAAACAGAGCAAAAAATCATTGATTCTCTCTCCTACCAAAAACAGCATACTACCCCAAAAGCCATAACAGAAGAAGTTAGCTTTTTTTCCGATAAAATTACTCGTTTGGGATATTTACAAAATCATATCTCTGCTCCTCAAAAGATAAATGATACTGTTTTTGTCTTTTCCGTTGTATTAGGACAAAAAACCGATTTACTCCAAATATCTAACCACAAAGCTCTGATTCTAAAACAAATGGGGTTTATTGATTCAGATACTATTACAATTAATCTTGCTGAGGTTGAAAGTTTTATGAGCTCCCTAATACAAAAGCTCGAAGTGCAAGGTTATTCAATGTCAAAAGTGAAGCTCGAGAATTTTTCGTTTGAAAAAAACATCCTAAAAGCTGATTTAATAGAACAAATTGGTTCAAAAAGAAAGTTAGATGATGTAGTTATTATGGGATATGAAAAATTTCCTGAAGGTCACAGGCGACAACTCAAACGAATGTACAAAAATAGAATCTTCAATCAACAAACCTTAAGTGAATTACATCAGGATGTACAGCGATTTGCTTTTGTCAACTCGTTAAAACAGCCAGAAATACTGTTTACACAAGATTCTACCCGAGTTTTTTTATATTTAGAAAAGGCTAAAGCCAGTAATTTTGACGGCTATGTAGGTTTTAATACCAATGATAATGACAATGTTATTTTTACCGGATACGTAGATTTACTCCTGAATAATGCTTTAAATTCGGGAGAACAATTTAAACTTTACTGGAAAAATGACGGAAACCAACAACAGACCTTCAGTTTTTTGGGAGAATTACCTTATTTGTTTAATACCCCGTTTGCTCTTCGTGGAAATCTTACTATCTTCAAACAAGACAGTACTTTTCAAAACACAAAAACCGGAATGGATTTAGGGTACTACATCCGATACAACATCCGAACTTATGTAGGATATTGGGCGGAAAATTCCAATGATATTCAAAGTCAAAATTCTGCAACTCTTACCGATTTCAAAAGTAAATTTTTCACTTCTACTTTCGAATATTTTGAATTAAACAGAGAAGATTTTCTTTTCCCCGAAAAGCGAAAAATATTTTTAAAAGGCGGAGTTGGTAACAGACAATCATCATTTGGAGACAACAGTCAATTTTTTGTGCATCTCAACGGATTTAATAATTTTTATTTGAATGAAAAAAATATCATCAACCTGAAATTTGATGGATATTATCTTAATAGCAACAACTATATGATTAATGAGTTATATCGCTTCGGAGGAATAAATTCTATTCGAGGATTTAATGAAAATTCACTTCAAGCAAGTTTCTTTTCAGGAATGATGATAGAGTACCGCTATATATTAGCACCAACTATTTATATCCATTCCATAACTGATTACGGATATTTTCAAGATAAAGCAACTGATATACAACAAAACCTGCTCGGAATTGGTTTTGGTTTCGGACTTTTTACCAACAATGGACTTTTTAACCTTGTTTATGCCAATGGAAGCGTAAATAATCAAGAAATAAAACTTTCCAACTCCATTGTTCATCTGAGTTTTAAAACAAGCTTTTAAAAACTTCTTTATCTTCCTTGTAAAGTATATTTAGTCTAATCTAAAAATATATTTACTTTAAATAAAAAATCGTATTTTTGCTTGTATTTTAAAGCAAAACTCATGACCAATTCAGAAGAAAATTATCTGAAGATTATTTATCACCTTTCATTAAATTCCAATTCGGGAGTCAGTACTAATGCTATTGCCCATGCTATGGAAAGCAAACCATCATCAGTTACGGATATGGTTCAGAAATTAGCCGATAAGAATTTAGTTGCTTATAAAAAATATCAAGGAGTTCAACTTACCTTAAAAGGAAAAGAAGTAGCTATACACATAATCCGAAAACATCGCTTATGGGAAGTTTTTTTAGTTGAAAAACTGGGATTTTCTTGGGATGAAGTACATGATGTAGCAGAACAGTTGGAACATATTCAATCTGAAAAGTTAATTGACAGACTAGATAAATTTTTAGGCTTTCCGAGTGAAGACCCCCACGGAGACCCTATTCCTAATAATAAAGGAGAATTACCTAAACTCAAAAGGCAATTACTCTCTGACGCTCCGCTGAAAACTACTTTGATTTGTGTTGGAGTAAAAGATTCTTCTCCTGCTTTTTTGCAATATCTCGACAAGCAAAAAATTGCTTTAGGTTCAGCTATTCAAATTCTTGAAAAAGAAAGCTTTGACAATTCTTTAAAACTATTAGTCGGAAACTCTGAAATCACTGTTTCGCAACTTATTTCCAACAATATTTTTGTTAAATAACTATGTTCTATGTTTAATGAAATTGTATTATATTTCGAAAACATAAATCCAATATTGGCCGCTCTTTATGCCGGTTTATTTACTTGGTTTTTGACTGCTTTAGGGGCTTCGGTTGTTTTTTTATTCAAAACAATGAAGCAACTTTTACTTGACGGAATGTTAGGATTTACCGGAGGAGTTATGATAGCTGCGAGCTTTTGGAGCCTGCTTTCTCCTGCTATTGCTATGAGCAAAGGAGAAGGTTTTGTAAAAGTAGTTCCGGCTGTAATCGGATTTTCTTTAGGAGCTTTGTTTATTTTCGGATTAGATAAAATATTACCTCACTTACACATTAATTTCAAAGAAAAGGACTCTGAAGGATTTAAAACTCCTTGGCAAAAGACTACTTTACTCACATTAGCTATTACTTTGCATAACATTCCCGAAGGTTTAGCGGTTGGTATTTTATTCGGAGGAGTAGCTATGGAGATTCCTGAAGCCAGTATTGCCGGAGCTTTAACGCTTGCTATCGGTATCGGAATACAAAACTTTCCTGAGGGAATTGCCGTTGCCATGCCTCTAAGAAGAATGGGAATGAGCAGAAAAAAAAGCTTTTTGTACGGACAATCTTCTGCACTTGTAGAACCTATTGCAGCAGTTATCGGAGCTATGGCCGTTTCCTTTTTTACTCCTATTCTACCCTATGCCCTTGCTTTTGCTGCAGGCGCAATGATTTTTGTGGTCATTGAAGAAGTGGTTCCTGAAACACAACAAAATAAAAATACTGACATTGCTACTTTGGGATTTATACTTGGTTTTGTAATAATGATGTGTCTGGATGTTGCCTTAGGATAATAACTTTTTTTTAACAAAACTAAAAATTCCTGAATAAAAAATCTTACATTTGAATCGATATTAGTATCATATAAATATGATAAAAAAACTACGCCTTACTTTATTACTAATTATCAGTATTGTTGGGTGTAATGCTTATTCTCAATATACCGATATTATAAATTCAAATAGACCGGGAGAGTCTTTCGGAGCTTACTCTGTCGGAAATACTATTTTCCAAGTCGAAGGTGGTTTATCTTACATTTATGAGGAAAATAAAAACACTAGTATCATAGCTAAAGGTCTTTTTTCAGACTTAGATGTCAGGTATGGTTTTTGGAGGGAAGAGTTAGAGTTTATTGCTAGTTTACAATATCAAAATGATCGTTACAGATACCCTGACGCGCTTTCAACCAGAAGAAGTTTCTTAAAAGAAACGAATTTCGGACTCAAATACTTGGTTTATGATCCGTTCAAAGGTATGGAAGAAGAGCAAGAGATACGTAGCTGGAAAACAAGAAATAAATTTAAATGGAAACAATTTATTCCTGCTATCGCAGTATATGCCGGATTCAATTTAAATTCTTCGGCTAATCCTTATGTTCCGGAAGATCAATCTACTTGGACGCCTAAATTTATGATTGCTCTTCAAAATCATTTCAGCGGAGGCTGGGTTTTTGTAACAAACTTAATGATCAATCATTTTGGTTCAAAAAAGTATCAAACTTTGGGAGGAATTTTAACCGCAGTCAAAAGTTTTAATGCAAGATGGAGTGGATTTACTGAAATACAAGGATATAAGAATAAATATTATAAAGATATTATTTTAAGAGGAGGTGCAGCTTATTTATATGACGAGAACTTACAGTTTGACATCTCTTTAAGTAAAAACTTTAATAATAATACTAATATTATTTATGGAGGGATAGGTGTTTCGTGGAGATTTACTCTCAACTATCAAGACCTTCGTATCTATAAAACCAATGAACCGGAAGAAAATCCATTTTCAGGAGGCGGGGGTGGTCAGGAAGAAAATCCCGACCAAGAAAACGAAGATGAAAACAGTGATGAAAATACTGACGAAGAAGGTATTATAGATGAAGATACGGATTTTGACAATGAGGAGAACGAAGAGGAATCTGATAGTAACGAAAATAGTATTAGTGATGATGAGAATGAGAGCGATACTAATAATGACGAAGAATAATTTACGATGATTACCATAAAAGAAGTTACCCGACGTAGCGAAATGCTACGATTTATTAAATTTCCTTTCAGATTATATAAAGATAATCCATATTGGGTTCCTCCTATCATAAAGGATGAGCTTCGCAGCTTTTCTAAAAGAAATCCGATTTTTAAAAAAGTAAAAGTATGTTTCTACTTAGCTTACAAAAACGACAAAGTTGTAGGACGAGTAGCTGCCATCATAAACAAAATAGAAACCACTAAACAACAAAAACTAAAGGTTCGCTTCGGATGGCTTGATTTTATTGATGATTTAGAAGTTTCCAAAGCTCTGCTTGACAAAGTAGCTGAATTTGGTAAAAAGCACGGATTAGAATATATGGAAGGTCCTGTTGGATTTACTAACATGGATAAAGCCGGAATGCTTACTGAAGGATTTGAATATATAGCTACTATGATAGGGCTTTACAATTATGATTACTATCCGAAACATCTTGAAGCACTCGGTTTCCGTAAAGAAGCCGAATGGTTAGAATATCGATTCCATATGAAAGATGCTAACGTGGATAGTGCTGTTAAACTTTCATCTGTTATTGAACAACGATACAATGTTTCTTCTTTAAGTTTCAAAACCACAAAAGATGTTTTGCCTTATGTAGATGAAATGTTTCATCTTCTAAACGAATCATATAAGAGTTTGAAGAGTTTTGTTCCTATTGAAAAATTTCAGATAGAACATTATAAAAAGAAATATTTACCTCTTATAAATCCCGAATTTATCTCGTGTGTAATTAATAACAACACTAAAAAATTAGTAGCATTTGCTGTTACAATTCCTTCTATATCAAAAGCTTTACAAAAAGCTAAAGGCAGGCTATTTCCTTTTGGCTTTTTACATATAGTAAAAGCCTTAAAAAACAGTAAAAATGTAGAATTTTATTTGATAGGTGTACATCCTGATTATCAAAACAAAGGCGTTACTTCTTTGATTTTCAGAGAACTTTATTCCACATACCAGAGATATCAAATCGAATGGATTGAAACCAATCCACAATTGGAAGAGAACAAAAAAATACAACTTTTGTGGAGGAATTTTAATCCGGAAACTCACAAGAGAAGAAAAACTTTCAGAAAAGATATTTGAGGATTTTAGAGGGCAGAATCTCTAAGATTCTGAAGACAATGATATGGACAATAATTTTAAAATGGTAGCCAAAACCTTATTTGGCTTTGAAGAAATATTGGCAAAAGAACTTCGTTATTTAGGAGCTCAAAATGTAGAAACCGGAGTGAGAATGGTAAGCTTTTACGGGGACAAAGGCTTTATGTACAAAGCTAATCTTGCTCTGAGAACTGCTCTTAAAATCCTAAAGCCTATCAAAGAATTTCGAGTATTTAATGACAAAAGCTTATATAAAGGCATTCAGAATATTGATTGGAGTGAATATATTTCTGAAAATCAAACTTTTGTAATCGATACTACCATAAACTCTGAAGTGTTTAACCATTCACAATTCGTGGCTCTCAAAGCCAAAGATGCAATTGTAGATCAATTCAGAGAAAGAACCGGAAAACGACCTAATATTAACAAAGATTTCCCGGATTTACGAATAAACATTCATATTCAAAAAGAAATCTGTACTGTTTCACTCGATACTTCCGGAAATTCGTTACATCACAGAGGTTACAGAACAGCTACCAATATTGCTCCGATAAACGAAGTTTTGGCAGCAGGAATGTTGCTTCTGTCAGGTTGGGAAGGACAAAGTGATTTTATTGACCCCATGTGCGGTAGCGGAACTATCTTAGCAGAGGCAGCAATGATTGCTTGTAATATTCCGGCCAATATCAATCGAAAAGAATTTGCTTTTGAAAAATGGAATGATTGGGATAATGAATTGTTCGATAAGATTGTTGATTCTTTACTCAACAAAACTCGAGATTTTCATTATACGATTAAAGGTTATGATAAAGCGCCTTCGGCTGTTACCAAAGCAAAAGACAATATCAAAAATGCTAATTTAGACGAATATATAAATATTTCACAAGAAAACTTTTTTGATACCCGAAAAGAAACCGAAGGAAAACTGTTTATGCTCTTCAACCCTCCTTACGGAGAGCGATTAGACATTAACTTAGAACGTTTTTACCGAGAAATTGGAGATACATTTAAACAAAATTATCCGAATACAGAAGCTTGGTTTATTACAGCCAACCTCGAAGCTCTGAAATTTGTAGGGCTCAGACCTTCTCGAAAAATAAAACTGTTTAACGGAAAATTAGAATCCCGTTTAGTGAAATACGAAATTTATGAAGGAAGTAAAAAAGGAAAATACCTTTCTGTTTGAGGTATTTCCTTTTTAAAAATTCCGATACTTCTTGGTTATTTCAAAAACGTGTTCTAAGATTTTTATATCCATTGGAGTAAGATCTACATGTCTTCTGCTCATTACAATTTTGGCCGTAACAAGAGCTTTATTGACTAAATAAGTCGTAAAGCCTGATGCTCCTCCCCAAGCAAAGCTGGGAACAAAATTTCGAGGAAAACCACTTCCGAAAATATTAGCCGAAACTCCCACCACTGTACCTGTATTAAACATTGTATTTATTCCACATTTGCTGTGATCTCCCATCATAAGTCCACAAAATTGAAGTCCTGTTTTCTCGAATCGCTCAGTTTGATAACTCCACAGTTTTACCTCTTCGTAATTATTTTTCAGATTAGAGTTGTTACTGTCTGCCCCGATATTACACCATTCTCCCAAAACAGAGTTCCCTAAAAAGCCATCGTGTCCTTTGTTGGAATACCCCATCATAACCGAATTGTTCACTTCTCCTCCTACCCTACAATGCGGACCTATGGTTGTAGCTCCGTAAATTTTTGTAGCTAATTTTACTTGTGCTTCTTCACCTAAAGCAAACGGTCCTCTAATTACTGAACCTTCCATTATTTCGGAATTTTTCCCGATATAAATCACTCCTGTTGAAGCATTTAATGTTACAAATTCCATTTTTGCTCCTTTTTCGATAAAGACGTTTTCAGGAGCAATTACATTTACTGATTTCGGAATAGGTTGTGAAGTTCTTCCTTTAGTAATTAACTCAAAATCAGATTTGATAGCTTTGTCATTCTTTGCAAAAATATCCCAAGTATTTTCAACAGTAAGACATTCATCTTCAAACTCAATGGTGCTGTAAGAATTTATATTGGGTTGAACTTTAGCTTCTGTCGAATAAAAAGCTATAATTTCCCCGTTTCTGACTAAAGCCTGATTTTCTTTCAGATTCTTTACAAGATGAACCAGTTTTTCATCAGGTAAAAAACTTGAATTAATAAGAATATTCTGTTTTGCTTGAATTATCGGATATTTTTCTGAAAGATAATCTTCTGTAAGGGTTGATGTAGAAGTTTGCAGATAACGTTCCCATTTTTCTCTTATAGTCAGAATTCCTATGCGAATATCAGCTACCGGACGAGTATATGTAAACGGAAGCAAGGCATTTCGTCTGTTCCCGTCAAATAAAATGTAGTTCATTTCTTTGTTGTTTTGAAGAGAACAAATATACTTTTTTTGAGCAATAATCGAAATTTTAGAATTTAAATATTTTATGGTTTACTTGAATGTAATTGAGCAATTTGCCGTACATTTGAGGCTTCAAACCATTTTATGAGAATGAAAAGACATATTCCGAACTTTATCACTTTATTAAATTTATTTTCAGGATGTATAGCTCTTGTGTTTGCGGCTCAGGGAGATTATCTGAATGCGTTTATTTTTGTAAGTTTAGGGATTTTTTTTGACTTTTTTGATGGTTTTTTTGCTCGGATTCTCAAGGTGCAATCTCCACTGGGCGTTCAACTTGATTCATTAGCTGATATGGTTACAAGTGGTGTAACTCCCGGATTAGTAATGTTTAAGATGCTTTCGGCATATTCAGCGAATGAATTTTTGCCCTATTTTGGGTTTATCATTACGTTAGGTTCCTGTATGCGTTTAGCAAAATTTAATATTGATACTCGTCAAACCGATTCTTTTATAGGTTTACCTACTCCGGCTAATGCTCTTTTTATCTTAAGTTTACCTCTTGTTATTGAATATACGGAATTTGCCTTTGCAATTGATACGCTTACTAATATATGGGTCTTATTGGGTATTTCAGCACTAAGCACTTATATACTAAATGCAGAGCTTCCGCTTTTTTCATTAAAAATCAAAAACTTTAGTCTTGCTAAATTTAAGCTTCAAATTTTCTTTTTGATTTTGTGTGCAGTACTACTTTTGATATTTAAATTTTTAGGCGTTCCGTTCATTATTTTATCCTATATTCTACTTTCCGTTTTCAGTAAAAAATAAAAAAGAGTATCAAAAATAATCCGATACTCTTTTATTATCTTTAGTATAAATTAGTTAAAGTCTAACTTATATACGCTACTGTTTTTGATATCATCATGAGAACTAAATGTTACATCAAGATCTTTTATCAATCCAGTGTCTATTCCGTAAACCCATCCGTGAATTGATAGTTCTTGCCCTCTATTCCAAGCTTCCTGAACAATAGACGTTACGGCCAGATTGAGCACTTGCTGCTTGGTATTCCATTCGACAAATCTGTCAAAACGTTCCTTTTCGTCTGTAATAGATTCTATATCATTTTTGCGGAATTTATAACCGTCTTTAATATGACGAATCCAATTATCGATAATTCCTACAGAGCTTCTTTCCATAGCAGCTTTAACCCCACCACAACCGTAATGTCCGCAAACAATTACATGTTTTACTTTCAGTACATTAACCGAATAGTCTAAAACACTCAACATATTCATATCTGAATGAATAACCATATTGGCAATATTTCGGTGTACAAAAACTTCTCCCGGTTGAGCTCCTATGATTTCATTTGCCGGAACGCGACTGTCGGAACAACCAATCCAAAGTAACGGTGGAGTTTGAGTTTGTGATAATTTCTTAAAATAATCAGGGTCTAAAGCTAATTTTGACTCTACCCACTTTTTGTTGTTATCTATTATTTTTTTATAAAAATCTGACATTGTTTTCTGCTTTTTAATTAATTGATTAACTGTTATTTTTTAAGTATTCTATTCAACACTTTCATTTTCAACTGATTTTATTTCTGTAATTACTTGGCTTGAAGTTTTGTGTCTTTGTCTGTGTTTTATCAACAAATCGTGTTCTATGGATACTTTTCTGATATCGGTTTCTGTATTTTCTAAATTATATTCTTCTTTAAATCCTATCAGAGTTACATCAACATTTCGTAGCGGAGCTCTGATATCTCTGAACTCCCGAATACTATCCAAAATATCATGAGCAATATAAACCGTATCAGACGCATTTATAATTACTTTAGAGTTTTCAGGAATTGCATCTAAAGTAAACAAAATAGCTGCTTTGTTTAAAAATGAAACTTCTTGAGCCAAATGAATATGAATGATATCACCATCTTCATATTCTTCTTTACGAAAATAATAGGCTCTTTTCATATTTCCCCTTAGTATGGCAAATATACTGATAATCATTCCTGTAGCTACTCCAATAAGTAAATCGGTAAATACAACTGCTACAACTGTTACTATAAATGGTATAAACTGATATTTTCCTCTACGGAAAAAATGTTTAAACACACTTGGCTTAGCTAACTTGTAACCAATTACCAAAAGTATGGCAGCCAAAGTAGCTAAAGGAATTTTATTCAATAAAATCGGAATGGATAACACACTTATGAGTAGTAAAACTCCATGAATAATGGTTGACATTTTTGTCTTAGCTCCGGCATTAGCATTAGCGGACGAACGAACTACAACTGAGGTCATCGGTAGTCCTCCTAAAAGTGAACTTACTACATTCCCTACTCCTTGAGCTTTAAGCTCTAAGTTAGTGTCTGTAAGACGCTTTTGAGGATCCATTCTATCAGATGCTTCAATACACAAAAGTGTTTCAACAGAAGCTACAATGGCAATAGTAACAGCCACAACCCAAACCTCTTTATTAACAAAACTTGTAAAATTTACCCCTTGTGAAAAATTCAAAAAATCAGGTAAAATAAAAATTCTCTTTAGCCCTTCAAAATCAGTTACAACCGGTAATTCTACCAAATACTTTGAAGAAGTAATCGCCAGAGGGCTTCCCGTAGCTTTAAAAATTTCGTTTAAAATTGTTCCGACAATAACGGCTACTAAAGCACTTGGAAGTAATTTTATTTTTTTAAGGGAATCTATCTTATCCCACACCAGAATAATAACTAAGGATACTAAAGTAACGACAATTACTCCTACCTGAATTTGAGTAAAAGCCTTTATTATATCAGAAAAAATATCAAAACCATTGCCTACTTCAACATCTGCCCCTAAAGCTTTGGGAATCTGCTTCAGAAAAATTATGATTCCGATACCGGCTAACATCCCTTCAATTACATTGTTAGGAAAGTAATTAGAAATTGCTCCTGCTTTAAGAAAACCTAAAACAAGTTGAATAAGTCCGGCAATAAAAACAGCTGTCAGAAATACCTCAAACGAGCCTAAAGACATAATAGCAGAAAGTACTATAGCTGTTAATCCGGCTGCCGGTCCTGAAACACTAATATGTGAATTAGACAAATATCCGACTACAATCCCCCCTACTATTCCTGTTATAATTCCTGAAAATAGTGGAGCTCCCGAAGCCATTGCAATTCCTAAACACAATGGAAGAGCCACTAAAAATACTACCAATCCTGAAGAAAAATCATGCTTCAGATTGGCAAAAAGATTTATTCTTTTTGACATTTTTAAAAAAAATTAATGTAAAACAATTTAGAATGTAATGATTTAAAAATCAAAACAATAAAAGATTTATTTAATCAACAGATTAAACAAAGTCAAACAATAATCCAAAGACTATTGATTGTTTTTACACTAATTTTTGTTCAGGAGGAGGGGAAAGAATTTCAAAAGAAATATTGTCGTGCTTTAAGAGAAATTCTTCTAAAATTTTCTCTTGCTTAGCATTAAAGGAAAGTAAAACAAATTCATTTTTTTCTGACGAAAAGTCTTTTAAAATTTCAGAAAAAGAATTTGTATGATTCTCTTCTTCTTCTGCAGCGGTATAAGCCATAGATATGTCAATATCGTCACACACTCTACTCAATATGGTAGGTAGAGTCAAAAACGACACGAAGAAAAACAATAATATTATGGCTTTTGATTTCATTGCTCGCTAAATTACTGTTTTTTTATTTTCTGAGTAAGAATAGTATAAAAAGTTTAACAAAACTTTTCATTTGTTCAATACTATAAAAAAAGCCCTGTCATTGTTGTATTTTGACAGGGCTTTGTGTTTTTCAATATTTTAGATATATTATTTTTAGCTTACATCAACCGTTTTTTCTGAAGCCAATTTCAGATAGGTTCCGCTGGTTAATTTTTCTCTGATAGCCTCAAACGCTTCAAGAGTCTGTTCGATATCTTGCATAGTATGCGAAGCTGTCGGAATCATTCGAAGTAGGATAATTCCTTTTGGAATAACCGGATACACTACAATAGAAAGGAAAATTCCGTAATTTTCACGTAAATCATTTACCATCATCATCGCCTCAGGAATACTTCCGTTCAAATAAACAGGTGTTACACAAGTATTGGTATCCCCAATATTAAATCCTCTTGATTTTAATCCGTTTTGAAGCGCATTTACATTCTCCCACAATTTAGCTTTGAGTTCAGGCATTGTACGAAGCATCTCCAAACGTTTCAAAGCTCCAATAGTTTGAATCATTGGGAGTGATTTTGCAAACATTTGAGAACGTAAATTATACTTCAAGTATTCTATAATATCTTTATCCGCAGCTACAAAAGCTCCGATACTTGCCATTGATTTAGCAAAAGTAGAAAAATATACATCTATCTGATCTTGCACACCTTGCTCCTCTCCTGTTCCTGCTCCTGTTTTTCCGAGTGTTCCGAATCCGTGTGCATCATCAACCAATAATCTGAAATTGTATTTTGATTTTAAAGCACAAATTTCCTTTAATTTCCCTTGCTGACCTCTCATCCCGAAAACTCCTTCGGTTATCAGAAGAATACCACCACCTGCTTCGGAAGCTACTTTTACCGCACGTTGAAGATTTTTTTCAATGCTTTCCATATCATTGTGCTTGTATGTAAAGCGTTTTCCGTGATGTAGGCGAACTCCGTCGATTATACAAGCGTGAGAATCCACATCATATACAATTACATCGTTTTTGCTAACCAAAGCATCAATTATAGATACCATTCCTTGATACCCGAAATTCAGCAAATAAGCAGCTTCTTTTTGTACAAATTCAGCTAATTCTCTTTCTAACTGCTCATGAACATTAGTATGTCCGCTCATCATTCTTGCTCCCATCGGATATGCAGCTCCATACTGTTGAGCGGCTTCTGCATCCACTTTTCTGATTTCAGGATGATTAGCAAGACCTAAATAATCATTTATACTCCAGTTGAGGATTTCTTTTCCGTGAAATTTCATTCTTGGTCCAAGCTCTCCTTCTAACTTAGGAAACACATAATATCCTTCTGCTTGTGATGCCCATTTACCTAAAGGACCTTTGTTTTCGTGGATTCTTTGGAATAAATCTTTTACCATAATTTGTGGAAATAAAATTTGTGTTTGTAAAACTCGGTGCAAATTTAGCAAAATACAGATACCAATTTCTATTTATCTAAAATTATTGAAGAATTAAAAGAAAGGTACTGCTATCATTGACTAAAAGGATATTGTTAAGATTAATTCATTTTACGACCTTTATTATAAAAATAGTTGTTAAGCCACCACATAAATGTACCGAAAAGCAGTATACCGAAAAGAGTAAAAATTACCCATTCTAAAAGAATATTAGCTCTAAAAAAAGCTTGAGAAAATGAAGAGCCTCTTGTCATTTTCATAAGGTTCATAAAAACAGTAAGGAAGATTCCATATTTAATGCCTTGAATGAAAGCATAACGGAATCTTCCCTTTTGTTTTATGACTTCCCAACGTCTAAAAAACTGGTGGTCATTCATTTGAAAAAACTATTTTAAACAATTTTTAAGCTTCATTTTCTTTTTCTTCCGTCTCGCTATTGCTATTGTCGGAAGTATTTTCTTCTACTGTTTGTTTGCTTTTTTGGATGGCTTGATTTAATTGAGAGAGTTTATCTTTCCAAACCTGAAGTTCTTGTTTATGTTTTTCTATATTTTTATTTACCTCTGCAACCAACGGATTTTTATCGGTAGCTCCGGTAATAAACATAATGTTATTTTCAAGTTGTAAGATACTGTTTTGGATTTCTTCAATTTTACGAGATAAGAAAATTCTTTCGGAATTTATCTTTCTTTCATCATCAGCCTGAATCAACTCCGAAATTCGATTGCTGTATCGCATAGCATCAGCCTCTTTTTTACTTAGGCTTAATTTGTCAAAAAGTATATCTAAAATTTTGTTGTATTTTCCTTCGATATGACGCTTATTGTGCGGAACACGTCCGAAACTTTTCCAAGTTTCGATATGTGATTTGATAAGCTCCAAATCCGCCTTATATTCACCGGAGAGTTCTACGTTCCTGAGTTTCTCCAAGTATTCTTTTTTCTTTTCGTACGCCTCTGTTTCTGCAGCGTTCTCTTCATTTCGTTTTGCGTGTAAACGATCGAAATAATGATTGCAAGCGTCTTTAAACTGTTTCCAGATTTCATCAGAAGCTTTTCTCGGAACATGTCCGATAGTTTTCCAATCTGCCTGAATCTGCTTCATAATAGGAGTAACTCGGTCAAAATCTTCGCTATCTTTTAATTCGATGGCTCGATTTAGAAGAGCTTGTTTTTTAGCAAGATTGTCTTGTTGTTCTGCCTTCATATTTCTGTAGAAGGCATTCTTTTTAGAATTGAATTCTTTTGTAGCAGTTCTGAATTCTTCCCATATTTTATCGCGCTTTTCAGCCGGTACCTTTCCGATGCCAAAAAACTCTTCGCGAAGAGCTTCAATCTTTTTAATTTGTTTTTGCCATTGTGAATGAGTTTCGGTATTTTCGTTAGCAATTGCAAGAATACGACTGATTACATCCTGCTTAGCTGCATAATTTGCTTCTTCTTTTGCTCTTAGTTCCTGATAATAATTTTCTCTTCTGTCGTGAATTTGTCTGGTAATTGCACTAAATTCGTTCCATATTGCTTCGCGATGCTCTCTGGAAACAGGACCTAATTCTTCTTTCCACACTTTATGAAGCAATTGTAACTCTCTGAAAGCTTTATTCAAATCAGGCTCATTTACCAGTTCTTTAGCTCGTGCAATAACTTTTTGCTTTTGTTCCAAATTATATTTGAAATCCATATCACGAGCTTCTCTATCGAGATGTATATAATCGTAAAAATTCTCTACGTGAAAATGATAACTGTTCCAAACATGATTGTATTTATCTTTAGGGATTGCTCCTGCCCCTCTCCACTTTTCCCGAATTTCATTAAACTGTTTGAATAAATCAGGAATGTTCATTTCCGGATTTATCAGATTTTTCAACTCCTCAATGATTTCTAAACGAACTTTTAAATTGGCTTTAAGCCTGTTTTCCAGATTTTTATAATGGTTGTTTTTACGTTCTTTATATTGTTCTAAAAGAGAATCGAACTTTTGTTTTAACGGAAAATGATATTCAAATCCGGATGTATCTCCTTCATTTTCAGAAGCATATTGCTCCTTCTTTTCGTCCATAAACTCGTTGTATTTAGAAGTAAATTCTTTTCGAATTTCTTCAATATGGTCTTTAATAGAAGATACTTTTCCTGTATTAACAAGTTTTTCCAACTCCGAAACTAAAGACTCCATAGACATAGACTCGTAGTCAAGCATCGGAATATCATGACGTTCCGAAAGAGTTTCGTCTTCTGATTCTTCTGCATTTGAATTGTCTATCTCATCAATGACTTTTTGATTGTCATTAATTTTAGCGGTTTCTTCAACTTTTTCCGTAATTTCTTTGTCGGTTTTTAATTCTTGATTGTCCATATTATCTTGGTTTCCGTCTGCATTGTGCAGGTTATCATTCTTTGAGTCTAACATTCTTGTAATGTTTAAAAGTTCATAAAATCAAGTGGCTAAAATACTAAAGCTATCAGAAATAGACAAATTTAAAAACCATAGTTTAAGGTTCAAAAAATATTTTTGATACAAAGAACTTCGTCCTCATACTGAAAACCGCT
>CAZVQI010000026.1:0-1880 GCA_964629155.1 uncultured Flavobacterium sp.
TTTGATCTTTGAATCCCTTTTGGATTTCTTTTAGTTCGGCCGATAGCTTTCGGATCTTTAGGCTATGTCGCACCTCGACCGATTTCAGCGCCTCGATTTCTTCGTGGGTCAATCGCTTTGCATAGTCTATTTCTTCGGTGCCGTAGGCGGTATCGTTTAGCACCTGGACCCGATCTTTCGCGGGCATGTCTGGTAGGAAGTGATCTTTCATTTTAGATTGAATTTTGATGGTTTTAAAAAATGCCCTTTTTGTTTTCTCGGAAGGGCGAAACCGCATCCATGCTGCCCCGGCATGAATCGGGTGGTGGGTCGAAACCACCATCTTGCTTGCGGAGACGCCAGGATTCGAACCTGGATATAACAGCCTGCTTTGAGTATCCCTTCTAGCTGGGAGCTGTTATCAGTACTCATCGCGCGTCTACCAATTCCGCCACGTCGCCAAAAATTACCCGTCTCTCCGGGCCGTCACCGTTTTGCTTCCACTACTGGACGGTTTACCGGCTCCCATGTATGTTTATCTTAGTTGGTCACCAGTTCCAAATCCCTTTCTAGCGCATCGCTCACCTCTAAAAGGACGTTTTGATTCCACGTCGGAAGTTTCGATTGAATCATTCCCATGTGTCCATCCTCGGCGAACATGTCGTAAGACCGGTATATCCCTGTTTCCTCACATCTTTCCAGAATTGTTTTGGCGTACTGGTATTTGTAGTGACCCGTTTCTAGGTCGTCCGGCGACCACACGATTACGGCCACGCCATATGGCTCCGTTGTTTGGAGCATGATGTTGATACAGGTGTTGAAGTTTCGACCGGTGATTTTAGAAGCAATGTCCAGATACATGGCTTCTGTCAGGTCATAGTGCAATGAGGCTTGTTGGGAAAAGTATCCACGAAGATCGCTTTGTGAAGTTGACTTCACGCTGATCACCGCATTCACCCCGATGTTTTCCTCAAATTGCAAGGCATCAGGACGGATCTTGTACCGGCCATGAAACATACTGATTTCCCGCTTTGAATGGCGAAGAAGTCGTTCAATCAACCCCTTTGGCGCAAATTCCGACACCTGGTAGTTTTCGTAATGCTTTTTGAGGATGTCGATTTTGGTTTTGTTGATTTCCGTTACAGGAGTGAGGCCGCAGAAGTCTTTCAGATCCTGGATGTGTTTTCGTTTTCCAGCGATCTTTGATTTGTCGGCTTCAGCGATCAGTGATCCCAAGGCGATTCGTCGGTCATCCTCAATGTCCATGATAATTAGATCCCTGGCCGTCTCTTCCCACCATTTGATTGCTTCGTCGCACCCGTCATTTGTGTTGAGCGGACAATTTGGCTCAACAATGGCTCGGCCGAACTTGGTCGGCTCCAGAATGCACTGATGGAGATACTCCCCTAGATTGAAGTGTGATTTTTCCCCTTGGAGTTTTTCAAGCGCGGCCTTATCCTCACCCTTGGCAAATTCCAGGTGGAGCTCACTTTTGAAAGCTGCTTTCAGTACACTGGACCCAAAACGGTCGTCTGCCAGGTATTTTTCCATGTCGTTTTGAACCACATGGCCATTTTCCCGTAGTGATTCGGAATAAACATTAACTGTTTTCGGGTTTTCGACCAGGTGGTTCACAATCTGGTCAATGGTCCCAAACTCCTTTGAGGTGAAAGAAAGCTCAATTCCCTCACTTTCGTAGTCGTGTAGATCGGGCATTTGCCCTTTGAGTCGTCCAATGATTTCGTCTTGTTGATTCATGTTTGCTTTTTTTAATTGTTTTAAAAAGGTGCCTGTCTTTCCAGGCTGTCACCGTTTTTTTTATCAAAGGTTCGGTACCTGAAACCCTATGTCCTTCACCCGTTTATGATCAGCGGCTTCACGCTCCACCGGTCTGACCGGAA
>CAZVQI010000026.1:1980-15630 GCA_964629155.1 uncultured Flavobacterium sp.
GAATCGCGGTCGTTTCCGCGGTTTCGGTTCCGTTGTGGTGTTTTTTGGTTTTGATTTCTGTTTCCATGGTTGAAATGAATTAATGGTTGAAAAATGATCACCTATCACAACCGGTGATAGATGTATTCTTTAGCCCCCGTGTGGGGTGATGTTCTTTTGCGCAAGGTCCTTTCGATAATGCCCTGCTTGGTCAGGGTGTCGAAGGCTCGTCTTATGGAAGTGATGGGATACTTTTCTTTCTTCCCATTCCTCTTCCATAGAAGCCCGTAGGCTTGCCAAGGGCTGAGGTATTCATATTCTTCGAAGAGTCGGAACACGTGCCCGTTCGAGGTTCTGGCGCGCCGGTGGTACTCGCGAAGCTCAGCCTCCTTCGCATTCGTCGTGTTGAAATAATTAAACATAACTGTGGTGTTTTCTGGCATTGCGGAAAACATATTCGATGTTGGCCGGGACCTCTCTGAGGATTCGGTCACTCCAGCTGTCCATATATGTGTGTGGGACGAAGTGGGCAACCTCATGGTAGATCCATGAGTATTCACTTTCAGCCAGGTGGATGGCCCACTCGTCGGTTTTTTGGTCGATTAGGTTGATGTCACAGTAGATGTCGAATACCATGCTCGCATCCACCGATGCGTAGATCCGGTATCCTTCCTGATGGTGGTCCACCAGGAGATCGCCCCATCCGGAAACCTCTACGGGCCCGGGGATGAATCCTCCGATCAGGCGGTTGACCTCCTGGTTAGAAAGTCCGTACGGGTCTCTGGGAAACAAAAAGCCAGCGGGATCACAGAACCGCGTGATCCTGCTGGCGACGAATTTTACTACTTCGTCGATTCTTGGAATGAAGTTTGTTAATCTGGTCATGTTTGCGTATTTTGATAGTGGCAATATACGCATTCGTGAGTTAGATACAAATTTATGAGCTCACAAATACGCATATTTAACACATTATTAAGATTTGCAAACATGAACAGGACCTATATGAATGATTTCATTGACCAGAAGGCCGATGGGCACAGAAAGAAATTTGCCCAAGACACTGATATATCTTATACGGCTCTCCTGAATTTCCTAAACTCAGATGATTCTGATAAATCCCTAAGCACTAGCACACTTAAGAGGATTGTAAATAAATACCCGGACTTCGACATCCGAATGTTTATCAACGAAGGATCAGACGCTGGCCCTGGATTTGATCCCCAGAATCAAAAGCAGGTCATTCCAGCCGAATACACCAATAAGGCCATATACTATGTACCCATAAGGGCAAGGGCCGGATATCTCCATTCCTATGGCGATGAGCTGTTTCTTCAATCCCTACAGAAGGTAGTACTCCCCTCTTTTGAGGGAGAACCGACCAATAAAAGGATATTTCAAGTGGAAGGAGACTCGATGTACAGAACCCTGGTTAATGATGACCTGGTCATTGCCCAAAAAGTGGAAAGAACAGATCCAATAATTGAGGACTACATATATGTTGTAGTAACCAGGTCTGAAGGCATGCTCATAAAAAGAGTATCCGACCGTGTGAAGGAAAGAAATGTCCTGGTGCTTCGTTCGGATAACTACAAAGCCGGATACTCTCCTATTGTGGTTCCGGTCGAGGACGTAGTGGAGCTATGGCTGGCAAAGGGCAAGATAACTTACGACTTAGGAAGGGATCATACCCTGGAGGATGAGATTGCGGAAATGAAAAATGAAGTGGCTATATTGAGAAGCGAGATTCATAAACTATTATAACCCACAAAAATGAAACATGCTATTTTTCTATTGATTACAATTGGCGCATTTAGCTGCTCCCCATGGAAAAAGGTAGCTACCAGCCCCGCCTATTCACAAATTGTAGATGCCCCTGGATTGTCCAAAGACGAGCTATTTGTTGGAATAAATCGATGGATTGCTTACGAGTTTGCGACCAGCGAATCTGTGATTAATTACGCTGACAAGGAAGCTGGCGTTATATCAGGGCGATATATTTCTGACTACGAAGCTGGGGGATATGTAAATTCAGGGAAATCTGATATTGTTTTTGAGATAAGAGACGACAGGTTCAAGATTTCTTTTGAGGCGCGAGAAACAAGAAGTAAGGGACTAAAAGGTCTTCACGCTGTTTCTGGACCACTTGACTGGGGTCCCTGGACGCCTATTAAATGGCAGCATGATCTTGACGCAATAATGAGCCAGTACGATGAAGTGATCGATAGAGTTGTTGGTTTTCTCAATGAAATCGATGAAAACTGGTAGCTATGATTGAAAAATTTATATCCAGTGCGGTTCGGCAAGTTGGTCGAGATTTAGGCAAGGTGGTAAGCAATCAGGTTTTCAAAGATGCACATTCTACTCCAATAAGGCACGTAAACAGACTTTCAAGCGCGCCAATGCCAGTCGTTGGGACTAAGACAAGTGACTTGCGTCGAAAAACCGATTTTGAGAAATCAATGAACTTCAAGCTAACATTTACCCCACCCACCCTTATAAATAAGCTAGTCGGCGCCTTCATGGAATTTAAAAAGGAAAGCGACACCCTTCTTGATGATGAATATCTTTCATTCAGCGAGGCTAGTTATTTTATTTCCATGCTGAACGATTTTTCAAACAAAACCGCTGAAGTAGCTGAGGTTGTAGAGATGCACCCCAAAACCAAAGATGAAGACCTGGCTTATTTAAATAGGATTGCCAATGATCTAAAAAGACATATTATTAAGGTGGCTGAAATGGCCATAGAAGGATCCATGACAGAATCAAATAGATTAGAACATAGGTTGTCAAAAATTGATATCCAGAAAACAGCATCTAGGAATTTAATTTGGGCCGGTCTTTTTGTCTCCTCTGTTGTTGCTGGTTATTTCATTTGGAAAGGATGGGTGCTCTATCCCATTATAATTTTTGGGTTGATACTCTGGGATCACAACAAGAGAATGAGAAATCAGAAACAGGAGATTGATTTGCTAGAAGACAGAAAGAGGACGGAGTCTCAAATAAGAAACATCATGTCAGATTTATTGCATAGCGAATCATTGATTGTCCTAGAGAAATAACTCACATCTATAAACATCCACTCAAATATATGAGCCACATATTTTGAAAGCTCATATTTTCGTATTATCTTCGTGATGCACATCAAGTGTATCATAGATTTTTTAGCGAAAATCCGGACGTGGTGGTACACTGAAAATGTGCCACCATTTTTTTTTCGCTAAAAATCATCCAATGAAATTACCTTTCTGGAACGCAACCCCCACCCACAAAAAAAAGAGGGCTGATTCAGCCCCCTCCGGCACTCCGCTATTTAGGAGTAGATCGTCTGTACGTCTTAATCCTTTTGCCCTTTCGGACATGGGATTTAACATGGACGATCTTTTTGCCGCCGGCAGTTTTAGCCATATCAATTATGATTTAGCATTAACAAATACTCGATCAACACCATGCTCTGACCGCTTGAGCCCCTTTCTATTAGCTCTACGAATCAAATATGGCGCATGGCTTATTTGCCGGCAATTACACCCTGTTACTAATTTCATGCCAATCTCAAAACATCGATCGATATGAGTGATTCATTTTTTGCCGTTATTCCTTGCACGGTACTAGATGACCCCAGCCTCCCTGGTGATTGCAAACTATTTTACGCAACCTTGACAACCCTGTCCCGGCGTGAGGGGTACGCATGGGCCAGCAACCAATTTCTATCTGAAAAGACCGGGAAGTCGGAGCGAACAATTCAGCGGTGGATAAAGCTTCTTTGCGACGGCGGACACATAAAAGCCGACATTACCGACTCTAATCAAAAGAGGAGAATATATATCACGATTAATCCAGACGGGGCCGCGACCCCCGACAAAAATGTCACCCACGACAAAAATGTCGGGGGTGGGGTGACAAAAATGTCACCCCCCCACGACAAAAATGTCGGGGGTAGGGGTGACAAAAATGTCACCCAAGTAAGAAGAGATATAGAGTATAAAGAATTAGTAGTAAAAGATGAGAATAAAGAACATGTCGAGCAAAAAAAATTTTGCTCTCCGCCCCCTTTTCCTCATAAAAATTTAGAGGAATCAATTCCTGAAACTCCTAACCTAGGTTCCCAAAAAAAATCCGAACCTTTACCGGCGGCGGAAAATTCGGAACCACCCGGTCAACCATCCCAGGAACCACCACCCACCCCAAAACCTCCACCACCCCCCAAATTCCAGCCTGAAATCACCGAGGTGATCGCCTACCTCAACGACCTAACCGGACGCAACCTTTCCGACCAGTCCGCACAAACCAAATTCATTCGCGCCCGACTCAAAGACGGCGCCACCGTGGACCAACTAAAGCGAATTGTCGACTTCAAGGCCCGCGAGTGGCTGGTAAGCCCAAAGATGAAAAAGTACCTGGTCCCGAAAACCCTTTTCAACAAAACCAACTTCGAGAACTACCTGGGAGAAATTGAATACCTGTCCCGGGAAGACGGCGACCTGAAGCGGCTGAAAATCCCAATTAACAACTATTGTTCGGCAACTGGCCGTGAACTAATTTGGACTCAGGATGAAGAAAACGCCCTCGAAGGCTTGGCTAAAAAGCTTCGTGAGTCGATGCGAAAAAAAGGGAACAGCACCGATATCGAAAGCGTCGCGGGATCTCTCCAGGTGCTATTGGAGCGACTCCCTGAATGGCACGCACAGAAATTTTCAATCATCAATCTAAATCGAAACTACAATGAAATTGTCAACCAAATCCTCAAATCTAGATCGTCAAATCGTGGAAATGCAACCGAATGGGAGATCATGCGTGCCAAAATCAACGACCGAAAAGCTGGCCGTAATTGGGCCTGAATACTTCCGGGAGCTTGGTTTCAAGTCACTACGTGACCTGATCGAGGATGAAAGATCATCCCGGCGCAATATTCGCATACAAACCCTGCTTGATCTACGAAAGGACGGAAAGTCGGTATTGCGTGAGATCGTATTCGATATGATGGACGAGGTCCGGGTCATGACCGGGGTGAAGCATTTCATTGACATAGAGGGGTTGAAATATTTTGTCGATTACGTGATCGATGAACATTCCCGGTTAACCGTCGGGGACCTTCAGGTTTATTGCCGGAACATCATAACCGGAAAGTACGGGAATACATTTGAAAATATTTCCGTGCAAAAATTAATCATGTGGTTGCGCGAATATGATTCCACTAGTGCGGAAAAAATATACCAAATCAAGCGGACGATGGAGAAGGAGAAGCAGGAGCATGACGGGGAGGTTGATCGAAAGGGATTGATGCGAATGTCGGAAATATTTGGAAGGGCAAATGAAAAATACCTGAATCGAATAGCGGAAAAGGAGGTGCAGCGAAATCAAACAAAATACCGGGACATATGGGATTACCTGGATCGAAATGACATAGACCCCGATAAATTCCTAGCCGACTTCACTGAGCGCCACGCCCGGGTATTGCGGGCGAAGGGGTATGAGCCCGAAAAATTAGATTCGATATTGTTTCAAAAAATGATCCTTCGGGAATTACAATTATTTGTCATTGACGAGAACAACAAGATGGCACGCGCCGGGGTGAACCTAGCCGTGTGATTTCATAACTATTCAATTCAATAAAAATGGCTTTTACAAATGAAGGTACCGTCTACAGCATTTCGTCCCGGCTGGTTCCAAATGATTTTGAGAACCCTACGATCAACAAGTTCCAGGATTATGAAGATGCTCGCCTTTTCGTGCTTGAGATTGACCGCGACACCGTCGCGAATGCCGATCCGGCCACGACCCTGGAGAACATTCTCAACAATCCCACCATAGGGATCAACAAGCAAATTTCTGACATTTTCGAAGAGGAAATGAACTATACGGACAATGATGTTGACGTGTGGAGCGTGGTCGAAAAACTGGAAACCAATGTGCCGCTTGACAAGGATGGCGGACTTCTTACTAATGAAGCCGTGAAGTTCGTCGCCACAGTGCGATCCTATTGGAAGAATGAACCCACTCCTGGTGGAGAAAATTGATTTTGATTGATGGTTGAATGAAGTCACAGAGCGACAAGACGGGTATTTTGAACGAGCGGGAGAGGTCGCTTTGTGATTTTTTCGTAAATTTCATCGTAGAAGCATACGAAAAGCGCAAATATGAGCACCAAAAGAGCCTATCAGTACATCAGAATCAGCCAGGAAGATCAGTCGAATTTCAGCATAACAGGCCAGAAAAGGTTTAATGAGTCCTTTGCCGCCCGGATTGATTGCGAAATCATCAAGACCTTTATTGATGATGGCCGGTCCGCTAAAGACTTCAACCGACCTCAATGGCGTCTTCTTGAAAAAGAGATCTACAAAAATCGCCACCATATCGATTACCTCATAATATCCAAATATGACCGCCTGATTCGCAACGTTCGCGAAGGGCTTGTCTTTCTGGAAAAGATCGAAAATAAGTGGGGCGTAAAGGTTGTGTCGGCTATGGAAGATTACTATTCCCATCCGGATGACCCCATGTTCGTCCGAGACCGCACCCAGCGGCTCCTGGACGCCGAAGTCGAGAGGTTGAGAATATCCGACCGGGTGAAGTTTGGTAACTGGCAGGCAGCTAATGAAGGAAGGTATCCCCACAAGGCACCTTTTGGATATAGGAACGAAAGAGACGACAGAAACAAGCCCATATTAGTTCTGGATCAAGATAGAGCCGAAATTATCAGGTTTATTTTTGATTCGTTCATTCAGGGCGTGCCTTTGTCGATCATAAGAACAAAAGCCCGATCTATGGGCTTCACATTGCAAGGTCGGTCCGCCATCCAAAGAATCCTTGCCAATCCCGTGTATGCCGGTTTAATTGAAGTCAAGCCATATCGAAGCGAAAAAGCTAGAAACATCAAGGGAATGCATGATCCGGTTGTGGATGAAAGGACTTTTTATCTAGCTCAATCAATGATACAGATGAATGAACAGGGTCCCAAAGTCGTCGCGAGTGACGATTTGCCTCTCAGGGGTGTGATCGGATGCATTCAGTGCGGATCCATCTACACCGGCGGCAGATCCCGGGGTAGATCGAAATATTACCACTACTACCGGTGTCCGGAGTGCTCCAAGGTCAACATTGGTGCCGACAAAATACATGCCATGGTCGAAGGTGTCTTAAGCGACATGGCAATCCCTCAAAAATATCTGTCCTATATTCGTCTTCAATCAAAATCCCGAATTGAACAGATCGAAAAATCGAGAAAATCAGAGGAAGTGGTATTGAAAAGGAAAATTGACGAGCTGAATCAAAAAATTGATTCGGTGACAGAGAAATTCATCTCCGATCAAATTGACCAAAAATCATACGACAAATTCAGGGCAAAATATGAAAGGGAAAAGGCAAGTTTGGAGTCCCAGATAAGACCGAAAGAGTGGTCAAGCTTCAAGATTAATGACTTCATTGACGATCTCATGCCGATCATTTCCGATCTGGCCGGCTTTTTCAAGGCACTTTCCACACCAGGAAAACAACTGTTTTTTTCAAGTCTTTTCGGCCATGGTTCAAAGGTGTCCCAAAGCCTGTTTGAACCGCATTTCATACACCCCATATTTAGGTCTAATGATTTGAATATCAAAGGTTTGCGGATACAAAAAACCCCCGAAATAGATCACTATTTAGGGGGTAATTATATTAGTGCCCCTAATGAGACCATGTTTGAACCAGTGATTGACCTGGTCGAAATACTTCAAAAGTCGCTGTCTGCCTAGATTAGGATCTCTCCTTTCTTGATTCCGCTTTTCTTACACCCGATGCAATCACTTACATTCCTGGGAACATTGTTGATGATCCAGGTAATATTGTTGTCAATGATTTCCATGGCCGTATTTTTTTTGTCCATGATGTATTCCGGCGGTGCCGGGGTCAACGGAGTGGACCGATTAAGAATGAAGGTGAGCAGCTCGACAACGCAACAAAGAAATACAGTTTCGGCTAGTGTCCTGCCAAACCCTGTCTGATAATCGTATTCATTGCAAATCCAGTCGTAATTGCATGAGTAGTCGAATCCAAGCATCATGCCCGACGAATAAATCAACTTGGTTGACGTCTCCAAATCTCCCACTGAATCGCCCGACCTTCCGTAAAGCATAAAATACTTTTTGTGAAGGTCTTTGCCTGGACAATTGCAATATATGGTGTTGTTCATCGGCGTCAACCCCGAAATTCGGATGGACCACCGTATTTTTCTTCCAAATTCATCCGACATAGGCAAGACGACGGGCGAAGATGGCACATAGTGATAAATACTGGAGATGGTGAGGGATTCCGAATGAATCACATCGCCGGTGTTGAGATTCACAAATTCTACATCCATAGATCCGCTGCTGGACATGTAGAAATCAATGTAGTCGATCCTCATTTGAGTGGATCGGTAGCGGCGTGGATCGATGACTAGTTCATAATACCCTTTCGCTGGAAGCGCAGAGGTGTATTTTTCACGCCCCGCGGATCCGTTGTATATCGAATTGACACTTTCCCGCCCTTCTTCGATTGCCCGGCTAATCAACCCGGCGAATAGACTGATTCCTTTTCGCCTTGCCTTTTGGAGGATATCCCAAATACCGCCGCTATCGCAATCGATCTTAGTATTCGTGAACGACAAGGGCACTGAATACATTTCGTCATCCAGAAATCGATCAATCAGGGAGGTGTTGGCAAGCTCCTGTGGAATGTCATGACATTCGCATTTCGTTTCGGAAAGTCCAACTATCGGTGTAAGGCAATCGACATAGTCCATCTTATGCGGTTTTTTCGAAATTCAATCGACGAATACCGTCTTTTCGTAGCTTTGACAGGCTTTGATGTTGGATGTTAACCTGATTAGATTGGTTTCCCCCTAAGAGCCAAACATATCCAGGTCTTTCGCTGTGGGATATGAAAACACCTACATGACCCTGCCAGTTCGATTCCTTATCCCGGTAAAACACCATCACATCGCCTATCTCAACATCTTCCAAATCTATCGAAGTGCCGACTTTTTTCCAATCCACGGCAGCCGGTGAATTAGGTCTTTCGATGCCCAATGTTTTGGCTACATAGTCCAGTAGAATCGAGCACCAGGAAAGTGTCGAGTCGTCATCTGCCCACGCGATGTACTTTCTCATGATAGAAAGAAGTCGGTTGTTTGATTGCGGCCCCGCAACTTCCTTCATTCCGTAATACTCCAGCATTCCAAGAGTGAGCTGCTTTCCTGGTGATGGTGAAAACAATAGCTTTGCCGGGCTTCGGCCTTCCATGATTTCCCGCTTCACTCTTCCCCAAACCTTCTGAGTGCCATCCAAATCATCCTGAGTGATCACTTTCGGGGTGCCGTCGAAGAATGCACCCATTAACGCTTTGGGAAATTCCGAATGACCAAGGTCAAAGACGTGCCCCATCTCATGGAGTGCAACATCGATAAGTCGGATCTGCCCTTTTCTCATGTTGGTCATTTCTGACCATTTTTCCCCTTCGTCAAAAAACGCCTCATGGGACCCATAAGGAACATAAGCAAGCGTTCCGCCAGGTCCATCAAATTTTGATGGAAGGTGGATTGTTCTGGTTTTGCCGTCAGAACATTGGATTACTTGTCTTTTCTTCCCGGGCTTGACGAAATAAAGCTTTATGTGCGCCTTGTCGTAATCCGATGTTGATCGAAATTCGATAGCTCGCCCCTTTGGCTCTATCTCATCAAACGCCACTTGCCATATCGAAAAGACATCTTCGAAGGCTTCGACCGTCTTTTCTTTCGGCATGTGCTGGGTGAAGTTGACTATATGCCAAAAAACAAAGCCCTCCGAAGAGGGCTTAATTTTTGGCCACCCCAGTGTTCTGTAACTTGCGTCAGATAGGTGGTTGCACCGATTGTTCATCTTATATAATGAGTTTCAAAATCAACAAAACCAAGGCCACAACGCTAATTATCATCACATTTCTAAGTCTCGACCCAAGTTTCAACTGAGCTGGCGCTCCGGTAATCGTGTAGGCTTGAACCAGGTTCTTTTCCGTAAAATACCTGAGAATGTTGTTCAACAAGCCAACCACAATCATGATCGTTGCAAACATCTGGGTGCTTTCGAAGTTGCAAAACACGGCCACCCCGATTGAACAAAGCCATTCATAGGTTTCCTGATTTAGGAATATGGCCACGAACCCCAGGATCGCGGTGATTGAGTTGATGATAATAGTCCGATGTCCGGTAAGCTTCTTTCCGAAAAAGAAGAAAATCAGATTTAGGACCTGTTCTAAAATTTTGTCAAGCTTCATTTTGCTGATTTATTGTTAATTAAGTCTATCCTTCGCCGCTTTCTCCGCTCTCTCCTTCACCTCCGCCGGATCCAGCCACCCCAAATTTCAGGATGCCGGTGTTTCCGCTGTTGCAGATGTCGGGAGCGTGGAAAAAGCCGAAAGGCAGTTTTATCAGGTATTTGTCGATTTTGTCGGAAAGACCATTTCCGCAGACTGTTTTTCGGTACACGTCGACATAAATAGGTGCCCGTCCACGACCATAAGTCAATCGGGGCAGCTTCATTCGCATCGCGGAAAGGTCGCTATGTCCTTTGCTCACCCAGCTTTCGGCGGTCTCGAAATTATAAGACCAGAACGCGAAATAATCAGGGTCGATAAGGTACATGGCGTGCTCACCGACGACTTGCTTGACTTGTCCGAAATTCAAATCATACGCGATGGTGATGCCACCATTGGCGCTATCCAGGGTGCAACACCCCGCGCCTTTTCGCGCGTTCAAATTCTGCTCTACCCACAGAAGGCCGGTACTGATTCCATAAGGCCGGTCAATGCCGTTTTGGCGGGCATCATACAGCATTTTGGAAATCAGCTCCAGATTCCATTCAGTTTCGTCGAAATTAATCTGGTTGTTGTCGGGGCCAGCCGGAACGGTGCCATATTCAGTATCACCAACCGGCACTCGTGCGTTCGCATCGACATACCCAGCGGCCTTTTGCGCCAACTTTTCCTCGATCTTCGCAAGAGCTGTGGCCATGCGAAATGCGTACTTGTCGTTGTACTTGAGAATATTGCCATTGCATTCAGCTTCACTGATGGTGAAGGCTTCGGTAAGGCAATCATTGACATCAATGTCCTTCTTGGCGCTCTCGTGCTGAGGAGCCGTCCAGTCGCAACTAGTCACGATATCTTCGCAATCATCAACGCTGTCGGTGCAATCTACCTGGTAGTAGACTGTTGCTCCGATGCATCGCTGTTCGCGAGTGATAGGTGAAATATTCGCAGTTTGCCGATTCAGCACCTCTTGGGCAATTGCGATATTATTATATTCTTCCGTGATGGAGGGCATGACCTCCTTGAGCGCAAGACGCTGCTTTGTAAGCGCGGTTGCGCTGAAATCTCCTGCTGCCATTGTTAATTTTTTTTTGAGCGCATCATATGCGCGGCATGATTAATTACTTTTTGTGCAATTAATCAAAGACCATTAGCCTCTCCATGCGCAATCAGGGCTTCGATTTCCTCTGTGCTATCCTCTAGCTCTAAGAGTCGATTCGTTTCCCGATTCATGTCTTCGGCCGTTTTCACGTGCGAAAAGTCGAATTTGCCACTGTTGGTGTCGTTTGGATCATTTCTGTTCCCAGGCGACTGACCACCTCCGGACTTTGCGTCTGGAAGGAAAAGCGCGATTTGACTGATTGCCCCGCTCATCGTCAATTCTTTCATGGTCTTTTCATCAACCAATACAGAATCGTCTTTGTACGGAACTAGCTTATTGCCATCCATCCGAACCTCTATCCCTTGTTCCCGGAGTGCGATTTTCAACAGGTTGAGCTGTTGTTGTCTCACTTCAGGCTTGTCGGAAAGAGCTTTTCCGGACTCTTTGATCCAGTCAGGGAGATTTGCGTCGAGTAGAGCATTGACCTTGTCAGCCTGTCTTCCGGATTTCTCCGAATCCAGCTCCGATTCCAGATCCTTCACCCGATCCTTGAGCTTTTGGATGTCGTTGATATAGATTTCACTATTCTTGACATCCGACGGGTTCAGTTTGGCATTTTTTCGGGCTTTCGACTCGATGGCCTCCACGATGCTTTCAAGGGTGTCTCCTTCCACATCGTACTTCGAGCGCAATTCGGATTCCCGATCTTCGAGAACCTTCTTTTGTGCTTTTTTGAAACCATCATCAAAGGCCTTTTTTCTGGCCGAGCTAAATCCCTCAAGGTTTTCGTCGTGCAATTCCCTGATTTTCGCGGTGATCTCGCTTTGATCTTCGATTAATTTACCGTCCTTCGTTAAGGACTCTTTCAATTCTCCATGCCCGATGTTGAGAAGATGGGCCAGATCTTCCAGATTGACTGTTATGTCCATATTCAAATTGATTTACTCTTCTTCTTCGAAGGGATTCATATCGGCGAGGTACTGATCTACGTCGCCTTTCGTGATTCTTCCGTTTTCCCCGCTTCCGGATACCTGAAGAATATCAATCCCTTCATTTTTTGCCAAGTCGATAGCCGCCCTAGTGGCGTCCACCTTTGGTTTTTTCGCTCCCAGGTTCACTGCCTTAACCGGCTTCGGTCCTTCGATCCGCCTCCACCTACCGGCTTTCAAGTTGTCATCTCCCGCCAGGAGCTTCCAGGCAAGTGTTGTGAATCGCCTGGTCACAGGCTTTCCGTTCACTATTCTTGAGTCGTCGATTGCCCAGATGGGCTTTGAGGTCTTAGACATCTGCTTTTGCTTTTGATTTGGTTTTCAATTCCACCGGATCTTTTGCTTTGCCGATTCGAAAGGCCGCCGGTGTTGGCTCTTCTCCAAGGTCGTAAACTGGATCATAGAGATTGCTCCACACGAATGACATCTGTCCGGAAAGTGGAGTGTCGCCCGATTCGTGGACAATTCCGACATTTCGAGGGATAGCCTGAACGCCATCATTCCCGCCAAACGCGTGCTTGTCGTTTTTGGTGAATCCCCAGATAGCCACTGGCCGACCGGATTGCAATTGCCGAATCACGTCCAAATTGGCTTTTTTGGTGTCGGTGATGGTGAACTGAACTGTATGAGTTCGGTTGATCGGAAATTCATCTCCACCAGGGAAAACATAGGTTTGCTCTTCAGGCAGCGCTTTCGTTCCAAAGCCCCGCATTTCCATAATTGATCCGAAGGTGGTCCGGTCTGTGTAATCGGAAGGAGTTGCGGCTGGCACCCATACGCCATTGTTGTCCTTGGTGAGGGGTGAAACGAAAATTGATGATATCTCGCCGTCCGCCAAAAAGTATTCGTCCGGACAAAATCCAGCGTCATAACTTCCGAGCTCTATCGCGCAGTCGTCTGAAAAAGTTGGTCCTTCGTATTTTACAAGCATGATATTCCGATTTAGTTGTCCAGGCCATATTGTTGCAGCCACTTCAATCACATCGTAAATATGCATCATGCATTCAGCGAAAAAAAGAGTTATTAATTGGCATTTTCATTCTCCCTATCTGCCTCCTGCTTCGCTTTCCGGTACTCAATCTTTTTCATGCGATAATTAATTATGCCAGTCCTGATCGAAACAGACAGCATGATCACGCCCATGACTGAGGTGATTACTGTGATCATGCCTGAAATGCTTTCGATCACGTGGGGGATGTTAGCAAGGCTCCATCCGGCCAGACCTATGATTGCGTTCCCAATATTTGATTTGTCCATTTTTATTAATTTTTACGACACATCCCC
>CAZVQI010000027.1:0-15600 GCA_964629155.1 uncultured Flavobacterium sp.
GAATGGTAGCTTCGGGAGAGATTAAAGATGCTAAAACCGTGATGCTCTTGCAGTATATGCAACTTCGATTTTTAAACGAAACTTTTTGAGTTAAGGGAGATTTTTCAAAAAGTTATATCTCTCGTTTTTAAAATCCATTTTGCAGAAATAATGGTTAATTCCGTTAGTAACCATAAGATATTCCGCTTTCAAGACGAGATTATATCGGGCAATTTGGTCAAATGATTCTTGAGTAATTTTAATATGAGGTGCTTTACATTCTACCAACAAAAAAATACTACCGTCGGGTTTATAAATTACTATATCGTATCTCTTGGTAAGGTCATTTATTTTAATGACTTTTTCGACATTCAAAAGTGTTTTCGGATATTTCTTTTCACACAAAAGATATTGAACCGTATTTTGTCTTACCCATTCTTCAGGGGTAAGGAGAACATATTTTTTGCGAACCTCATCAAAAATAGACAGTTTATTTTCACTACTTTTGATTCGAAAGGAATATTTGGGAAAATTCAACTCTTGCATACAACAAAAGTATTATAATTTAGCTACAAATTACATACTTTCGTACAAACACATTTGTGATAATGAACTACTCTCAACTCAAGGGGAAAACAAAATGAACGAAGCAGAAAAAATTATTTCCGATATAAAAAACCGAAAACTAAAGCCTATCTACTTTTTGATGGGAGACGAGCCCTTCTACATTGATAAAATAAGTGAGTGTATTGAAGAAAACGTGCTTACTGAAGATGAAAAAGGTTTTAATCAAGTAATTCTGTACGGTAGGGATACTTCTGTAGAAGAAGTGGTTGCCAATGCCAAACGCTATCCGATGATGGCCGAATATCAGGTAATAATCGTGAAAGAAGCTCAAGAACTCGCTCGAAACATAGATAAATTAGAGAGTTATGCTGAAAATCCGCAACCTACCACGCTGTTAGTTTTCTGTTACAAATACAAAACTCTTGACAAACGAAAAAAACTCACCAAGATTATTGAAAAAAACGGAGTGTTATTTGAGAGCAAACCTTTAAGAGACTATCAAATAGCGTCTTGGATTAATCAAACTTTAACGGAAACAGGATATAAAATTGAACCTAAAGCAAGTGCGATGCTTGTTGAGTTTTTAGGAACGGATTTAAGTAAAATCCATAATGAGCTGGATAAACTAAAAATTATTCTACCAAAAGGTACATCCATAACTGCCGAACATATTGAGAAAAACATAGGAATAAGCAAAGATTACAACATTTTTGAATTTCGAAATGCTTTGGGAGAAAAAAACGTACTAAAGGCAAGTCGCATTGCAAAATATTTTGCTCAAAATCCAAAAGCTAACCCTATAACGCTCATTACGAGCCAGGTTTTTTCATTTTTTGTTCAGCTTCTGCAATATCATGGTCTTTCGGACAAAAGTCCGACAAATGTTGCAAATGCCTTAAAAATAAATCCGTACTTCGTAAAAGATTATGAAACTGCAAGTCGAAATTTCCCAATGCGAAAAGTAAGCAGTATTGTAGCTTCACTTCGTGAAATTGATATAAAGAGTAAAGGGGTAGGAGCTAATGTCCCTTCTGAGGAGCTTCTTAAAGAATTATTAATTGCTGTGTTTTCAAAATAAGTTCATCTATTTTGAGTGTTTAAATATGTCAAAAAAGGGGGGACGTTTGGGAATTTTTATTTGAATTAACAACTTAAAGACCTCGATTTATTCTCGACAGAGCTCTATTTACTTCATAAATATTTTTTTGCTATAAAATCATCATTATAAATCATTGTTGTCACAGAAAAACATCTTTGTAACGATAGCGTTTTTTTAGTCATTTTAATTATTCCGGATTATTCCGAACAAAAAAAATCGTGACTTAACAAAACATATTGTCCTGATAAACAGATGTTTAAATAATTTGTAATTGATTTTTCACACAAAAATATGATTCATTGTACAAATTATGTTTTTAGATAGAAACTCCTCAAAACATCCACTCCGGTCTATATTATATCTATATTCAAAATTTGCGAATTAACATTTTATTAATCAGTTTTGCCTTGGAATTTTTAAGTGTATCCGCCTAACCTATACTATTGACTTTTGTGTAACTTTTTTTAACCTAAAAACCCAAAGATATGAATTCTATTTACGAAACTATTGAGCATTATAGAGTACTGTTGAGTTCGTACCCTTTTGTAATACAGGTTGCTTTGGTTATGATTTTCATAAACCTCGTGGTAACTCTATTTTTCTTTGGTTTTACTTATTTTATCAGAAAAAAAAGAAAGAAAGAAGATGGTATAATAGAAGATTTGTATCCTGAAACTACTCTTTTTATAGAGACAATTTTAAAATCAAACCAACCTTATTCTGAAACAGAGGTATATAACCTTTTTGTAGAAAAATTTGAAAAACTCAACAAGAAAAGCTACGTTGCTATCATTCCAACACTAGAAGATTTAGTTCACAAAAATCCTGATTATCTTGAAGTACCAAATTATCTTAATGTAATTAAAGGTCTAAAAGTAGATACTCACTTAGAAAATAAGCTCAGTTTTTCAAACACTCGTAAAAAACTTAGAGCGTTTCAATCTCTTTCCAGACTTAATTTGATTGTTTCAGATTCTAAAATTCTCCCTTATACATATAGTAGAAATAAATCTCTCAGAAAAGAATCCAGAGCTTCGTATATCGGAGTAAGTAACAACGATCCTTTCAAGTTTTTTGACAGAGAAAATCCTGAGTTGAATTATTGGGACCAAATTAATCTGATAAAACAACTTGAAATGCATCATAAAGATAATCTTCCAAACTTCAGTAAGTGGATTAAATACACTAAAGATAAATCTCAAAACATCTTTCTTATCAGAGCTGTGGCTTATTTCAAGCAGATGAGTTCTGTACCTGTTTTGGAGGAGTTATTGGATAATGAAGATCACGACATCAGAAGAGAAGCTATTTTGGCACTTAGCGAAATGAGAGTTTCTTCTGCCGAAGACAAATTAATCAAGATTTATTACAATCAACCAGTTGAATGTCAAAAAGCAATAATAGAAGCTATAGCTCTAATGCAAACCGGAAAATCATTAAACTTCCTCAAAGATGCTTATTTTGAATCAACCAATGCAGAAGCTAAAAAACTTATTGCGGAGGCAATTTATCTGTACGGAAAAGAAGGAAGAAAATACTTTGACCACTTGTGTAAAATAGAAGACGGTTTTGATTCTCTTATATTAGAGCACGTAAAAAATCCTATCATCCCTTCAAAATTAAAAGAGAAATTGTCAAAAGACCCTAACAAAAAGAAAAGTCCGGAAATGGCTTTTGCTTAAGTAATCCGTTTTTAGAGTGTTTTTTACCCCAAGGCTCTTTTATATTTTGAGTAATTAATTTCAGCGTGTTATAATGGAGGAAACTGTTGCGTTTAATTTTTTTGAGTATTTTGTCTTTTTCTACGCCTCCTCAATGTTTCTGTACTATTCTGTATTGGGGGTTTTTTCGATTATAAAAATGATTCAATACAAAACTTATACATCAAGACTTGATGATGAGTTTTTGATGACTTCTCCGCTTACTCCGGGGATTTCCATAATAGCTCCGGCTTATAATGAAGAAAAGACAATCATTGTTAATGCAAAGTCCTTGCTTACGCTTAATTATCCTCTGTATGAAGTAATCATCGTTAATGACGGAAGTAAAGACCGAACTCTTGAGCTCCTGATTGAAGAGTTTGACTTAGTAGAGACTCCTTATGCTTATATAGAAAAACTTAAAACTAAACCTTTTAAACGCATTTTTAAATCCAGACGTCCCGAATATTCAAAATTGACCGTAGTAGATAAAGAAAACGGAGGGACAAAAGCAGATGCTTCGAATGCAGGAATAAATGCTTCTCAATATCCTTATTTTTTATGTACGGACGTAGATTGTATTCTCGACAGAAATACAATGCTCAGGATGATTAAACCTGTTCTGAATTCTTCCGTAAAAACCATTGCTGTAGGAGCAACACTTCGGATGTCAAATAGCTGCGATGTTGTGGAAGGGGTTATTGAAAAGGTTCGTCCTCCCAAACAACTTATTCCCCGCTTTCAAGAATTGGAATATCTGCGAGCTTACCTTTTCGGAAAAATGGGTGCAAGTTTAATTAATTGTGTGCCGAACGTTTCAGGAGGGTTGGGCTTATTTGATAAAGAAATTGCCATTAATGCCGGAGGATATGACGGAACGTCTCATGCAGAGGATATGGATATTATGGTAAAAATGGCCGCTCACATGATTAATAATAATCAAAAATACATTATTGATTATATTCCCGTTTCATGTTGTTGGACAGAAGGACCTCCAAACCTTAAAATTCTTTCTCGACAACGTACTCGATGGGCAACCGGACTAGCTCAGATATTTGTGGTACACAGAAAAATTCTTTTCAATTATCGCTATAAAAGACTGGGGTTGGTAGTATTTCCTCTTAACTTTATTTATGAGTTTCTGGCTCCCATTATAGAATTTATAGGAATTATATGGTTTATTTTCTTGGCTCTGAAAGGTGATGTGAATTGGCCAATGGCAGGGTATATATTCTTATACTCATACTTTTTCGGTATTGCAGTTGGTAATATGGTATTGTTGCTGGATAACTTCGTAAAACGACAATATAAAACCTTTCAGGAAGTATTTAGTCTTTGGATATTGATATTTTTAGAACCTTTTATATATCACCCGTTACTGATATTTTTCGGATTGAAAGGGTATTACAACTACTTTACATCCAAACAGATGGAATGGGGAACAATGACAAGACAAGGTTTTGACAACAATAAAACGAAAAAAAATGACCCAAAAAAAGTTACGGCTTAATATTACCCTATTTTTACTCTTTACGCTTTTATCCATATCTACAGGAGGAATACTCTACGGACAAGATTCTGACGAGTATTTTGAATTAGCCAAACAAGAAGGCAAAAAAAATAATTTTCATAAAGCACTCGATTATTGCCTAAAAGCAACTAAACTGGCTCCTTTGGATATGGACATTCGAGAATATCTCGGAAAGTGTTATATGGAGGTAGGTCAGCTGGAACAAGCCAGAATAGTTTTATTAGACGTTCTTAAAAAAAGCCCAAAACGAGTAGATGCTCGACATTATCTGTTAAATATCGAAACACAAACTAAACGATATTCAAGTGCTGTTTGTTATGTCAATGAATTACTTGAGATAACTCCGTATAGCAAGACTCTATGGCAACGAAAAATAAATCTTTACAATCTGATGGGGAATCGGATTGAAGCTAACAGAGCAACCATAAGACTTTATCAGATTTTCCCGGAAGATGAAGAAATAAAAGCAATGTACAACAATGTACTGAAAGAAGATGCTGAAAAAAAAGCCAAATCTAATAACCTAACGGGAGCAGTAAAACAATACGAAAAAGTTTTGGAAGCCGGCAATGCTGATGAAGAAACTTACCTTAATCTTGTCAATGCTTATTTGAAACTTGGCAATTATAATGCTGCTCTTTCTACAGCAGATAAAGGACTTTTTGTATATCCGAACAGCCAGCCTTTGCTTGACAAAAAAATAGGAATTTTACAAGAACAAAATCAATATCATCAGGCTGTTTCTACTATTGAACAACGTTTAAAAAAAGGTCCTTCTGAACATTATTCTAATATGTTGCTGTATCTCAAGTCTGAAGCAGCTTTTCATTACAAAAATACCGACCCTTATTCTTTATACGGAGAGCTTTATCAACGTACTAAATCACGAGAAGCCTATAATTACTTACTCAATACGGCTATGTCCAGAGGATATTACGGAGATGCTCAAGACCTTTTAAACGAAGGGCTTAAAGCAAATCCTAATTCTAAAGAGCTTTTATCTAAACAACTAGCACTTTACGAAGCTCAACAAAATCACGCTAAAGCGGGTGCTACCATACAAAAGCTCTACACGCTATACCCTCAAGATACCGATATTGTAGAAAAATATAACATTTGGTCTTTTGAACAAGCAAAAACAGATTACAATCAAAAAAATTATAAGGAGGCTTTACCTGCTTTTTTAAGGTTAACCGCTTATCCTGATTACGAAAAATACGCTAATCAATATCTTTTTTCCATATACTTGGAACAGCAAGATTATGAATCTGCTATGTACGTTGTTGATGGACTTATTGCTAAATACCCTGAAGAACCTCACCAAGTTTTCCGAAAAGTAGATTTACTTGCTGCTATGGAAAATTATCCCGAAGCTTATGAATTAGCCTACCAGTACAAAAGAAAATATCCTGATGTTCCTGAGTATAATTATATTATCAAAGAGCTTTCCATACAATACATTAAATACCTTAATGAAAACGAGGAATTTGATAAAGTGAAAGACATTGCTTATGATTTAATTGATCTTTTTCCTCGTGATTTGCAAGCCTATCATTATGCTATCGGAGCTAATGTAGCCACAGGAGATTACGAAGATGCTCTTGACGTTGCCTATGCCGCTCTGGATATTGCTCCGAAAGACAGAGACTTGCGATTAAAATTGGCAGGAATTTATTCCGAAATGGGACAACACAAAGACGCTGTGGATATTTTGAGTTACCTCCGCCTTGAATTTCCTCACAGCAGTGTAGTGAAAGAATCACTGATTGAAGAAATGGGTAAATTAGGAAAGATGTATGAGGAACAAGGAGAGCTTGAAAAAGCCAAAAACTTATATTGGGATATGCTTGATGTAAAACCTAAAGATACTTTAGCAACCATAAGATTAAGCAGATTACTGATTGAAGAAGGGGACTATCAAAAAGCCTTAGAAGTTTTAGATAAAGGATTAATTTACAACAAAAACAACAACGATATGCTATATCTTAAAGGTGTAGCTTATGAAAAAGATGGTCAGTATGAAGAGGCTCTAAAATACCAAAGCCTTTATGAACCTCCTGCCAACAAATATATGGAGCACAAAGACCATTTGCGTTATCTCGAAGCCAAAATGTTAAAAAATCAGATAAATATAAGTTACTTGAGTTCTCGAACGGATTCTATACCGATAAACACTTCCGTAGCAACAATAGAATATCTAAGACTTGAAAAAAGAGATACTTATATTGCACGATTCAATTATGCCTCAAGAGCTACCGGAATAGGATTACAAGGAGAAGCAGATTGGTATCATACTTTTTCCAATAAATCTTATTTTTTACTTAATGCAGGAATAGCCAACCGCTTTTTTCCGGAACTGAAAGCAGGACTATCATTCTTTCAGCCTTTTAAAAATCAATGGCAAGCAGAAATAGGCATTCGTTATGCCAAACTAAGTGATGAGCGTAATTTGCTTACCGGAATCTTGGGTATTGAAAAAACGTATAAAAGACTTTGGCTCAATGCTAAAGGAATGATTATGAGTGATTCTGAAGATCTTTATCACACTCTTTTTATTCAGGGAAGATTCTTTTTGGATAACGATAAAGATTATGTAACAGCAATGGCGTCGGCAGGAACAGCTCCTGAAGATCAAAAACTCGATTTTCAGACAAATACTCTATTGTCGTATGTAAATACAATGGTCGGAGCAGGATACTTCCGTTATGTAAGCCATAGAACAAGCTTCGGAATTATGGGTAACTGGTATAATTTCAAGATTTCTCCCAATGATTATATCAACCAATACAATTTATATTTAGTAGTAAGAACAAAATTCTAAACAGGAACGAATGAGTTTGTCTAAGTTTTTTTTCATTTCTGTATTTTTAAGTCTTTTCGGGAGCTGTAGCGGCTTTTCTCAAGAGTTTATTGTGTATTCCAGAAATGAAATCTTTCCTGTAGTGTATATCAAAGACAGAAAATCTTTGGATAGTCAAGCTCGCTGGTTTACCAATGCGTTTGAAAAAAAAACAGGATATAAACCTCAAATCAGCAGTACCACTCTTTCCAAAAAAAACACCGTTATTGAATTACAACTTACAAACAACCCTAATTATTCAGGATTTGAACTCACCCAAAAAGCACATTCTGTTATTATCAAAGCTGCCAATCGGGAAGAGATGAACTTAGCTCTTAATTATTTTATTTCCGAGTATGTAAATAACGAATATTCTTCTGCAGAGGTTGTAAACAAAATTAGTATTCCAGAAAATCTTCATTATGTAAATACTCCTGATTTCGAATATCGTGAACCTTATTTCCCCGAAAATTTCAACAAAGAATTTCGATATAAAAATATGACTCACACCCTTGAAGAAAATTGGGGTTTATGGGGACATAACATAGAAAAAGTTATCCGGAAAACACAGAATATGATGGCTGTTGTAAACGAAGAAATTAATGAAGAGCAATTCTGTTTTTCAAGTAAGGAATTAGAAGATGCCCTAATTTCATTTATTAAAAAACAAACTATCGAAAATCCGACTGCCAATCGATTTATGATAATGCCTAATGACAACCCTGTTGTCTGCCTATGTGATAATTGCAAAAAAGTAGGAAATACTAAAACTAATGCAAGCCCTGCTGTTTTTGCTTTACTCAACAAACTTGCAAGTAAATTCCCACAGCAAGAATTTTTCGGAACGGCTTACTTAACTACCAAAAGTCCTCCTTCAGAACCTGTTTTATCTAATGTTGGTGTAATGCTTAGCACAATGGATTTTCCGAAAGGAATAGCTATAGAAAATTCCAAAAAAGAGAAATTTGTCCAAAAAAAGATTTCGGACTGGAAAAAAATTACCGAAAAAATATACTTGTGGGATTATGCCATAAACTTTGACAATTATTTTGACCCTTATCCTACCGTCAGCATTACTCAAAAGAATCTGCATTTTTATAAAAAACAAGGGGTCAAAGGTATTTTTATGCACGGTAACGAACATGATTATGCTGTTTTTGAAAATCTGAAATGTTATCTGTATGCCCGACTCCTTCGCAACATAAATATTGATTTAAAACACGAAGTCAAACAATTCTTCCAACAAACTTACCCTATGGTGAGTGATATTCTCTATGAATATTTCATTAAAATAGAAGAAAGTTCTCTTGAGTCTAACCGTCCGTTAGATATTTACGGAGGATGGTCACAGTCAAGAAAGAAATATCTTAACGACGCAGACTTTGTGACTTTTTACAATAAGTTTCGTGATAGGGTGTTGGATTTGAAAGAGGAAGATTATAAAGTCTATATCCCTATGTTTTTGGCTTTTACGTTTCAAAGACTTGAATTGGCAAGAACAAATGGAATAGGAGAAAACGGATATGCTTTTTTTGAATCAGGAGAAGATACAGCAAAAATATACCCTGAAGTTATTGAGTGTATTAACAAGCTCAAAGAGCTTTTACCTCTGTCCGGTATTAACAAATACAACGAATCAGGGCTTTTTTTGAAAGATTATATTTATTTTTGGGAAAAAGACATACTGACAAAAGATTATAAAAATCTATTGTTCGGGAAAAAAGTAAAAGCTCTTTCAGAATTAGACGAAGATTATCCGAATACTAAAGTTCTGACAGACGGAGCTATCGGATTTAATGATTATTTCAACAATTGGTTGTTATGTACAGTAACCCCAAAAGTTGAATTTGAAATAAGTGCAAATGAAGTACGTGAAGCTAAAGAACTACAAATCGGTTTTTTGAATGCTCCACAACACAAAATTTACCTTCCGGAAAGTATTTCCGTAACCATAGGCAGTAAAACATATAACACAAACATAAACCTTGAAAAACAAAATCCAAAATATATAGCAACCGTTCCAATCAATATTGAGGACAAAGATGAAACCGTCATAATTCGGATAAACAAACAAAAAGATTTTAGAACAAAAAGTATTGCGTGTGATGAGATTGTTTTCAAATAAAAACCATATTGTTTTACTTATTTTGGCTTTGTTCCCTTTATTTTTAATAGGATGCAAGCAAGAGTTGCCTCTTACATCACTTGAAATAGAAGACCCTGTCAGAACCTATTATCCTATATTACAAGGACAAAAACAAAACATTGTGGTAAAAATCACCAATACCGGAGAAAATGCTTTAAAAATTAAAGATGTTCTGCCGTCTTGCGGGTGTACTGTAGTCACCTTTCCGAAATCTGCCATACGTCCGGGAGAGCATCATTTTATAGAAATGGAATACAACAGCAACAAAAATATCGGAGATGTTCGCATCTACACTACCATACTTGCTAATACAAAAGAAGGATCCCATACTTTTGTTTTCAATATCAATGTTGTACCAAATGCTCTCTACACTCCGGATTATGAAGAATTATATCACATTGAAGAAAAAGAAAACAAAGGATTTATACAAGAAATGGTTGAGGGAAAAACCAATCAACGTGGTTACATTATAGATTCAACGGAAGTTAGAAAGTTTAAATAATTTATTCCTGAAAGTTTTTCATCACAGAGTTTAACTCAAATTGTTTTATTTAATTAATAAAGATATTGTTATCAGAATTATTTTGGAATTTTAACAAGGTTTTACTTATCTCTGTTAAGATGTCATTATCTTTAACTTAGCACACACAACCTAATTATACTCCCCATAATTTTCATAATTATGGTCTTTCAATTCGATTTAGATTAAAATGAATAAAAAAAATCTGCTTTTCATTTTAAGTACTTTGCTAATTTTTTCGGTTTCTGCCCAAAACGAGGAAGATAACAACAAAAAATTTGACAGTATTTACTTTTATGTAGCAACAACTCTTATAGCTAAAGATATCAATAAAGCTTTTGAAGTTTCTGACTCTCTTTACAGAACTTCCGCTTCAAACCTTCATACAATCAAATCCCTTATGTTGCTTTCTTCTTTATATCAACAGACAGGGAAACCTGATCAAGCTATTATTAAAGCTTCTGAAGCAGAAAAAATTGCAGAAAAAATCAAATTATACGAATGGCAAGCTCGAATTTCCGGTTTTTTATCTACTCAATACAGAAATATCGGAATTATTGAAACCGGAAAAATTTATCTTGATAAGGGGCTGAAAGCAAGCAAAAACATTACAAACGAACCCCAAAAAAACCTCTACTCCGGAATGGTTAATCAAGAGGTTGCTTATTATCACCTTTGGGAAAAAGAACCGGATAAAGCTTTAAAATCAGCAAAACTGGCAGATGAATACTTTCAGAAACTGCCTGAAAATCCTCAAAAAGATTATTTTTAGTAACTAACTATCAACTGCTTGGCGCAATCTATTTAGAAAAACAGGAATACGAAACCTCTTTGGAATATTACGAAAAAGCATTCCACATCATAAATGATGTTTTACCTGAAGATGGTTTGGTAAACGGGTTTATTTACAGAGGTATGGGTAGTGCTTATTTTGCTCTGAAAAATTATCCGATGGCAATAAAGTATTTAAGTAAAGCAGATACCATAGCCACTGCTTCGGATAATATAAATCTTAAACAAGAGGTATATGATTCATTTTCTAAATATTATAAAGAAATAGGTGATTATAATAACTATTCTCTTTACAGAGAAAAATATATAGAAAGTCAAAAACTGTATGAAAAAAATCAGAAAAAGACCATAGACAAACTCATGAAAGCTTTAGAATTAGACAAAAAACGTATGTCAAAAATGTCTCTAAAGCTAAAAATCGGAATGGGAATTTTACTGATTTTGACCATAGGAGGTTTTATTTTTTACAATCAGAAAAAAAAGACTGATTATAAAAAATTAAAAAACGTTATTGAAAAGCTAACTCAAGAAATAAAAGTCAAGGATGCCTTACTTAAAAATGACTCGCAAGATAATGAAGATGGTTCTCCAAAAAACACCGTAAATATTTCAGAGAAAAAAGAACGAGAAATTTTAGACGGATTAAGAGAATTCGAGCGAAACAAAGGATTTCTGCAAAACGATATTTCGATGTCTATTTTAGCCGGAAATCTAAAAACCAATACTATCTATGTTTCTCATATTCTGAACAATCGTTATAACAAAGATTTTAACACCTACATCAATGAATTGCGGATACGTTACATCGTTCAGAAACTAAAAAAAGACAAGGATTACAGGCTTTATAAAATCAGTTACTTGGCAAAAGAAGCCGGTTTTTCGAGTCACAGTAAATTTTCTGCTGTTTTTAAATCCGTAACGGGTTTTTCTCCTTCTACTTTTCTGAAGTACATCAATAAAGAAATTGTAGAATAGATTGTTAATTCTCCTTTTTTTTTCCGATTCATCTCATAAAAAACTCATCTCATCCTAAAAACTGTCCGTTTTGTACAGATTTTCAGAGGTTATATTCCAAAAAAATGTAGATTTGTTAGGTGTAAAAATCAGAAACGAATTAAAATCAATTCGATATGAAATATTTATTTAAATTGACTTTGGTATTTTTCCTTTTGGGAAATGTAAATTTTATAAATGCTCAGGAAGAGGTTATTCCGAATAATCAAGAAATTTTTGATGATTTTTTGTACCGAAGGAGTAATCAATATCGTTCTGCTTCAGGAGTTCCGGGACCCAACTACTGGCAAAATTCGGCTGACTATGTAATTGAAGCTGAATTAGATGATATAAACAATACCATAAAAGGAAAAGTAACTCTCTTTTACACCAATAATTCTCCCGAAAAACTACCGTTCATCTGGATGTATGTAGAGCAAAACTTGTTTACTGAACAAAGTAGAGGAAATCTTACTACACAAGGAGGACGATTTAAAACCGACACAGACGGAGGAATAAAAATATCTAATCTGTCTGCTAAAGTAAACAAATCAACCTCTACGGAATATTATATAACCGATACTCGAATGAAAGTAACCTTTGCAGAGCCCATTCCTGCTAAAGGCGGAAAAGCAACCGTTTCTATGGACTTTGAATTTAAAATACCTAAAACCGGAGTGGATAGAATGGGACGCTTAGAAACCGAAAACGGAACTATTTATGCCATAGCTCAATGGTATCCGAGAGTAGCTGTTTTTGATGATGTATCCGGCTGGAATACAGAACCTTATTTAGGTGCAGGGGAGTTTTATTGCGAATACGGAAATTATGATTATAAAATTACTGTACCTTACAATCATCTTGTAGTGGGGTCGGGAACTTTACAAAATCCGAAAGAAGTATTGACCAAAACCCAAATAGAAAGGTTAGACAAAGCCTCAAAAAGTGATACTACGGTTATGATTCTTCCTTTAGAAGAAGTAGGAAAAACTAATATAACAAGACCTGTACAATCCGGAAAACTCACTTGGCACTACAAAATGTCTAATACACGAGATGTAGCCTTTGCAAGTTCTCCTGCTTTTATTTGGGATGCTGCAAGAATTAACCTTCCGAGTGGAAAAACTATCACTGCTCAATCTGTTTACCCTAAAGAAAGTAACGGACAAAACGGATGGTCTCGTTCGACGGAATATACAAAAGCATCTATTGAGTTTTATTCTGATTGGCTTTTTGAATACCCTTATCCGACCGCTATCAACGTAGCTTGTAACGTAGGAGGAATGGAATATCCCGGAGTTTCGTTTTGTTTTTTCAGATCACGAGGCTCAGAACTATGGAGAGTAACCGACCACGAATTCGGGCACAACTGGTTTCCGATGATTGTAGGGTCAAATGAACGTAAACATGCTTGGCTTGATGAAGGATTTAACACATTTATTAATCATTATAGCACTCGTAATTTTAATAACGGGGAATATCCGTCTTATGAAGATAAAGGAAAAAACCGAGTAGCTTGGATGACGTGGAGAAATCGAGAGTCTGTAAATACTTTTCCTGATATTACAAAGAGTTTTAATTTAGCATATACTGCCTATTATAAACCGGCTACAGGTTTAATTTTGTTACGAGAATATATATTGGAACCTGAAATTTTTGATCAAGCGTTCAGAGGATATATCCATACTTGGGCTTATAAACATCCACAGCCTACTGACTTTTTCAATTATTTTGAAAATGCAACAGGAGAAAATCTTAATTGGTTTTGGAGAACATGGTTTTATTCTAACGGAAACATTGATTTAGCCATTGATTCCGTTGAAAAAAAAGACAACAACACCAAAATTACGTTTTTGAACAATGGCGAAATTCCGATGCCTATTATATTTGAAATAACTTTTGCAGACGGAAGTAAAGAGACTAAAAAACTTCCGGTCGAAATATGGCAACGTAACTCTCAATGGATTTATCAATTTAAGTCGGATAAAGATGTTATTAAAATTGAAATCGACCCGAAAGGATATTTACCTGACAAGAATACCTCAAACAATATTTGGAAAGAATAATGCTCTGTAAAAATTTGTTTGTTTCAGAAATAAAAATGAATGGTATTTTAGAGCTTTTTGTAAAAAATTTTACTTTTGCACCTATCAAAAAAAGAGATAAAAACATTCACAATTTTAAATAGAAAACCTTAAACCATAAAACAATGGGAAGAGCCTTTGAATTTAGAAAAGCGAGAAAACTGAAACGTTGGTCAACAATGGCAAAAACGTTTACCAGACTTGGGAAGGATATTGTAATAGCTGTAAAAGAAGGTGGACCAAATCCGGAAACTAATGCAAGATTAAGAGCAGTAATGCAGAATGCTAAAGCTGCCAATATGCCGAAAGAAAATGTAGAAAGAGCTATCAAAAGAGCTTCTGATAAAGACACGGCTAACTATAAAGAGGTTCTTTTTGAAGGTTATGGCCCTCACGGGATTGCAATCTTAATCGAAACTGCAACAGACAATAATAACAGAACGGTAGCCAACATCAGAAGCTATTTCAATAAATGCAACGGAACGCTTGGAACACAAGGTTCTGTTGAGTTTATGTTCGACCATAAATGTAATTTCCGCATTCCGAATAACGGACAAGACATTGAAGAATTAGAGTTAGAAATGATTGATTTTGGAGTAGAAGAAGTATTTGTTGACGAAGACGGAATAATGATGTATGCCCCGTTTGAATGCTTTGGAGCTATCCAAAAAGAACTCGAAAACAGAGGTATAGAAATTCTTTCTTCCGGTTTTGACCGAATTCCTCAAGTAACCAAAAAGCTCACTCCCGAACAAGTAGCAGACGTTGAAAAACTTCTTGAAAAAATTGAAGAAGACGATGACGTACAGAATGTATTCCATACTATGGAAGAAGGAAAATAAAAGCTTGACGACAGGTTTTTAAACCACTTCAGCTACTACAAAAGTGCTTCCTCCGACAAAAATCAAGTCGGTTTCGGAAGCATTTTTTTTGGCACTTCTCAAAGCATTTTTTACAGACGAATAACTTTTTCCGGTAAGAGAAAATATTTTTGCTTTTTCTTGCAATACATCGGTTTCCAATCCTCTCGGGACATTGGGTTTACAGAAATAATAAATCGCATTTTTCGGAAATAAAGGCAAAACCGAATTCAAATCCTTGTCGTTTACTGCTCCGAAAACAATGTGCAGTTTGTCGAATTTTTCTTTATGAATTTCTGCTAAAACCACCTCTAGACCGTGTTTGTTGTGAGCCGTATCGCAAATAATTTTCGGTTTTTCCTGAAGAATCTGCCATCTTCCCAAAAGCCCTGTGTTTTTTACCACGTTCAGCAATCCGTTTTCAATGTTTCTTTCCGAAATCTTAAAATGATTTTCTTTTTGAAGTATTTTAATGGTCTGCAAAACCGTT
>CAZVQI010000028.1:0-15419 GCA_964629155.1 uncultured Flavobacterium sp.
CTGTCCCATTTTGAAAAATTAAGAACTAATACCTATCAATATTGCCTAACAGGAGATAGTAGAAATATTGACATTATTACTGCATTGAGAGAAAAAAATCCAGAATTTGCAAATCTTGTGGAAACTCAAAAAATTCAGGGAATTTTCTCCTCCCCTCCTTATGTAGGGTTAATAGATTATCACGAGCAACACGCTTATGCTTATGATTTATTTGGCTTTAAAAGAAATGATGATTTAGAAATTGGCCCTCTTTACAAAGGTAAAGGTAAAGTAGCACAAGAAAGTTATATAGAAGGAATTGCTGGTGTTCTAAATAATTGCAAGCGCTTTTTAGTAGAAGATTATGACATTTTCTTAGTCGCTAATGACAAAAACAATCTTTATCCAAAAATCGCAGAAAAAGCAGGAATGAAAATCGTAAATCAGTTCAAGCGACCAGTATTAAATCGAACTGAAAAGGATAAAAACGCATACTCGGAAATTATTTTTCATTTAAAGAAAATCTAAATGGCATTAACTAAACTACAAATACAGCAGGTTGAAACTGTTTTAAAAAATAATTTACGAAATAAATTTCAGAGTTATAAGCCTGAGCCGGCATCGATGCCTTTTCACACCAGATTATTAGGAAAAGACCGAATGGCACTATTTTCTTTTATTCATTCGCTAAATACAAATTTCGGGACAAGTATTTTTGAACCTGTTGCATTGGCATTAGCTACAACTACATTCAAAGAAGCTAAAACACAAGTTACAGCGGGTACACAAATAAGCGAAGGAGCACAAAGAATTATTCAAGATTCATGGATGATTTAACAGCAGCTATATCCAGTCCAAATAAAATCGATGAAATAGAAGCTATAAGGAAAGTTGCTCAATCGGGAAATATGAAAACTGTAAAATTAACTAAAGTGGATATTTGGTTGCAAAGTAATGATAATCAACTATACTTATTTGACATTAAAACAGCAAAACCAAACAAAGGCAGCTTTAAAGAATTTAAACGGACTCTTTTAGAATGGGTAGCTTCTATATTAGCTGAAAATCCAAATATAAAAATTAACACCTTAATTGCAATTCCTTATAATCCGTATGAACCCAAACCTTATTCCCGATGGACAATGGCAGGAATGCTTGATTTACCATATGAATTAAAAGTTGCAGAAGAATTTTGGGATTTCTTAGGGGGTGAAGATACATATCAACAGTTATTAGATATTTTCGAAAGAGTAGGAATTGAATTAAGGGCAGAGATAGATAATTATTTTGCAAAATACAATAATAAGTTATAGATAAAATGTTCATTCGTATAGTAAAAATGAGTTTTCATCCAGAGCACGTAGAGGCTTTTTTGGAGAATTTTCATAAGAACAAACAAGCTATTCGCAATTTTAAAGGAAATACTTTTTTAGAGTTATACCGGGACCAAAACAATAAATCAATATTTTTTACGTATAGTATTTGGGAACGTGAAGAAGATTTAGAAAACTATCGAAAATCTGAACTTTTTAATGAAGTTTGGACATTTACCAAATCCCTGTTTAATGACAAGCCACAGGCTTGGAGTGTGGATAAAATCGAAAGTCTTCCGTAATAAACACTAACCAATCATCAATTTAAGCAATGAAATCAATATTATTTCGGGAAATACGGTCTTTTTTCGGTTCTCTTATTGGCTACTTGGTGGTAGCTGTTTTTTTGCTCTTAAACGGATTATTTTTATGGGTTTTTCAAGGGGATTTCAACATCTTAGACAGCTCTTTTGCCGATTTAACTCCGTTTTTTACCTTAGCTCCTTGGGTTTTGATTTTTTTGATTCCGGCTGTAACCATGCGTAGCTTTTCGGATGAAAGAAAACAAGGAACCATAGAACTTTTGTTAACTAAACCGCTTTCGGTTTGGGAAATCGTAAACGGAAAATTCTTCGGAGCTTTTTTGCTGATTATCATCGCCTTGCTCCCGAGTCTCATTTACGTGTATGCCATTTATGACCTTATCAGCCCCCCAACAGTGATTGATTCCGGAAGTATTATCGGTTCATATTTCGGACTGTTGTTTTTGATTGCCGGTTATACAGCCGTTGGCATTTTCACCTCTATACTTACTGAAAATCAAATTGTAGCTTTTATCTTAGCTGTTTTTGTCTGTTTCTTGCTGTATTTCGGGATGGAAGGATTAGCCTCTCAGTTTTCGCCTTACAATGATTTTATTGCCGCATTAGGTATGGATTACCATTACCGAAGTATCAGCAGAGGTGTTTTAGACACTCGGGATATTATTTACTTTTTGAGTGTTGCCGTTTTGTTTTTATCGCTAACCGTGTTTAAACTTAAATCCTTGAAAAACTGATGAAAACACAAACAAGAAACAATATCAAGCATTTGATTTTCTTAGTTTTAGGAATAATTATACTGAACATTATCGGAAGTTCTGCCTACAGACGTTTCGATATGACCCATGATAAACGATATACCTTACAAAAAACCACAAAAGACTTACTCCGACAAGTGGACAAACCTTTAGAATTTACCGTCTTACTCCAAGGAGAAGATTTTCCTCCTGAATTCAGACGACTACAACAAGAAACCAAACAGCTTTTAGAAGAATTCAGAGGTATAAACAGCAAAATTAACTTTGTATTTGAAGATCCTTTGGAAGGGGAAAGCGATGTAAGCCAAACAATGTTTGAGTTGGACGAAATGGGACTTACACCTACAAACATCCCGATTACCAAACAAGGAAATCAATCTATTGTTCGTATTTTCCCTTGGGCAATCGGTTATGACGATGAAAATAAACGCTCGGTTCGTGTTCCGCTTTTAGTAAATAACTTAGGAGTTTCTGCTTCTGAAAACATTCAAAAATCGGTTGAGCAACTCGAATATGCTTTTGCCGATGCTATTGCCAAACTTACTTTAAAAGAAAAGAAAAATATTGCGATTCTTAAAGGGAACGGAGAAATTGCCGACAAATATTTGGCTGATTTTATCACAAGTCTCAAACCGTATTATGAATTCGGAGAGTTTGACATAAAAGAATTACCGGATAATAACGACCAAGTTATCAGTAATCTTGACCGATTTGATTTAACCATCATCGCTAAACCTACTGAACCTTTTACGGATAGAGAAAGGTATATTCTCGACCAGTACATTATGAAGGGTAAAAAGACCCTGTGGCTGATTGACCAAGTGCAGTTTGATTTGGACAGCTTAGCAAACCCTGCTCAACGAAACGTAGCTATGGGTAAGGATTTAAATCTTGACGATATGCTTTTCAGATACGGAGTCCGAATCAATTATAACTTAATCCAGGATTATATTTCCGTACCGATTACCATGAAGGACCAAAACGGGCAAGATTTACCTTTGGATTGGTGGTATTCGGTAATGATTCCGTCTAAAGACAATCACCTTATCAATAAAAACGTAAACGTCATTAAACACGAGTTTGTCAACAGCATTGATACTTTGGTAAATGGAATAAAAAAAACTGTTTTACTCCAAAGTTCCGATATGTCTAAAACAGTTGGTGTTCCTTCTCCTATTGAACTTTTTCAGTTTCAGGGAGAACCTCCGTTTGCCGGAAAACCAAGTATAACCGGAGTGTTGTTGGAAGGAAGTTTTACTTCTGCATACAAAAATCGAGTAAAACCATTCAACTATCCTGATTCAAAAGACGATGGAGTTGAAAACAAAATGATTGTAATTTCGGACGGAGATATTATCAACTATATGTATGCCAATAAAAAATTTCTCGTGAACGGTTATGATGTGTGGACAGAACAAATCTACGGGAACAGAGACTTTTTGATGAATGCTGTTCATTATTTGCTTGACGATTCAGGAATTATCAGCATTAGAGCTAAAGAAGTTAAACTTGCCTTTTTTGATAAAGAAAAGGTGCGAGCCAAGTATTCGCAAACACAAATCATCACAGTCGGACTACCGATTGCTCTTTTAGCTTTGTTTGGTGCTGTATTTACTTATATGAGAAAAAGAAAATATACCAAAAAACTTTCATAAAATCACAACATAAAAACTTTTTTGTTCTGAACTTTTGCTTTTAATAAAAATACTTGTACATTTGCAAACTCAAAAAATAGAGACGGATTATTAAAAATATAGCGATGAAAAAAGGAATTCACCCTGAAAATTACAGGTTAGTAGCTTTCAAAGATATGTCGAATGATGACGTATTTATTACTAAATCTACTGTAGAAACCAAAGAAACTATCGAAATTGACGGAGTTGAATATCCTGTATTTAAAATGGAGATTTCAAGAACTTCACACCCTTATTATACAGGAAAATCAAAATTGGTAGATACAGCAGGACGTATTGATAAGTTCAAAAGCAAATACGCTAAATTCAATAAATAGTATTAGTTTAGTGTTCAATTTACAGAAAGTCCTGTTCCGAAAAAGAACAGGATTTTTTGTTTTTAAGTAATTGTTATTGATTGAGCATCTGTTTTATCCTTTTATAAAAAACGGGAAATTCTTTTCGAAAAATATCCGGAGTTTCAAAAAAGCTTTCGATAAGCACTGCTAAAAATTCATATTTATTTTCAAAGGCATAATCCCTGAAATAAGTTGATTGGAGTAACTTTCTTCGTTTTTCAGGTCTTTTGATTTCAAGCAAAAGCAATATAAAATTCTTTTTAAAATGATTTGAATTTATGTGTTGCTTTGATTTCATCTCAAAATGCAAAGCATGAGCAAATTCGTGCAAGCCCAAGTTAATATTATCATCTGAGATAAGATGCCCTTCCAAAAAATGTTTCCAAGAAAACACCAAAACTTTCTCTCTCGGATTAAATTCACCCTTATGGAAACACCCTGTTATGGTTGAAAAATAAACATCCGGATATACCAAAATAACTCTAAACGACGTATATGTATATTGTTTAAACCCAAAAGTAAGAGCTACAGAAGTCGAGGCGATAAGCACTCTCATTTGTGGAGTTAACACTAATCCTTCTCTGGTGACTATCGGGTGTGTTTGTAAAAAATTTGCTACTCTGTGTTCAAAATACTTCTTCTGCTTTACAGATAGCTTTTGGTAATACTTGACTTCCCTTTCGAGTACTCGTTTTTCCTGAGAGGGTAACTTTTTAAGCGGAAAATAAAAGTGTATATATAAAGGCTTTATGTAGTTATGGATATAATATAGTGCTATAATAGACAAAAATATAACACTCGCTATAAACTGCAGTCCTTTATCTGTACTTATTTCTGTTATGCTACTTTCCAAAACAAGACTTTTGTGACCCCATCGGGATTCGAACCCAAATCGTCAGAACCGGAATCTGATATTCTATCCATTGAACTATGGGGCCTTAGTAGAACTATTTTCTGCAAAAAAGAAATCGGATTAATTATCCTTAGATTTATGACAATAAGCTCTTTACAACAGCTGAAATGGTTTTTCCGTCTGCCTGACCTGCCATTCTTTTGTTTGCCTCTGCCATTACCTGCCCCATAGATGCCATACCACTAGCGCCTATATCCGTAATGATTTGTGAAACTATTTCTTTTATGCGGTCTTCTGAAAGTTGTTCCGGCAAGAATTTTTCAATGATTTTAGCTTGTTCAAGTTCAGGTTGAGCCAAGTCTTCTCTACCTTGTTCAGTATAAATTTTTGCAGATTCTCTCCGTTGCTTTACAAGACGTTGAAGTAATTTAATTTCATCTTCTTTAGTCAATTCATCTTTGGCTCCGCTTTCGGTTTGAGCTAACAAAATAGCGGATTTAATAGCTCTCAATGTTTCTAAAGCCAAAGTATCTTTGGCCTTCATGGCATTTTTTATTTCCTCGTTTATTTGATTTTGTAAACTCATGATATACTTTTTGGGATTGCAAATTTAAACAAACTGTTTCTGAAAAACAGGGTTTAAAATTTTTATTTTCATTACTTAACTACTATCCTAACCATCCTTCTCTGTCTAAGCTTCTATACTGAATGGCTTCTGAGATATGATGAGATGCTATATGTTCAGACGCTTCTAAATCTGCGATGGTTCGGGCTACTTTAAGGATTCTGTCATACGCTCTGGCAGAAAGCCCTAACCTTTCCATAGCTTTTTTGAGCAACTGTTTAGATGGCTCGTCAAGGACACAATATTCTCGTATTTGTTTAGTATTCATTTGAGCGTTGTAATGTACTTTTTCAACCTTTTCAAAGCGCTTGGTTTGAATATCTCTTGCCTTTATAACTCGTTTTCTGATTTCTGCACTTGATTCCGGCTTTTCGTTAGCAGATAATTTTTCAAACGGAACAGGAGTAACCTCAATATGAATATCTATTCTATCCAACAATGGTCCTGAAATTTTCCCCATATACCGTTGCATTTCGGCAGGAGAAACCGAATGTGTTTCATCATTAAAATATCCGCTCGGACTCGGATTCATACTTGCTACGAGCATAAATGAAGCCGGATAAGTAACCGTAAACTTTGCTCTGGATATAGTAACCTCTCGGTCTTCAAGAGGTTGACGTAAAACTTCGAGAACTTTTCTCTCAAATTCAGGTAATTCATCTAAAAACAAAACTCCGTTATGAGCTAATGATATTTCTCCCGGTTGAGGATAGCTTCCTCCCCCTACAAGTGAAGCCGCTGAAGCCGAATGATGTGGACTTCTGAATGGTCGTTGACTCATTAAACCTGCATCTTTTATTTTTCCGGCTACACTATGGATTTTTGTAGTTTCAAGCGCTTCGTGTAAAGTCATAGGGGGGAGTATCCCCGGAAGTCGTTTGGCAAGCATGGTTTTTCCGGCACCCGGAGGACCTATCAAAATTATATTGTGACCTCCGGCAGCTGCAATTTCCATACAACGCTTGATACTTTCCTGTCCTTTCACGTCCGAAAAATCAAACTCAGGATATTCAAGAGTCTTTATAAACTCTTCCCTTGTATTGATAATCATAGGTTGTAAATCAGACTTTCCTTCAAAAAAGTCAATTACTTCTTTGATACTCTCTACACCGTAAACCTCTAAGTCATTAACAACGGCTGCTTCTTTTACATTTTGTTTAGGAAGAAAAAAACCCTTAAACCCTTCTTGTCGTGCTTTTATGGCGATGGGCAACGCTCCTTTTATGGGTTGCAAAGTTCCGTCAAGCGAAAGCTCTCCCATAATCATATAATCGCCAACTCTTTCACTTTTAATTTGAGATGAAGCAGCCAAAATTCCAATAGCAATTGTAAGGTCATAGGCAGAACCTTCTTTCCGCAAATCTGCGGGAGCCATATTTATGGTAATCTTTTTACCGGGAAGCTCATAACCAATATTTTTCAGAGAAGCTGCAATGCGATAGCTACTTTCTTTTACAGCATTATCGGGTAACCCAACCAAATGATAACCTACTCCTTTGTCAACATTCACTTCAACAGTAATGGTTGTAGCGTCAATCCCGAAAACAGCACCTCCAAATACTTTTACTAACATACCTATACTTTTGAAAACCTCTGATGTCCAAAAATATAATTTTTTTCGATTTGTTAAAAATTAGGACCGTCAATTTTCAAAGCTAAGTACTAAAGCCTTTGCCCTAATTTTTGAATCATTTGATTTTTCCAAACAGCAAAATCTCCTTCCAAAATATGTTTTCGAGCTTGGCGAACCAACCACAAATAAAATCCTAAATTGTGAATAGTGGCAATTTGTTTTCCTAAGAACTCTTCTGCTGCAAATAAATGTCTTAAATAGGCTTTTGAATATTCGGTATCTACGAAAGTAATTCCCATAGGGTCAATAGGAGAAAAATCATCTGCCCATTTTTTGTTTTTGATATTGATGATTCCCTCAGAAGTAAATAACATTCCGTTTCTGGCATTTCGAGTAGGCATCACGCAATCGAACATATCTACACCCAATGCGATGTTTTCCAGAATATTTATCGGAGTTCCCACCCCCATCAAATATCTGGGTTTGTCTTTCGGAAGAATATCACAAACTACCTCAGTCATTGCATACATCTCTTCTGCAGGTTCCCCAACCGAAAGCCCCCCGATAGCATTCCCTCCTGCTCCTATGTTGGCAATATATTCTGCCGATTGAATTCTCAAATCTTTATACGTGCTGCCTTGTACAATCGGGAACAACGTTTGTTCATAGTCATATTTTGGAGGAACTTTTTCCAAGTGTGTCACACATCGGTCAAGCCAACGATGTGTCATATGCATTGAGCGTTTGGCATAGTTATAATCGCACGGATATGGCGTACATTCATCAAAAGCCATAATGATATCTGCTCCGATAGAGCGTTGAATTTCCATTACGCTTTCGGGAGAAAAAAAGTGGTACGAACCATCAATATGTGACTTAAACTTTACTCCTTCTTCCTTTATTTTTCGATTGGCAGCAAGCGAATAAACCTGATATCCTCCTGAATCAGTCAGAATGTTTCTATCCCAATTCATAAATTTGTGTAGTCCGCCTGCTTGTTCCAAAATACTCGTTTTCGGACGTAGGTATAAATGATAAGTATTTCCTAAAATAATATCTGGATTGATATCTTGTTTAAGCTCTCTTTGGTGAACACCTTTTACAGAAGCCACCGTTCCGACAGGCATAAAAATAGGAGTTTCAATAACTCCGTGATCTGTAGTTATTTTTCCTGCTCTTGCTTTAGTTTGAGCATCTGTTTTTAATAATTCAAATTGCATAATTCCATATTAGAACTTGCAAAGGTAATTATTTTGAATTTCTTATCATCAGATTCTAAACTAAGCCTTACTTAGAGCTAAAATATACTTATCAATATACAACTGTTTTTCTTTGGATTTATATTGCTGAATAAAACGCGGATGTTCTAAAACTGTCAATTTATCAAACATTTTTTTCTCTTTATTCAGTCTTTGAATAAAATCGGCATTTTTCTTTCCGAGTATAAAAACTTCCGAAGTATCCAATCCTAAGCTAATGTGCTTTTGGAGAGAAAATATCATAAAGTCTTTCACGCATTCAAAAAGCTTTTTATCGTCATAATAATTGGCATTTAAGAAATTTCCGTCTTTAGTTTTCCGCACAATAGCCAAAGGAAAAGGCGAATTGATATAAAACTGACTATAAAAACTCTCTACTCCTCCAAAAGCTTCAATCATATCATACAGGAAAACCGAAGATATTTCGTGTGTATGCGCTGATTGCATCACAATTCCGCAAACTGACTCCAAACGTTTAGTATCCGTAAATGGCACTCCGGTAACCCCTGCTCCGTTTCGACTGGGATTTATTCCGATTATAAATCTTCTGGAGTTGTTATCATTATAATATTTTTTATAAAACTTTTGCATAACCTCCATAGTTTCCGAATTGTCTAAATACGGATTCAACACATCAAAACTATCAGGTAATATTCCTGAGTACTTCAGATTTTGATTAAATTCTATGACTTTATCGGCAAAAGTTTGGTTCATTATTATAACTTACTATTTACTATTTCAAAGATTAAACGATCAAATTCCTTTTTTCCGTCCACAAATTCAGTTTTTATAGGAAGATAAAACAGCTGATTATTGTCAAACTTATCTTTGATACGAGCATAATCTTTTTCAGTAGTAATAATAGGTTTTCCGTTTGCTCTTTGTTTAATTATTTTTATTTCTGCCTCAGAAAAATCATGGTGGTCAGGATATTTCAGCAGAATATCTCCTTCATTTTCAAGAAAAGAAAAAAACGATTCGGGTTTTGCTATTCCTGCTAAAAGAACTTTTGTTTGTTGCTTCATCTCCGAAGTTTTTAAAGTTGAATTAGCAGAAAAAACATATTCATCATAGCTTATTCGAGTAAAAAACAACTTTTGATGAGGCGACTTTAAAGACAACTTCTTTCGAATCGTCTCTTTTTGATTTTCAGAAAGATTATTCGGGCACTTAGTCACTATAACAAAATCGGCTCTTTGTGCTCCATTTTTAGGTTCTCTCAAATTCCCGATCGGAAGAATAAAATCATCACAAAACAAATCCGAATAAGCAGTAAGTAAAATATATGTCGTTGCTTTTACTTTTCGATGCTGATACGCATCATCCAGCAAAATAACTTCAGGTGGAGTCTCAAGTTTTAAAAGTTGTTGTATTCCGTTTGTACGATTAGTATCAACAGCAACTAATACATTTTTAAATTTGGTAAAAAACTGAAAAGGCTCATCCCCTAAATCTTCAACTTTGGTGTTATTGTCAGCCAGAACAAAACCTTTGGATTTTCGTTTATAACCTCTGCTTAAAACAGCTACACGATACTTATCAGATAATAAACGAATTAAATACTCGGTTTGAGGGGATTTTCCCGTTCCTCCTGTGCTTAAATTACCAACAGCAACAACAGGAATAGGAGTTTTGTATGATTTCAGAAACTCTTTATCATATAGAAAATTCCGGACGCTTGTTATTATCCAATATAAAATTCCGAACGGAAAAAGTAAAAATCGCAATACTTTCATTCTACAAATGTAAGATTTTGAATTATGAAAAAAGAAGTTATCAAATGTCTTTTTCAGAAAGAAATCATCGGCAAAAGCACAAATCATTTTTTTATAATTATTTCATTTTTAAACCAGAAATTAAAAACAAATTCAATTTTTCTGTTTTTTAAACAGAAAAAATCACTAAAATTGTAGCAATTTATTCATTTTTGTTATGGAAGAAAAAAATGAGCTTAAAAGAGAACTTTCGCTCTTAGATGGAATTATGCTTGTTTCGGGCTCCATGATTGGCTCGGGAATTTTTATTGTAAGTGCCAACATGGTACTGAACATCGGAAGTGCCGGATGGCTCATCTTAGCATGGGCTTTATCGAGTTTGATTACTGTAATTGCTGCCGTTTCATACGGAGAGTTAAGTGCGATGTTTCCCAATGCCGGAGGGCAGTACGTTTATCTGAAAGAAGCCTACAATAAGCTCATTGCTTTTCTATATGGTTGGAGTTTTTTTGCAGTAATTCAGACCGGAACCATTGCTGCGGTTGGAGTGGCTTTTGCCAAATTTACAGCCTACCTTTTCCCAAGTTTTTCCGATGAAAACATTCTTTACGAAATAGGTTCTTTTAAACTCAATGCTGCACAACTTGTCTCGATTGCCACTATCATTATTCTAACTTTCTTTAATAGCAAAGGAGTAAGAAATGCCAAGTTTTTACAAACTTTTTTTACTTTCATTAAAATAGCTTCACTTTTCGGATTAGTAATTTTAGGTTTTTCACTTGCTTTTGATACTGATGTATGGAATGCCAACTGGACTAACGCTTGGGATGCCAAATCTTTTGATGCTGAAGCCGGAACCTGGGTGTCAATAAGCGGAATGGTGCTTTTTTCTGCTTTAGCAGCTTCTATGGTTGGCTCACTTTTTTCGTCAGACGCTTGGAATGGAGTAACTTTTATCTCAGGAGAAATCAAAAATCCAAAACGAAATGTAGGATTAAGCCTCTTTTTAGGAACTGCTATCGTAAGTGTAGTGTATGTGATTACTAATTTAATGTATTTGGCTGTTATGCCTCTCGAAACTATGGCTTTTGCTCCTCATGAACGAGTAGCAGTTGTTGCTTCACAATTTATTTTTGGAGAAACGGGAACTTACATCATAGCCATTATGATTATGATCTCAACTTTTGCTTGTAACAACGGATTGATTATGGCCGGAGCAAGGGTTTATTATGCAATGGCAAAAGACGGATTATTCCTTAAAAAAGCCGAAAAACTCAACAAATTCAGTGTCCCCAGTTGGGGATTATGGATTCAAGGAATATGGGCATCTGCTCTTTGTTTAACAGGAAAATACGGAGACTTACTTGATTATGTAATGATTATTGTAATCATATTCTATATTCTTACCATTATCGGAATTTTTATCTTACGAAAAAAAATGCCAAATGCCGAAAGACCATATAAAGCATTCGGATATCCTGTTTTACCCGCTGTTTATATTATTTTGGCTTCTCTCATCTGCATTGCCTTACTTATTGACAGAACAAGTACTTGTGGATGGGGCGTAGTAATTATGCTTTCCGGAATTCCGATTTATTATTTAAGAAATTCACGTAAAAAACAAAACTAATAATTGTTTTAACATTAAAATCTTGAAGCATAATAACATCTTTTGTATTATCAAATCACTGAATAATTCTAACTTAATGGCAAAAATTTTGTATCTTTAACCCAAATTTCTTTTTTTGTAAGAGTTATGGAAACAGGATATGAAAGTAATTATCTGATAGACAGACTTCCGAAACACCTTAAACAGTTTATAAAACCACAGGATTATGATGAATATACTCCTGTAAATCAGGCGGTTTGGAGGTATGTAATGCGTAAAAATGTAGATTATTTGAGTAAAGTAGCTCATGAATCATATCTGGAAGGACTTCGCAAAACAGGAATTTCAATTGAATCCATCCCAAGCATGTATGGAATGAACCGTATTTTGAAAGAAATTGGTTGGGCTGCCGTAGCTGTTGACGGGTTTATTCCTCCAAACGCTTTTATGGAGTTTCAAGCCTACAACGTACTTGTAATTGCCTCAGACATTCGTCAACTTGAACACATCGAATACACCCCTGCTCCTGATATTATTCACGAAGGTGCAGGTCATGCACCTATTATTGCCAATCCTGAATATGCCGAATATTTAAGGCGTTTTGGAGAAATAGGCTGTAAGGCCATCTCTTCGGCTTATGACCATGAAATGTATGAAGCTATTCGATTACTGTCTATTTTGAAAGAAGCTGAAGGTACTCCGAAAGAAGAAATTGAAAAAGCTGAAAAAGCTGTTGAAGAATTACAAAATAATGTCGGCGAATTATCTGAAATGGCAAAAATCAGAAACCTTCATTGGTGGACAGTAGAATATGGACTTATTGGAACGCTTGAAAACCCAAAAATTTACGGAGCAGGACTATTGTCCTCAATAGGAGAAAGCGCTTGGTGCATGACCGATAATGTTAAGAAACTGCCCTATACTATTGAAGCTGCCGAACAAAGTTTTGACATTACAAAACCTCAGCCTCAGCTTTATGTAACCCCTGACTTTGCTCACTTGAGTATGGTGCTTGAAGAATTTGCCAACAAAATGGCTTTGCGTACCGGTGGATACAGTGCCGTAAAAAAACTGATTAACTCAAAAGCTTTAGGAACCATCGAATTAAGCACAGGCCTACAAATTTCAGGAATTTTTACTAACGTCATCAAACACAAAGGAAATCCTGTTTATATTCAAACAACAGGAAAAACAGCATTGGCTTACCGCGAAAAAGAATTAGTTGGCCATTCTACGGAATACCATTCGGAAGGATTCGGAAGTCCTATCGGTAAGCTCAAAGGTATTAACTTGGCTATTGAAGATATGAGCCCGAGAGATTTAATGGCCTATGATATTTATGAAGGAAAAAATGTAACCTTAGAATTCGAAGGTAATATTACCGTTAAAGGAGAGATCATAACCGGTTCCAGAAATCTACAAGGAAAAATAATCCTGATAAGCTTTAAAAATTGTACGGTTACTCACGGAGATGAAATCCTTTTCAAGCCTGAATGGGGAGTTTATGATATGGCTGTAGGAAAAGAAATTGTTTCCGGGTTTTCAGGGCCAGCAGATGTGAACAGTTTTGATATGATTACCCACGTTCCTTCAACCAAAACCATCAAACCTAAAATAACTCCTGAAAGAGAGGAATTAGAAAAGTTATATGCTGCTGTTAGAAATATACGAGAAGAAAAAAAATCACAAGTTACCCTTAAAGAGGCTTTTGGAGCTGTTTCTGCTAACCATCCTAATGATTGGCTTCTTTCGGTTGAAATTGCGGAATTAGCACACAAACAAAATAATCCCGATTTTGTACAAAAAGTTTTGAACCACCTTGAAAAAGTAAAACAAAACCGTCCACAAATTGCCCATTTAATAGATAATGGGTTAGGGCTTATTTTTGAGAAAGAACAAGTCAGCAATTAAATTTTATAGCTATTCAACGATGCCTAAACAATTTATTTAATTATAAGTTAATCTGTTTGTTTGTAAAAAAATTACAATAAAACAAGGTTTTTACAAATAAAACTAATACTTTTGTACCAAAATTCAGATTGCTAAAATTTAAATTATTAAATAATTACATCAAAGTATGAGAAAAATTGTTTTACCATTTGTTGTTTTTGTTTCTTCTTTAGTATTTGTTAATGCTCAAGAGACAGAATCGGAGAATACAGACTACAATAAGTGGTCAGTTGAGGTGAACGGTGGTCTTTCTAAACCCACTAAACCGTTCACGGGAGGATATTATGTAGGAACTTTTGAGTTTAATTCTTTACACGGGGATTTGGGAGTTCGCTATATGTTAAATCCTAAATTTGGTTTAAAAGCTGATTTTGGCTATGACAAATTAGAAAACGCGGATAATAGTGCTACTTTCGAAACCAGCTATATTAGATTTAATTTACAAGGAGTAGTTAATATCGGTAGAGTTTTGAATTTCGAAGATTGGACTAACACTCTCGGTTTGTTAGGTCATGCCGGTATAGGATACGGGATGATTAAAGGAGATAATCTTTCAGGAAATGAATTTACTGATAAAGTAGGTGTATTTATGGCCGGACTTACCGGACAAGTAAAAATTTCTGATAGATTTGTTCTAAATGCAGATTTTACTGCTATTAACAATATGGAGCAAAATAAAACTTGGGATGGTAAGAGTTCTTTAAGTTCCAGGAGAGGTTTTGAGAAAAATTTTATTTACAACGCTACAGTAGGATTCACCGTTTATTTGGGTTCAAATGTACGTCATGCCGACTGGGTAGTTATTACACAAGTTGATGATGAGCTAAACGATTTAGAAAAAAGAATCGCAGAACTTGAAAACATGTTAATGGATTCTGACAAAGACGGTGTGCCTGACTATCTTGATATGGAGCCAAATTCAACTCCGGGTGTAGCGGTTGATTCTAAAGGAAGAGCTATTGATAACAATGGGAACGGTATTCCGGATGAATTAGAAGGATACTTAGAGTCTAAATATGGTGTTGATGCTATGAAATCTGCTCTTGCTGAAAGCAAAGACAATAATCAACTTGTAAAAGAGTTTATTAATGGCGGTTATGTAACTACTTATTTTGACTTTAACAAAGATCAACCTACGAATGTTTCATCTCACGGAATCGATTTTATCCGTACTTATTTGTTAAACAACCCTTCTGCTTCTGTAGACATCTTCGGTCATGCTGATGAAATCGGAAATGCTGAATACAATTACGATTTGGCAAATAGAAGAGCTCAAAATGTGAAAAACATCTTGGTTAAAGCCGGAATCTCTGAAGACCGATTGAACGTAGTATCTAAAGGTGAAGATAATTCAGTAGAGCCTTCTTCTGCAGGTGCTCGTAAATTGGTAAGAAGAGTTACTTTCCAAATCAGACAATAATTAAAATATAAAA
>CAZVQI010000029.1:0-14739 GCA_964629155.1 uncultured Flavobacterium sp.
TTGCAACAAACTCATCAAGTAGATATTATGGTAATTTTTTAGAACACGAAGCAGGCTATTATTCCAGTACTTTGCCGTAAAGATGAATAATTTGCATTCTTTTTTAAGGGATTCATAGATTTTCCTCTAAAGTCTGTGAATATTATCCTTCATAAAGCACTTTTATGTCGCTTTCAAATACTTCCGAATAGCTAATCACATAAAACATAATGATTTTAGTAAAAAAACATTCTTTAAATTTGTTGTTCATTATTTTTGAAAAATGACATTCAACCCTTACAAAAAAACAGATAATTCTCCGCTGATTGTTTTCCGTATTTTCTTCGGTCTTCTTTTGGCTGCAGAATCTTTTGGTTCGATAATGACCGGATGGATTCGCGATGTTTTTGTAGAGCCGAAACTTCATTTTCAGCATATCGGGTTTCAGTGGCTTACACCACTTGACGGAAACGGAATGTACTATTACTACGCTCTTATGGGTGTTTTCGGGCTTTTAATAATGTTCGGATATAAATATCGGTGGAGTGTGGCTGCTTTCACCCTGATGTGGACAGGAGTATATCTGATGCAAAAATCAGCTTACAACAACCACTATTATCTGTTGATTTTGGTCTGTTTGATAATGTTTTTTTTACCTGCTAATCGCTATGCTTCGCTTGATGCAAAACAAAATCCCCAAAAAAAATCTCTCTCAATGCCTGTTTGGTGCAGTTGGGTAATGATTTTACAGATGACTATCGTATATTTTTATGCTACACTGCACAAATTTTATCCTGATTGGCTTGACGGAACCTTTACCGGGTTATTATTTGAAAACAGAACACAACTTCCTATTGTAAAAGAAATATTCTCTGCAAAATGGTTTCATATCTTCATTGCCTATATGGGAATCGTTTTTGACGGCTTAGTCATACCAATGCTTTTATGGAAACGAACCCGAAATTTAGCTTTAATAGCTTCTCTTGTTTTCCACCTGTTTAATTCTATCGTGCTACAAATAGGTATTTTCCCTTATTTTGCCTTAAGTTTTGCAGTCTTCTTTTACGAACCGGAAACTATCCGAAAAATTTTTCTCAGAAAAAAAGCAGTTTTTGTAGAAAGTGGCAACAGTTACGAAAATCAACGCTTTTTAAAATATTTTTTTGTCCCATTTTTTGTAATACAAATGATTTTACCTATCCGACATTATTTTATTAAAGGCGACGTTCTTTGGACAGACGAAGGACATCGACTAAGCTGGCGAATGATGCTTCGTTCTCGTAGCGGATATGTAAACTTTATGGTTGAAGACAAAACTACAGGCGAAAGAATCAATTATAAGCTAAACGACAAAATTAAAGAAAAACAACTAAGATTCGTTTCTGCACATGCAGACGGAATTTGGCAAATGGCTCAACACATTAAAAAAGAATACGACGAACAAGGTAAAGATGTAGCCGTTTATGCTGATGCCATGGTTTCGATTAACGGGCGACCTCACAAAAAATTTATTGACGAATCAGTAGATTTGGCTGCTGAAAAATGGAATCACTTCAAACATCATAATTGGATTTTACTGCACGAAGAAGAAAAGAAATTCCCATGATTATCTTCCTGCTCTGAGCGAATCCAATGCTTGAAGCATCTCTACTTCTCCTTCTTCTCTTTGTATTTTTTGTTTTTCCAAAATAGTTTTCATTCGGCTTACTACCGACTCTACTTCTACATTGATTTCCTGAACGGTTTTAATGACATCATCAGAAGGAATATCATCAAGAGTTATATAAGTTTTCAGCATTTTCAGTTTCGTGTCCAAAACCAAAAGTCTACTCTGAACTTGAGTTACATTAAATACCTCCGGTATAGTACTGTGTAAAGCTTCAACTTGCTTAACTAATGTATTAGCTTTTCTTTGAAAAGCCCCTATATCTGTTTGGGGTTTTTGTAAAAGTTCATTATAAAAAATATTCCACTCTGCCCAATCCTGAACAATATCGTAAGATTCTTCATTAAAATCTGCTGCTTGAAACTTCCAATTTTTATTAATTTGTTGAAAGAGTTCTTCTCGTTTAATTTCTGCCTTTTTAGCCTCTTCTCTCCGAATGGTATCTTTATCCTTACAAGAGAATAAAACAATCAAGATGAGTAAATAAAGCTTTTTCATTTTTGTAAACTTGTTTTTATTTTTTGTGAATTAAACGAGTGAGTTTTATGGATAAATCAGTCAAAATCAATTTGGCATTTCCGTTTCGTTCAATGTGGTAAATAGCGTCCGATAATTCTTTGTAAATTTCTTGAATATTATTTCCGTTTACAAAAGGAGCAAATTTTTCAAGTTTAAAATTCTCCACATTGGGTTCAAAATAAACCAAATCTTTAATCTGATAGTTCAACAATAAAGCCTGACGAAAAACATCCGTACAGTAGTATAAAAACTTTTTTTGAGCCTCTTTTCCTATTGAAGCTATGGTTTCGCTCCACGAAATAAGCCCATGAATAGCAGCCGGATTTCCCTTGGCTCGAAAAGCTGTTCTGACCCAATCTACAAACCATTGATCAAACGGAAATTCATTATTGTCATTCAGGATTTCGAGTGCTTTAGTAAAACTTCCTTGTGATTGGTGAGCAATTTTTTTAGCCGTAGCTTCATCAACGGAATAATTGTTTCTTAAGGCAGTAGCGATAACTTCTTCATTCAAAGCCCCTAAATGTATCGTTTGACATCTTGATTTGATGGTTTCCAGAATATTTTCTTCATTTTCGGTAACCAAAAGAATTAAAGTCTTTTGAGGGGGTTCTTCGATGATTTTCAGCAATTTGTTTGAAGTAGCTATATTCATTTTGTCGGCTTGCCAAATAATCAAAACTTTATAACCACCTTCATAAGCTTTTAGCGAAAGCGTTTTCAGGACTTCTTGAGCGTCTTCTACACGAATTTCACCTTGTTTGTTAAGATGTCCGAGCTTTTTGTACCAATCGAATAAATTTCCGTATGGATTTTCTTTTAAAAATTCTTTCCAACTCGGTAAGAAATCCGTACTTTTCGGTTTAGATTTTACATCATCTGTAGTAATGGTCGGGTAGATAAAGTGTAAGTCCGGATGCGAAAGAGCATCCATCTTTAAATTACACGCTGAACTATCCGTTCCGCACAAAATATAACGTGCATAAGCTATAGCTAACGGCAAAGCTCCACTTCCTTCTTTTCCTACAAAAAGTTGTGCGTGAGGAATTCTACCCAAATCAGCCGTTGTAATCAGATATTTTTTTAGATGTTCTTGTCCTAAAACGTTCTCGAATTTCATAACACAAAGATAGTTTTTTTTACGGTTCAGTTGACAGAAGTAGCTTTCAAGGACTGAAAAACTTGTCTTTGTCTGTGTTATGTAAGAGATAATAGTATATTTGCAATCGTTGAATAAAAAACCACAACTTATTATGAAACAAATTTTAGGAATCGGCTCAAGAATTAAACATCCTGATTACGGAATCGGAGTAATAACTAACGTAAGTTCTAAATATTATTGGGTAACTTTTGTGGAAAGAGGTTTAGAAACCATAGAAGTTGATTCGGATTTTGAAATAATTGAAGCTATTGATCAAGAAGTAGATACAATCAGCTTTGCTGAGGTAGAAAACAGTTTAATCAGAATTCTGAAAAAATGGAGCGATATTACCGAAATTGTTCCGATTGCCGAAAAATACAGAGGAGGAAAAATGATTTTACAACCTGCGGATAAAACCTTAGCCTCTAAAGAAATCCCGATTGATACATTTTTTCATAAAATTGTAATGCTTCGAGACAGACTTCGCGTGATGGAACAAAAAATCAATGCTCACAAAACCCTTACCGAAGACGAAAAAATCGAATTACAACAATACATTACCCGTTCTTACGGAAGTTTGACTACCTTCAATATTCTTTTTAAAAACAACTCACAGCATTTTGTTGGTGAATCATCTAAAAAAGATGAGTAAATAATTAAACTTTTCCAAAGTTATATGGCTTTGGAAAAGTTATTTTTTCTTCAAAAACTTGTTTAACAGAAATACTGTTGAACTATCGTGATTTCCTATTTTTTTATTTTCTATTTCATTAAGAATAGTTGTTGCTAATTCCTTTCCTAACTCTACCCCAAATTGGTCAAAACTAAAGATATTCCAAATAAAACCTTCTACAAAAGTTTTGTGTTCATAAATAGCCAACAAAGCACCTAAATTTTCAGGAGTTAATTTACTAATCAAAATCGTGTTAGTTGGTCGGTCTCCGTAAAAATCCCGATACGGATTTTCTATACTCTCTCTTCCGTTTAACAATGCCTCGGTTTGTGCAAAAAAGTTTGCCATCAGCTTATTGTGATGTTCGTAATTATTATGTAGTGGGTGGATAAATCCGATAAAATCAGCAGGAACAAGTTTAGTTCCTTGGTGTAATAATTGGAAAAAAGCGTGTTGAGAATTAGTTCCGATTTCTCCGAAAATTACATTCCCGGTTTGAGTATTGACAGGTATTCCTTCTCTGGAAATATTTTTCCCGTTACTTTCCATTATAAGTTGCTGCAAATACGGAACAAGTTTTTTCAAATAATCAGAATAAGGAACTATACAGTGTGTTTCTGATTCAAAAAAGTTATTATACCACACTGATAAGAAAGCCAAAATAACAGGGATATTATATCGAAAATCAGTTGTTCTGAAGTGATTATCTAACTTATTTGCTCCTTGAAGTAAACGGTCAAAATTATCGTAACCTACTCCCAAAGCAATCGAAATACCTACTGCACTCCAAAGCGAATATCGACCTCCGACCCAATCCCACATCGGGAAAATATTTTCTTCTGAAATACCGAATTCTTTTACTTTTTCGATATTAGAAGAAACAGCTACAAAGTGTTTAGCAATATCGCTTTCGGTTGCATTTTGCAAAAACCATTTTCGGATTGTCTTCGCATTGGTAATAGTTTCTTGTGTTGTAAAAGTCTTTGAAACAATTACAAAAAGAGTAGTTTCAGTGCTCAGGTGCTTAAGTGTTTCACTTACTCCGTCCCCGTCAATATTAGATACATAGTGAATATTGAGGTGATTTTTATAAAACTTCAATGCTTCCGTAACCATTGCCGGACCTAAATCAGAACCTCCGATTCCGATATTTACTACATCTGTAAAAGGTTTTCCTGAATATCCCTTTAGTTTCCCGCTGATTACACTTTCAGAGAAGGATTTTATTTTTTCTTTTACTTCAAAAACTTGGGGAATTACGTTTTTTCCGTCAACCAAAATAGTTTGATTCTTATCTGCTCTTAAAGCAGTATGAAGCACGGCTCTATTTTCGGTTACATTGATTTTTTCTCCCGAAAAAAGACTTTCTATTCCCTTTTTCAAACCTAATTCTTCTGCCAATTCAACAAACAAGTCTATCGTTTTCAGGCTTATTTTATTTTTTGAGTAATCCAACAGAAAATCATTCCACTCTATATGGAATCGGTTTGCTCTCTCTTTATCCTGAGCAAAAAACTCTTGCATCGGAGTATAGCAAATTTGTTCGAAATGCTCACGTAATTTACTCCAAGTTACTGTCCCTGTAGGGTTAATATTTTCAAGTGCCATTGTAAAAAAAATTATAGATTTAATTTGGCTTTTGAAATACTGTCAAGTTCTTTTTTTATTGGATTTATTTGGCTAAAAAATCGTGCTTTATATTTTTCTTCCAACGGTTCAGAACTTTGAAAGTTCATCTGTAAAGGATCTACTTGAACTCCGTTTTTCCAAAATCGGTAACATACGTGAGGTCCGGTTGCCAAACCGGTACTTCCTACATACCCTATAGTTTCTCCTTGTGATACTCTTTGTCCTTTTTTAACCGCAATTCTTGACATATGGAGATATTGAGTAGAATACGTATTGTTATGTTTTATCTTCACAAAGTTTCCGTTGCCTGATGTGTAGCCCGTTTGTTCTACTATTCCGTTTGCTGTAGCCATAATAGGTGTTCCGTGCGGAGCAGCATAATCTGTTCCTTTGTGTGCTTTCCATGTTTTTTGAACCGGATGAAAACGCCTTGGAGAGAATCGGGAGGTAATTCGGCTGAACTTAAGCGGAGCTTTTAAAAACATACTTTTCAAAGCATTCGCCTTTTCATCAAAATATTCTTCACTAGAACCTAAAGAATCTCTTTTAAACGGAAAAGCATAGATTTTTTTTCCTTTATGAAGAAAAAAAGTTCCTTCAACACTTTCTATCCCTACATAAACCGTATCATTTACATATCTTTCATTAAAAATAACCCCGAAAGCATCATCCTTCTGTATTCTGAAAAAATCCACAGACCAAGCATAAATTTGAGAAAGGTTGTGTGTTAAAGCCGGACTCACTCCATTAGCATCTAAAGTTTCAGAAAGTGAGCCTTCAATATTAGCTACAATAGTTTTGCGCTTGATGGTTACCGGTTTTCGTTTATTATAAGCTACTACATCTTCTCTGAAATCTATCACACTATAATTGATAAGGTCTGATTGATAGATTATTGCCTGAACCCGATGAGGTTTATCCGGTGATTTGAGTATAGTGTATGGTCTTCCTGCTCTTATATTTTTCAGGTTAAGAGAATCTTTAATCTTCTCAACTATATTGTGAATTTCTGTTGCATTAAACCCTTGCGCAGAAAGTATCTTACCAAAAGTGTCTCCTTGTTTAATTGTATCGTTGACTACAAGGAAATCTTCCATTACAAAACCAAATCTTTCGACTTTTTGTTTCTCTGCTTTCTGTTCTTCCTGTTGAGTTTCTTCGTTTTTTTTACAAGAAGCTGATAAAAGTAAAAGTAAAAACAGCGATATAAAATATTTCAAAACTAATCGTGAATTTGACGGTTAAACATTCTCTCCCCAATTTTTAAGTTCTTCTTCGCTCCACAATTCAGGGAAGAATATCCTCCTTTGGTATTTTGGGTGCATATATTTTTTCCAATCACTTCCTCCTGTCGCTTCTTGAGCTCCGGGTACGGATTCGATATATTTTTTAGCTGTATTATAATGTCCCATTACCCAAGTAATATTCACCGTATAATCATAATGGCGCATTGCCTTAATCAATTCTTCATTTTTTTGGTCTGCTTCCGGGAGTTGTTTGTATTTTCTCCAAAGATTTGAAGTGTTATATTTTTCCATATACTCCAAAAACAGTTTTTTATACTTCTTCTCAAACTGTTCTATCAAGTACGATTTTTTACCTGTTTTATAATCTTTTCCTGCTGCTTGCCAATATAAGTGTTCAAAAGCATGCTCATACGAAGTATTTCTGTCTATAGTAGCTCTGAATCTGAAGTCAATCAGATTGATTAAATCTGTGGAACAAAACTCAATAAGTCTGTATTGAGCACTTTGAAAACCACTGGCCGGGGTAAGTGTATTTCTGAATTTCAGATATTGTTCATCTTCCATTCCGTCTTTCATAATTACAAACGAAGTGGTCAGCATATCAAAATAACGACTGATTCGCATTAGCTTATCTGTAAACACTTTGGTTGTCGGATTTGGATTATCACAAATTTGGTGCATTTCCCACAGTATCATCTTAAACAAAAGTTCATTTACCTGATGATACATAATAAAAACCATTTCATCCGGTAGCAGTGTGCGTTGAGTTTGAAGGCTCAACAGGGCATCTGTCTGAATATAATCCCAATAAGTAATAGGTTTTGCCCAAAGTAAGCCTTCTAAGTGTGTATTTGTATTTTGCCCTAAAGATTCAAACTTTTGAGTTAAGGCTTCGAGTTGTCGTTGAGTTTCGGAGGTAATTTCCATTTTTTATACTTTTATAAACCTTAAATTATTAATTTATTTTTTGTTTAAAGGATATTTAAGCCCCTTGTATTCCGCTAAATCAGCATTGATAGAACCCACAACCAAATCAGCCTTGATTTTAAGCGGAACTTTATTTTTGTCGTCTGAAATCCAAACTGTCAAACTCTCTTGTTCTTTGAATACTCTTCCTGCCAATACCATTGGTCTGAAAATCATAGCAGAAATATTCCCAAATTTAGTTTTTATTGTTTCCCTGCCTAGGAATTTTAACTTAAACTTAATGATCTCATCATCAAAAAACATATCGACATCTATGGTTTGATTTTCTTTGATTTTATCAATGTCTTTATGACTTCTGAGATAGTAAAACATAGACACTACGTCCTGTACTCCGGCCGGAACATCTATTTTTTGTTCCTTATTTCTGCCAATATCTTTCAGAAAAACCGTATTAGTGTAGTGATTAAAATAAGCTCTTTGGTTTCTTTTATAACTTCCTTCAGAAATGTTGCGGACTGCCATATAAGGCTTCCCTGTTTCTTTATCAAAATAGCTTTGATAGTGATCTTCTACTTTGAAAAATATCTTTGAAAGTCCCGTATTTGCCCCAAATCCTTTAGCGTAATAAACTTGTTTGTTGTTATAAGTAGCCTCGGTTAGTTCTAAAGTAGCATAACCGGCATTGAGGAATCCGCTGTAATTAATTTTAAACTTAAAAAATTCTCCTAACTGATATGGTTGTTCTGAAGGCTGCTTTCCCTTATTGTAAGAGAAAGAAGATACCAACAAAACCAATATCGACAATAACACATTTTTCATAATCATTCATTTTTATTAGGAGTTAAATCAATTAGCATTCCAAACTCCTCATTTTACTCCCCTAATAGTAATCCTGACACATTCCAACTGCTAAAACTTGTCCCTTCAGGTGCTCCTTGGGGAATTTTGACCCTAATAGTATGCGTTCCTTCTGATAAATCTCCTAAATCAATCAGGATAGGATTAGTTAACGTACCCGGACACCAATTAGAACGCGAATAATCGGAAGAAGATAGCCCGTTATCAAGATTTCCGGAGGCCGGATTGTACAATCGGTAAGAGCCACAATCTTGCCTCCACGGAACAAACGAAAAAACTTCTTTTCCGTCTAAAATAATTGTATTCTTTTTAGGTAAAAATTCATCTCCCCCTGCCCAACCTCCGTGTCCTGTAGTGATGTAACGCAGTTTAGCATTTTTTATTTCCTTATCTAACGAAAATGTTACTTCGAGTCCTTTATCCGTATTAAACATAGTTGCATATTCCTGCCCTGCCATCTCCATTACGTTGGTTGTATTGAAAAGCGGAATCAAATATGCATTTTTTGGACTTTGTTTTTCTTCTTTATGAATCGTGATTTCTAAACTTATTTTATGCCCTCCTTTGTCATAATTTCCGATAAAAGCACCTACATATAACTCTTTTGATGAAAGTACCGGTTGTAACTCAGATATATCCTGACGATACAAAACACTATCTTGCCACATTTTATCTTTAAGTTGAATATGGTTGTAGTGTTTTATTCCAAAAGGAGTAAAAAATCTCATAAGCTCAATAAGCGGAGTATAATCCTCTGTTTTAACTACGCCTCGGTATTCTTTTGAGTTTCCGTTAGTATAAATCGGAAGTTCTTTAACACCTTTTTGTAAAGCATCTAAAAATGAAATCTTACTGTCGGCAGGAATCACAAACACCGAACCTGTTCTGTCATAAGCATCTCCGTTAGATTGTGTAATAAGTTCGGCGAAAATCTGACTTCCTTGTGGAATTTCAGGAAATTTGATTTTTCTGAGAATTATGGTTCCGTTGGCAAAACGCAAAACAGAATCGTTTGATTGGGAGTCTCCCGAAAAATTGATGATTTCGTTTTTGAAAACCGACAATGTTATAAATCTGCTTTTCCAAAGTAAATGACGATAGGTAAGATTATCAAGCATCTTTACTTTTGAAAAATCCCTGACAGAAAACGCGCTCTTTTTAATATTGATTTTTTCAATTTGATTGGCTTGCACCACATAATTTCCGTTTCGATTAATTTCTAATACCAAGCCTAAATTTTGCCCTAAAACCATCGGAGAGCCTTTAACCTTTAATTCATTGGTAAACCAAACATCTATAGTGTTAGAATTGATAACGGTTCGAGCTTTTTTGCAGGTATATCCTAAAATGGTTTTCTGTTCTTCAAAAAAAGTAAAGCTTTGTTTTTTCAGGTTCAACGAATCTAAAAAGCCAAAACTTTGTTCTGCATTAACAAATGCTATTTGTCGGTAAGTGTTTTCTTTTTTTCTGTCCACAAAAATTTCCTCAAACGGAAACTCTTTTACTCCCTTTTGGATTTGCCGTGAAGTTATATACGTATAGTCCGAATTGGTAATAACAACAATATCGTCCTGATTTTCGATGAGGTTTCCGTTATAACTTTTTTGATAAGTTATTTTGTACGTTTGAGCTCTTGAACTTTCAACTCCCAAAAAGAAAAAAATCAATATGAACGAAAAAAGAAAACGCATAGTTTATTTTTTGTTCCCTGCAATTTTATAAATAAAGAATTTTTGAACAATTACAGGGAATATTTCGCTTAGTTTAGAACGGTAAATCATCGTGTTCTTCTTCATTGATGTTTTGAGCCGGTTCAAAAGCATCAGGAGGAGCAATCGGAGGAACGTCTGAAGAAACATTTGGTACTTCTGCTACCAATTTTTCAATTTTCCATCCCTGAATTGTATTAAAATAAACTGTTTCTCCTTGCGGATTTACCCATTCTCTTCCTCTTAAATTGATTGATACACGAACATCATCTCCCGGTTTAAACGCATCTAATAAATTCACTTTGTCCTGTACAAACTGAATCGAAATATGTTGCGGATACTGTTCTTCGGTAGTGATAACAATATCTCTTTTTCTGAATCCGTTGCTCCCTACTTCTTTGATTTGATCAATCATTCTTACTTTTCCTACTACTTCCATTTTTATATTCTGATTTTAAAATTTATTCCGATTTATACTTCACATTCCAAAACAGTGCAATTTCTAATTACTTCTGACTTGCCAAAAGTAATTTCCAGGCTTCCAAAACCTGCTCTTTGGCTAAATATTCTTTGGCTTTTTGGTAGATTTTATCAATATCGTCCGAGCTTAAAACAGCTTTTGCCTCAAAAGTGTTGTTTACAAAAGTAGTAATTTCCTCTTGTGTAGGCAATACTTCTACATTGGCCAACATTCCTAAATCATTTCCTGAAAAAGCTCCGCTTTCTTTTATAAAATCAGGTATTTGATCTACTCCTATTCCTAAAGTAACCAACGGTTTCGGTACTTCAAAAAGTCCTTTATTAGCTCTGGAATACCAATTTCCTCCCATTCGGGAAACTAAATCAATTTTGTATTGATCTATAGCTCCGTTTTCATCTAAAACATCTTCGCTAATATGTATTTTTACCACTTCGCAAATCACCAAATTTCCTGCTCCCCCACCGTCTCCTAACGCAATAATATCTTTTACTTTGCATTCAAACTGCACCGGAGATTCCGCAACTCTAAACGGCTTTATAACATCTGATGCCACAGGAGTAAGTCCGGATTTAATAAATTCGTTTACTCCGTCCGGATATTCTGTACTTGCAAGAGAAACTTGCTGAACAATATCATAAGTTACTACACTTATCACGACCTCTTTAGTATTCTGAACATTGATAAGTGTATGTTTTATCGTGTTATTCCGAACTCTTCGAGCCGGTGAAAACACCAAAATCGGAGGGTTGGAACTAAATACATTAAAAAAACTGAAAGGAGATAAATTAGGAGTTTCGTTTGAGTCTATCGTACTTGCCAATGCAATTGGTCTCGGACCTACTGCACCTTGTAAATAAGCTTGTACTTTCGCCGGAGCTACTTCTTTTGGATCTATTGAAATCATAATTTTCTGCTTTTCAGCAAAAGTAGGATTTTAAGTTGAAACCTGAAAAATTAAAAATAAAGTTTTACAGAAACTTGCCTTCTGATTTTTGCTTTACGACAATCTAATTTCCGCAAGATTTTAGCTATAAAAAATAATCCGAACCTTAAGGCTCGGATTATTTAATTTTTTGTAAAATTTATACTGACTAAACTTGTCATTTTGTCAGTATTGTATCTGATTATCGGATAATATATCTTTCGATTTCTCCGTTTTGGTTCAACAATTCGATTCGGGTTAAAGAATTAGGTTGTTTTCGGGACATAATTTCGTTTAAATCTTGAGTATTGCGAACTTTATTCCCGTTAATCGAAATAATAACTTTGTCTTTCACATCTTCAAATTCTTCGCTCTCTTTAATACGCACTCCATAATTAACCCCAAATCTTTTTTTGTCTTTAGCCGACAAATCTTCTACTTCCATACCGAAGAATTCCGCAGACTGTAATTCATATTTTGTCAGTTTTACGGAAGTTTTAATTTCTTTTCCGTCCCGAACTATATACACATCTACCACATCATCAGGACGTTTGGTAGAAATGTATCCGGTAAGCTCCGCATACGAATTAATTTGTTGATTGTCAATTCGTATGATAACATCACCCTTTTTCAATCCTGCTTTTTCGGCTCCGGAACCTTTAGTTACTTCCGCAATATAGAATCCTTGTGTTCTGTTCAAACCTAATTCTTCTGCTACCGTTTGGTTAAGTTCTCCTCCTTTCACTCCCAAAACACCTCTTTGTACGTTACCAAACTCCATAATGTCTTCAATAATTTTTCGGACAATATTTGAAGGAACAGCAAACGAATAACCTACATAGGCTCCGGTGGTAGAAGAAATCATAGTATTAATTCCGATAAGTTCTCCACGAGTATTAACAAGTGCCCCTCCGCTATTTCCGGGGTTTACTACAGCATCTGTTTGGATAAACGACTGGATGCTGTTTTGCATTTGATTTCCTACATTTCTGGCTTTTGCAGAAATAATTCCGGCTGTTACAGTCGAAGTCAGATTATACGGATTTCCTACGGCTAAAACCCACTCTCCTACCTTTACGTTATCAGAGTCTCCAAAAACTGCGTAAGGAAGTTTTTCTTTAGCATCAATTTTCAGAAGAGCAATATCCATTTGAGAATCGGTTCCGATAAGCTTTGCCGGATATGCCTTTTTGTTGTTGAGAGTAATTTCTATTTCAGAAGCATTATTAATAACGTGATTGTTGGTTACAATATAACCGTCTTCGGAAATAATAACCCCCGAACCCGTTCCGATTTGTGCCTGTTGTTCTCCGCCTCTGTATCCGTAAAAGAATTCCATAATCGGATTGCTTACACGTCTGTAAGAAACATTTTTTACATGAACAACCGAGTGCAAAGCCAGCTCCGCTGCTTGTGTAAAATCAGGAGCCTCGGCAGTAAGACCGACATTGTGATAGTTAACAACAGGAAGTGAAGAAAAGGTAGTAACTCCTTTGGTTGAAGTAGTGGTTTTTTCAAAGAATAATTTGTATGCTCCGAGAGTAATTCCTCCGCTCAACAGAGCTATCAAAAATAAAGATGAAAATCTTTTCATAATAAGAGCAATTTTAAAAATTACACCTAAAATTACTACAATTTTCGTACCTCAGAAACACCTTTAACGGCTGATTAACAGGGTTTAACTTTTCTTTAAAAACAGAATTACTTAGTAACTTTTTCAAAAGCTATAAATTATCTAATGGGCTTTTTATTTTTCGTTTGGTCAAATCTGTCAGACCTGTATATATCATTGTTGTTTTTACATCCTTATGCCCAAGTAACTCTTGTACAAAACGAATGTCCGTTCCTTGCTCAATGAGATGTGTAGCATAAGAATGTCTAAGACCGTGAACCCCTATCTTCTTATTGATTTTTGCCTTTTGCATTGCCTTTTTAAATACTGCCTGTATACTTCTAACACTATAATGTCCCCCTCTCTGTCCTTCAAAAAGATAATACTTAGGCTTGTATTGTAAATAATATTTTCTGAGTAAATCTAATATTGATTCCGGAAGATTTACATAACGGTCTTTTTTACCTTTAGATTGACTGATAAGCACCTGCATTCTTTTGCTATCTATATCTGTAATTTTCAAATTTACCAATTCACTTACTCGAAGCCCCATTCCATAAGCCATTTTTATAAGAAGCTCATGCTTTGTGTTTTCAATGGCATTAAGCATCTTTCTAATATCGTGTACTGAAAGTGCTTTAGGTAATAGACTTGGTTTTTTAGGACGAGGAACTTCTACAAAAAATTTTTCTTTATTTAAAACCTGTTCAAAATAAAATTTAATGGCATTTATACGGCTGTGCATCATATTATCTGAAAGTTTTAGGGTATTGATACAATACAAAAGATAACTTTTGAGCTTATCTACGGAGAGTTGATCTACCGGATAAGATTTAATAGTCTTAAGCAGTTGCGAAAATTCTGTGGAGTAACAACGAATGGTGTTAGAACTATAGCCTTTAAGTTGAAGTTGAGTTAAATAGTTTTGAAAAGCAGGTTGATTAATAGGGTGAATTTGTTTTAAAGTTCTCTTACTTATGATTTTTGGCGGTAAATTAAACAGGTTTCGATAAAAAGGAATATCTTGAACATACCATTTTTTATGGGAACTACTCCAACGAGCTTTAGTATTTGCTTTAAGGTAATCTACCCATTGTCTATGATACGGAAACTCTATCCATATCACATCTTTATTTTGATGTTCCCCGAACGTAAATGTATAATTTTCTGTAGCAAATTTTTGAATAAATTTATCCATTTTTCAATTACGTATTTTGTATATAAAAAATAAAATTCCAAAAATCATTTAGAAAAAACTACATAATATGCGAATATATATTATTTGCTGTATATTACTAAACATCAGCATAAAAAATATTTTTTTAACAAAATTTTGTGTTTTTGTTTTTTATTTGTACTATTGCGTATATTTATGA
>CAZVQI010000030.1:0-14530 GCA_964629155.1 uncultured Flavobacterium sp.
CTTAGAAATTTGGTAACAATCATCATTTTGATGGACTTGATTTATAGGTGTCTTTAAATTTTGTGCAAAGGTAGTTTTTTTATCAATATGACAAACATCTAAAATAAAAAAACATTGTAATCTCCAAAAAATATTCATTTTTAGAGTATTAGATGTTAAGATTTGGGATGATTTTTGGGCTTGGATTTTAAGATCTGTGCCGAAATTAAGGTTTCTAAAATCAGAAAGACCATAAAAAGAATAATGAAATTTATCCGCTCCCATCGGGTTTCATCACCTCTATTTGAAATTACGGGTCTGAATACAAAATAAAATGATGACATTTTAACAGTAATCAGTACCATAAAAGCCATTCCGACTTGGTCAAAGTTTCGTTGTTTTACCTTTATTAAGATAAAAACTATTAATAAGGAAGCTAACCCAAAAGCTATGTATAACTTTTCTAAAGCATAATGAAATTCATCGAAAATTTTGTTCCAATCTGCAAAAGCAATTACAGATTTATGAACGGCATATAACACTATTGTACTTAAAATTACTCGGAGAATTGGAGTGTATTTTTTTGTCATTATTCTTTTTTGTTTATTTGCATTACTTGTCTGTAAACATTATACATAGCTATAAAAACCCCTATTATGACAAGTAGTTTGGCGTAATATAATTTAGGATGCGGGTGATTTTCGTCTAAGTATTTTCCGAGATAGGCAAACAAAAAAATGATGATTCCCATTTGAACGGGAATATTAATTAACGAAATCCATTTATTAAACGGCTTTTTCTTCGGGTCTTGATTTGACATCAACAGATGATTCTATTTTTTTGACCATTCCTCTCATTTGACAGGTGGCCATAAATTCAGCTCCCGGCTCAACAGCCAATTTTCCGACAATTACTTCTCCGATTATTTTGGCTTTTGCTTTGAGGCTCAATAATTCCGTAACATTAGCTTTGCCTTCGTAATATCCTTCGATATCCAAATTTTTACAAGTAATGTTACCTATAATGCGACCTGTTTCACCGATTACGAGTTTTCCTTCGGAAGAAAAATTTCCGATAACTTCCCCGTCAATTCTAAAGTCTGAAACAGAATGTATATCTCCTTTAATTCTTGTTTTTTCTACAATTCGGTTGGGTTTCCCGAAAAAATCTTTTGAATTATTTTTTTTTCTGTCAAACATGGTTTGTAAGATTTTTGTTGCTCAGTAAAAAAAGAGGTCAAAAATGGAAAAAATCCTTTGCCTCTTTAAAAATCTAATTTTATCTTTGGTGTGACTCAACAAATCTACAAAAAAAATATATTTATCCAAATTTTAGGATTTTTACTAAACAAAAAACTCGAATGAATTTCATTCGAGTTTGTGATTTTTAGTGTATTTAAGGAGTAATGTTTGTTTTTTGCAGGTACTCATTAAAATTTTTCTTTATCTGAACTACTTTATAGTCTTCTGAAGAAATGGCAACAAACTTTTCTTTGATTTTATAGTCTTTAAATTCTTCGAAAATTACAATCAAATCTTTAGCTTCTTGTTCTGAACGAATATTGTGAATAACTATAAAATTCTCGGTTAATGTATAAGTATCGGTTGTGATTTTGAAATCTCTTTCCGGTCTGTTTTTTAAGAATAAATCCAACTTTTTGTTCAGTTCTGTCAAATCTGCATTTTCGGAAGTTTTATGAATCAGTTTCCAACTTGAAGATTCTTTTCCGAAATTCATTTTTTCGAGTTTAGGAATATTGGTGCGCAACAAATTTTCAGCTTCTTTTCCTTCCTCGCTATTCGGGTAGGTGAGAGCTACATAATTAAGTGCTTTTTTATACTCTTCCAATCCCTTCAGATTTCCTATGGCACTTGCTTTCAGAAGTTCTAATTTTGAAATGATTTCTTCTCCGGAATATTGGTCAATCATTGGTTCTATTTCTGTAAGAAGTCGTTTGTAATCACGTGCTTCAAAAATTTCAAACATCGAGTTATAAGCAACATCAGCCGAACCTTCTAAAGCAATGACAGAATTAGGGTTGTTTATGATTTGCGCATATCTCGAATCCGGATATTTTGAGGTGATTTGAGCTTTCATATCCGCCATTTTGTCTGAACCCAAAATTTCGTAAATTTTGTACAAGTTGTACATAGCCGGCAAAATCAATCTTTCTTCAGGGTTGCTGTCCAAAAGATCTTCTAATTTTGATTGAGCCAATGTGTACTCTTTGAATTTGTCTTTATAAATGATTCCGAGTTGGTAATAAGCAAAGTTGCGTTCTTTTTTTAGACTGTCAATAACTTTTTGGTCGGTTGGAATTTGACTCGTATAGAACTCAACGGTAAAGCGAGGTTCAATAATTTCTTTGTTCTTATTAACAATATTTCCTTCTTCGTCAAATTCGGGTTGTTCGGCATAAGTACTGGTATTACCGGTGTAATTTGCTAATCTCCAGTAGTCTTTTAGAGGGCGGTTACCCCATTTTTTGCGGAATTCACCTTTTCCTTTTGTGACAGCATTTTGATTATAAAAATAGAAACCGGATTCGGCAGGAGATAATCCCGGAAGAGCTCCCGGACTTTGTCTAAAGGCTTTCACATCTCCTGAAGGAACACGGCTGTCTATTTTTGCCGTAGAACTTCTATCTCCGAAATTTCTTTCTTCAGCTCCTTGGTGAACATATTGTTGTCTTTCTGCTATTTCTTTTTGCTCTTTTAGTTTTTTCTCTTCTTCTTTGAGCTTTTCTATATGGCTTTTAAAGAAGTCTTCTCGTTCGTTTTCAGACATTTTAACCAGTGATAAGATACTATCATTGGCAACGGCAATTGCTTCGTATTTGATTACATCATCGAGATTTTCTCTTTTTCTTTTGATGTGTCGAAATTCACGACTTTTGTTGTCTAAATTTACTAAAGTACTGTCATAATACTTTCCGGCTAAAGAGTATTTAGCATTATAGAAATGGATTTCGGCTATGTTTCTGTAGTTAGAAGCCACCATATAGACATCTCGAGTCTTCTTTTTTAAGGATTGATTGTAATACTTTATAGCTTCTTTGTCGTTCTCTTGTTTGTCATAATACAATGCCAATTGATGATTTAGAGCATCAAGATAAGGTCGATTTTCTCTGTCTTTCAACAACTTGTGGAACTTCTCTAAAAAAGCCACACTATCTGTTTGGTTTGAGGTGTTGAGTTTAGCTTGATTGATGTGGGACTGAATAACGTATTGTCTTGGAGACTTACGTTTCATATCAATCACTTCTTGAAAAGCGGTCATCGCTTCTTCATCTCTGTTTTGTTTTTGAAGAAGTTGCCCTAAAATAAAGGTGTAACGGGCTTTTTCTTCGTTTACTTTAGATAGTTCTTTAGCTTTTTGAAAATAAATAATAGCATTGTCATATTGCTCTTCATTAACATATGCCTGACCCAGCATTGCATGGGCTTCAGTTGCAATTTTTTCGTCAAGATTTGACTCTTGTAATAGTTTTAAAAGGTTTTGGATAGCCAATGAATTATTTTCTAAACGAATATTTGTTTTTTCTTTCCAAAGTTTTATTTCGTTGATTTTGTCACTGTTCGGGTATTTGTATAGCACGTAATTAAAGGCTTCTAAAGCAGGGAAAAATCGTTGGTCGTAATATCTGGCTTTTCCTAACAGAAGGTAAGCTTCATCCATTTGAGGATTTTTTTCTGAACCTCCTATATTCATTGAGTGTTTTTCGATGGCTTTAACAGCCTTGTCTTCTGCTCTTTTGAAATTCGCATTACGAGGAACAGAATCCTGACCGAACAAAGGTTCTGTAATTTGCATTCTTTCTGCAGGAAGGATTTCCCAAAAATTGTCGGGTGTCATGGTTAGGTCTTGAAGTCCTGCTTCAAGCGCAAGGTTGCCATTATACAAAACGTTGTATTTGGTAGTAACCGAATGAAAAGAACGATTTACAAACTTATCCTTTTTTGTAGAACAAGACGCCAGTAGGGTAACTACGGTAATAATCCAAAAAAATTTTATTAGTATGCTCGTTTTCAAAGTAAACTTGTTTAGAAAACCAAAACTTATTTATAAGTTTTTTATTGTAATAAGAATGTAAAATTACATTTCTTTTTTTAAATGTATGGATTTGAAATTAAAAAAGCAATGTGCTATAAATCAAAAACAGAGCTTCGTTTGGTATAAATCATATCTTTTAAGCGCAACAAAAAACCCAAAGTGAGATATACCCCAAACCAAAGTCCGGCAGTAACGAACGAAATATAAATGAAAAATAAACGGACATTTGTGGCTCTCATACCCAATTTATCTGATAGACGAGAAGCTACTTCAAACCCGTTTCGTTCAAAAAAATAACGTATGTTAGTTATGAATTTCATGACCCATGACCTAAAAATAACCGTTCAAAGTTAGTTCTTTTACAGAAAATGTAAAAAGAACTGTTTAGCATTTACTTTTCCTCTTTTATTGGTTTGATAACCCATTTGTTATACAACATCAAAGAAACTACTGAGAAAACTCCGATACCGAAAACTACCATCCAAAGCTTGTTAGGTTCATAGGCATCCCATAACATATTGGTCATTTCCCAATGTGTCATACCGAGTTTTTGTTCGGCAAGAGCAAAGTACTCGCTTTTTGAAAAAGGTGTAGACACATTAGAAATGTCTATGCCATGTTGTGTTGCATATTCTGTGAATCGCTGTCCGATAGTAGGATAATCAAGACCTTTTTCTTTTAAATGAAGTGCGTTTTCAAACTCAGTAATTGACATTCCAAAAGCTTTCGCCCCTTGCTCAATAAACTGTTCTTTGCTTACTACTTCCGGCATTTCGATTCCTTTTAGAGAGAGGTGATTTTTTAGTAACGAAAGTTTATCAGACCATTTTTGATATAAATCTCCTGCTATAAATCCGGTTACAAAGTTTCCGGCTGCAACCGGCAGGAAGTAAGTTCCTTGATAAAGACCTTCTTTTCCCTTTGGGGTAATGAGAGCAATAAACGAAGATAGTGTTGGGCTTGACATCATCTCTCCGATTGCAAAAATCATGGTTCCGATAATTGTAAACATTACATTATGCGTATAGAAAGTGAGTCCAACTCCGATAGAAGCAATGACAGCTCCTCTAATCATAGCACTAAGGTGTTTCATTTTGGTTACAAAATGTGAGACAAACACCTGAAGAATGATTATCATAAAAGCATCAAGGTTAGAAAACCATTCAGGTTTTACAAGCCCGTCTTGAGTCATAAGCTTTCCTAAAAACGGAATGTTTTTGTTTAGCCAATTGCTAATGTTGCCGGAATTCACCCAGTCTTCAATAAAGTTCGGAAGAGTGTAAAATAATTGATTAAACATTGTCCAGAACCCAATCATCAGAATCAGCAAAATCAAGAGTCGTTTGTCTTTGAGAGCTTCAATAATGTTCATTATCGAACTCCACAAAGCTTTACCGATAGACTCTTTTGGTTTTTCAACTTTAGGTTCTTTAAAGAATAGGAGCAAAACCAAAAGGTTAATTCCTATGACTACAGCAGCCTGAATAAATATAATTTTCCATCCGAATTCAGTCCTCAGATAAGATGACATTCCGGGTCCTACAAACCCTCCGACATTCACCATCATATAAAATATTCCGAACCCCATTGTTCCTGTGGTTTCATCTGTATTTCGAGCTACAATGGCAGAAGCAACCGGTTTGAAAAAAGCTGCTCCGATAGCTACAAGAAGGAATATCATATACATACTCCAGTACGTGTTGACTTCACCCATCATATAATACCCGAAAATCATGATAATATAAGCAATTGTGAGGGAAAGTTTATACCCTATTCGGTCTGCAATAACTCCAAAGAAAACAGGGAGCAGGTATAAAATAGCGGTAACATTAGCCATAATGTTACCTTTTTGAATATGATTAAATCCTAAAGCGCCTTCATCTGTAGAGCCTACGAGGTACAATCCGAAAAGAGTAAAGATTCCGTACCAAGCCCAGCGCTCCATAAGTTCCATAAAACTGGCAATCCAAAAGGTGGCGTTGAAAGATTTTATGGTTTGCCACAATGATTTTTTTTCTGACATAAGCGTAAGGTTAATAAATCACAAAGTAAAAGATTTAAAAGATAAAAACGATATATTTTTCTACATTTGTCAAATAAATTTTTTAAAAGCGAAATAATGAAAAAACTATTAATAGCCGTTTTATTACTAATTGTCGGAGTAACACATGCGCAATTAGGTATAAAAGGAGGAGCAAACTTTTCTAACATTGACGGAAAAATCGAAGGAATAAAACTTGAAACCAGAATCAGTTATCATATTGGAGCTTTTTGGGAAATACCGATAATTGAAGGACTATCTCTTCAACCGGAACTTCTTTATTCCGTTCAGGGAGCTGATATAGATTCTTCGCATCCTCTTGATAATGTTGATTTAAAATATGTCAATGTTCCGGTAATGCTTAAGTTATATATAATGTCGCATAAACTGAGTATAGAGGCAGGTCCTCAATTCGGATATTTGACGGATCATAATTTAGGAAACGTAATTGAAACAGAAGATTTTGATTTTTCGTTGGCAGGAGGAATCTCGTTTTATATCACCAAAAATATCTTTATTCAAGGACGATATATAGCCGGGATGAGTGAGTTTTCAAAAGAAGCTGAGGTCAAAAACAGAAATATTCAGTTGTCGTTAGGAATAAAATTTTAATGGATAAAATCCATAATTTGTCGGATTACGTTGTCATCTCTCAAAATTCTTCGATGTCCTAATCCTTCGGTCAAGAGCAGTTTTCCGTTAGGTAAGTGCTTGTAAATATTTACAGCACAAGCACAAGGGACTTCTTGGTCTTGTGTGTCGTGAATGACAAAGACAGGAATATTTACCGATTGCGCTACATGGTGGACATCGTAATCAGATAATTTACCGTGTTTAGTTTCAAATTTTTCGATTAATTGTTTAGCAATTATCGGATTAAGTTTTAACAGCGATACAAAACTTTTGAAAATGTCTGATAGGATGTCACCGCTTCCGATGATTACGGCTTTGTCGGGCTGAAAGCCTTTTTTAATAGAGTTCATTACTGACATTCCTCCGAGCGAATGGCCGATGGCAACCTCAAATTTTCCGTAAAGTTGTTCCAATTTCAGAATACATTCGATAAACATAATCATATGCGCTCTTTTTCCGTCTGATTTTCCGTGAGCAGGTGCATCAAAGCTAATAGTCATATAACCTTGTTTCAATAGAGCTTCGGCAATGGTTGAAAGTTGAGTGCTTCTTCCGCTCCAACCGTGAACAAGTAATACTTTTTTATCGGATTTTCCGTATTCTAAAACTCGGATTTTTTTATCTATATTCGGAATGTAAATATACTTCTGTACTGTTTCTGATTCCATTTTTTCTTCTCGTTCCGGACGAGGATGTTTAAGAGGAGTAATAAACAGTTTATAAGCAAAATCAGTAGTTAATTTTAGGGAAATACGTTGTAAAAATTGTCCGATTTGAATGGCTGAATTTGGAATGTTTTGAGGTGTTTTTTTCATCTCAATAATTTAAAAAGTTAATGAGCCGGTTAGTTCTTTGAGATGAATTTCCGATAATTTGGCTTGAAATTTTGCAATACTGCTTCGGGTTATTGCCTGAATGTAATTGAGCTGTGCGGTACGAAACTCAACCGTAGTGATTTTCCCGATACGGAATTTTTCAAGAGTGATGTCTAAATTTTCTTTAGCTATATCTGCGTTATTTTCTTCTAATTTAGCCAACTCTAAGTTAGTTATATAAGTTTGGTAAGCAGTTGCCAATCGGCTGTTTATGCTTTGTTCTTTTTCTTTTATAAGGATATTGGAGTTTTCGAGATGAAGTTTTGCAATTTTTTCGTGTCGATTTTGCGAAAATCCGTCAAAGATATTCAAAGTAGCTCCGATTCCGTAATTCCAACCTTTAGAATATGAAGCTGTAGTAAATCCGAAACTGGATTCGGAATCCGTAATGTTATATCCCCCCCGCAAATCAATTTTTGGAAGTCGGTTAGCTTTGATTTTTTTGAGTTCAAATTCAGCAATTCTTTTTTCGATAAGAGCCAGTTGTAAATCCGGATTTTGATTTTTCGCTAAAAGTATTAAATCTTCAAAAAGTAATTTTTCATCTAACTCAACTTGCTCTTCTACAACAAAAGGTGTGTTTATCTCTCGAGCTAATAATTCATTTAAGTAGATTTTGGTGCTTTCGTATTGTTGTTTTTGAGTGAGATAATTGGTTTTGTCGGTATTTAAATCTACTTGAGCATTCAATACTTCGAGTTTTGAGGCCTTCCCGATATTGTATCGGTTATTTGCCCAATCATATCTTTCTTTTGAAATTACAATAGCGGTGTCCAAAGCTTTTAAGAGCTGTTGCTGTTGCACAATCATATAGTAGGTGCTCAATACGTCTGCCACTCGATTCAGTATTGTAAGCTGCAGTTGTGTTTCTCCTTGTTTCTGAAGTTCATCAAGCTGTTTTTTTTGAGCAAACATTCCCATTCCGTCAAAAACTGTCCAACCGAGATTGACTCCATAGTTAAGATTTGTCCCTCGATTGTTGGGAATTTCTCTTTCTGTCCCGTCTATTTGTGTAAGGGTAGTATTCATATCTGTCTTGGTGTAATTGAATACTCCTTCAATAGAAGGAAGAGCATTGGTGTTCCCCCAATCGTTATTAATTTTTGATATTTCGACAAGGTTTGACGCTATTCTGATTTGATAATTGTTTTCTAAAGCCGTTTCAACTGCTTTTTGAGGCGAAAGCACTTCTTGTGCATTAGAAAGAGTAATACAAAAAACAACAAACAGGCTTAAAAAGTATCGCATCATTTTTCTATGATTTTTATAAGTTGAGCAGAAAGTAAAAACCTCTTTCAGGCAAATGTAGTATTATTTTTTTTGAATATTTTGTTAATTGAACATAGACTTAGGGTATTTGCTATAGAATTGAATTTACAGTAAAGTCTCTATTTGAAAGAAATTTTTCTACATTTGAATATGAAAAATTTCCCACAGTCTTTTACAAGTAAGTTATCCGAAAGAGAGCAAAATCAGTCTCTTAGAAGTCTTTCGACCTCAGTAGGGTCGGTGGATTTTTTGTCTAATGATTATTTGGGGTTTGCAAAGTCAAAAGAAATATTTCAGCAAGCTCATCAATTTCTTATTCAAAAAGGAATATGTAATAATGGGGCGACTGGTTCAAGACTGTTATCGGGAAATTCAGTATTGTATGAAGAGACAGAAACTTTTTTAGCAAATTTTCATGATTCGGAAGCAGCTTTGATCTTTAATTCGGGATTTGATGCTAACTTAGGTTTTTTCGGAGCAATTACTGACCGAAATACAGTTATTCTGTACGATGAATATTCGCATGCTTCAATTAGAGACGGTATAAAATTATCGCATGCAAAAGCCTATAAATTTTCGCATAATAACTTAGAAGAGCTTCAACAAAAACTAATTTTGTTCTGCAAAGAAGACCGAGATGTCTTTGTAGTTACCGAAAGTGTCTTTTCAATGGACGGAGATTCTCCCGATTTAGGAAAACTGACAGAACTTTGTAGCAAGCACAATGCATTTTTGGTGATTGATGAAGCCCATGCTTTGGGAGTTTTCGGAAAGAAGGGTGAAGGACTTGTTCAAAACATGAATTTACAACATAAAGTTTTTGCCCGAATTGTAACTTTCGGAAAAGCCTTGGGAGCACATGGAGCCGTAATTGTTGGAAATAAAAGATTGAAAGAATATCTGCTGAATTTTGCCCGGAGTTTTATTTACACTACAGGACTCCCGCCTCATAGTCTGGCAACTATTCTTGTTGCATACCATCACTTAGAAAAAGCAGAAACACAACGACAACAATTGTACAAAAACATAACCTTGTTTAACGATTTATTCGAGATTTCGGATTTGTCTCCCATAAAAAGCATCATTGTACAAGGGAATCAAAAAGTGAAAGCCACCGCTCAACAACTGCAAAAAGCTGGATTTGATGTTAAACCGATTCTTTCTCCTACTGTTCCTCAAGGAGAAGAGCGTTTACGTTTTTGCTTACATTCATATAACACCGAACAAGAAATAAGAGGTTTAGCTGTTTTGTTGAAATCTCTTATTTAACTGTCTAATCGATTGTGGAGTTTTTTGAAATATTCCAACGCTTTTAGAATACGACTGCCATACCAAGAAAACATTTCACCATCAACAAAAACGGTTTTAGTATGATGAGTAAATTTCCCGATTTCAAAAGCATCTTCTTCTTTGAACGGATAAGGCTCACTGGACAGAAAAATCAAATCCGGATCTTCTGAACGAATTTTTGTTATATCTACTTCGGGGTATCTACCTTTGGATTGATAAATATTTACGAATTTGTTCAGCTTGAGCATTTCATTGATAAAGTTGTCATCTCCTGCAACCATATATGGGTTTTTCCAAATAAAATAAGCCGTTCTTCTCTCTTTTTTAGAAGCAATAAAGCGTTTAAAATCAGCAAGAGCAAAGGCTGTTTTGTTGTTCAGGTTTTGTGCTTCGGTTCTACAATCAAAGATTTTACCAAATTCTGCAATCATAGCTTTGTTGTCTTCAATGGTTTTAACATCACTTGTCCAAACCGGAGCTATGCTTTGCAGTTCTTCTACTATTTCTTGTGTGTTTTCTTCTTTGTTGGCAATGATGATGTCCGGAGCCAAAATTCTGATTTTTTCGTAATGTACTTTTTTGGTACCCCCGATTATCTTTTTTGTAGATTTAAAATGGTATGGATGAACACAAAATTTGGTGATTCCTACAATTTTATCTTCCAAGCCTAAGTCAAATAACAGTTCTGTTTGTGAAGGAACAAGAGAGATAATTCTTTTTGGCGAATGATTGAGATTTATAGTATTTCCAATTTGGTCAGTATAGGATTTCATTTTTGGGGAATAAGTTTAGAAGAAGCAAATATACAAAGGTTTTAAAGTAAAAATTCCTAATACTTAAAATCTGAAACCTAAACAAAAAACTTATATCTTTGCCACTTTATTTTTAAAAATAGAATATCAAAGATGAAAGCAGGAATAGTAGGCTTACCGAATGTAGGGAAATCAACACTTTTCAATTGTTTGTCTAATGCAAAGGCGCAAAGTGCAAACTTCCCCTTTTGTACTATCGAACCGAATGTAGGAGTAGTAAATGTACCTGACCCGCGGTTAGAAAAATTAGCCGAACTTGTAAATCCTGAACGAGTACAACCTGCAACAGTTGAAATTGTTGACATTGCAGGACTAGTAAAAGGAGCAAGTAAAGGAGAAGGATTAGGAAATCAGTTTTTGGCAAATATCAGAGAGTGTAATGCCATTATTCATGTGCTTCGTTGTTTTGATAATGATAATATTGTCCATGTTGAGGGAGGCGTAAATCCGGTAAGAGATAAAGAAATTATAGATATAGAACTGCAGTTAAAAGATCTTGAAACTGTTGAAAAGCGTTTAGAAAAAACTAAGCGTGCTGCCAAAACCGGAAACAAAGAGGCTCAAGCAGAAGAAGCTTTGCTGGAAAGAATTAAAACCGCTCTGTTAGAAGCAAAATCAGCCAGAACTGTTCTTCCGAATAATGATGAGGAAGCAGAACTGATGGAGAGCTTTCAATTAATCACTTCAAAACCTGTACTATATGTTTGTAATGTAGATGAAGGATCGGCTGTAAGCGGAAATAAATATGTAGAGCAAGTAAAGGAGCTGGTAAAAGACGAAAATGCAGAAGTAATTGTACTGGCTGTAGCTACTGAAGCGGATATTGCCGAATTTGAAACATATGAAGAAAGACAAATGTTTTTGGAAGATATGGGACTGAAAGAGCCGGGAGTTTCGGTGCTTATCCGTTCTGCTTATAAATTATTGAAGCAGCAAACATACTTTACAGCCGGAGTTAAAGAAGTTCGTGCTTGGACAATTAATATAGGAGATACTGCTCCGAAAGCAGCCGGAGTAATTCACTCGGACTTTGAAAAAGGTTTTATCAGAGCAGAGGTAATCGCTTATGAAGATTACGTAAAATACGGTTCAGAAGCCAAAGTAAAAGAAGCCGGAAAACTCCGCATTGAAGGGAAAGAATATGTCGTTAAAGACGGGGATATTATGCACTTCCGCTTCAACGTATAATAATCTTATTTTCCTTTTAGTAAATTCACACTTACGGTTGCCAGTTCTGAATTCGGGAATTTTCGGAATTCTTTTTCATCAGGGTATAGGTCTGCTTCTTTACATATTTTGTGGAAAACGTCAATTTCGACTATATATTGATCTGAAAACCCATGTGTAGCATCATAAGCAGTTGCTGCTGTTTTTCCGATGTTTTGTGCTGTTAATTCAGGTGCTATAGTATGAAGTTCAATTAACAGTAATCCGTGTTTCTGAACGTATGGAGCCCATTTTTTGAGGTGATTTAATAAGTTTTCCTCGACTAAATTATTACTGATACGTTTTCCTCTAAAAGCAAAAGCTCCCGTTGAGTTGCTTACTCGATTGGAGTTGATTGTTTTTGGGTCTTCCCAAATGCGGTTATGATCTAAAAAAGTACGAGTGTTGAGTAAATCAGATAATTCTATGTTATAATTTTCTTTCAGATCTTTCGCCAACAAATCCGGACGACCGATATCTCCCCAAATCACTTTTGCCCAAATATCGCTTTTTATCAAATTGGCTCTAATAACTTTTAAGGCTGCTTGATTATAATCAGCCCCTACTAAAAATAGCGGGTGTTCTTCAAGTATTTTCCCTCTAAGAGTTTGTCTGTCAATAACTTCAAAAATATGTTGTAAGAAAGCTCCGTTTCCGGCTCCCATATCCAGAACGCCTTTTGGTTGTTCTTCAATAGGCTTGTTAAAAATTTCGATGATAATATCATCTAATACTTTAAAGTATGAGCCATGAGCACCTCCGCTTCCCCAAACATTCATTTCTCTGTCAACATGAATTTCGTCTTCTCCAAAAGCGATATTACGTAGCACAGAAGCATTTCCGAACATCAATTCTTCAATCTTGCTAAAAGTTGGCAGGTACGAAACCGTAACACCGTAAGCAGAAGCTCTTCGAGCAAAAAATAAACCTGTTTCGGTAAATTGATAATTACCATTTTTTTCGGTAAACCAACCTAAATATGTCAGAAAGTCTAATATTTTTTTGAAGCAATCGGGCTGTTTATGAAACTCTTCAGGACGAAAGGATGTTTCCATAAAATATTTGTGAAACATTCCTGTCATTCCAAGTCTAACAACGGTAGGAGCTACTAAATATCCTTCAATATGTTTCAAAATCTGATGTTGCACTTCTTTTTCTAAAGAATTGTCAGAGAGTGAGATACCATAGTTGTTTTTGTAATGTTCAAAAAGTCGGTTTAATTTTTCAAACGGGCGTTCTTCAAATTCTCTTGGAAAATGCCCTCCCGTAAGTTGTAAAAACTCGACTACATCTTTATACAAATGTGTGAGAGCAAAGGCATATTTACTTTTTTCAGTTACTGAAAAAGCGATGTGATCTTTGGCGTTGTCAATATGATAATTTAAAAAGCCTTGCGAACACAAAACCCGAAGCCCTACATTCAGATAACCTTCGTTAGCTTTGAAACTTTCGGTTAATTCCTGTAAAGATACTTTTTCTTTAGAGAGAATATAGTCTAAAACCTTTTTGTTGTTTAAAGCCACCATTATCGGAGCTGTAGCTAAACCGTCAAGATGACGGAATATAATGCTTCGCAGATGTGAATTACTCATACTACATTAAAAATAAATTCGTACAAAAGGCATAAAAGCCTCATTATAAATATTCTTTTTGTTGTTGTGCAGTAAGTTATATCGTATGCCGATAGTTACATTTTCGACTTGATAACCACCTCCCAAAAATAGAGCTGTATTCCAAAAATTATCAGAAAAGCCGTCATCAAAATTTAAGTTTACCCGAAGTTGTTCTAATTCAGCTGAAAGTTGAACTTCCTCAATTGGGTTGGCCAAAAAGAGCAAACTTCCACCATAAGCATAGGCTTCATAATTATCTTTTACTCTGATATAACTTCCTTGAAGGCCGACTCCGGCTGCGATATATTCGTTGAATTGATAGATAGCACTTGGGGCAACCATGATGTCTGTAAAGTTATTCCCGATGCTTAATCCGAGTCCGCCTCCAAAACGGACTTTTTCCCAAAATTCACTTTTTTGTTGGGTCTGAATAGGTTGGCTTGTGTTTGTTTGAGCGTTTGTTGTTTTAAAAAATAAGAATAACGCAAAACAAAGACAAAAAAACACTGATTTTTTAGTTATACCCATACAAAAATGTTTTCTTTTCAGGAGTTGTAAATCTTGGTAAAAATAGTCAAAAAAATTGATTAGATTTGTTTACTTTTGCAAAAGATTTTTTTAGTAAATTTCCCCTCGCTGTCGCACGATTGCATCGTGTGACGTTTTATAATACTCCCACACGAAAGGATTCGTGCGGGAGCGGTGTTAAAAAACGTTTGGATTTCTTATTCATACTCGTTTATCGTACAAATCTTTCGT
>CAZVQI010000031.1:0-14529 GCA_964629155.1 uncultured Flavobacterium sp.
GTCGTGAGCCGAAAAAGGTCATCATTGTTCCGGGAAAAATCATTAATATTGTAGGGTAATCTTCCTTCGGATTTAAAACTTTAGTTAAAATCTGCGGGATTTAAAAAGCAAAATAAATGTCGGACAGAATCCAACATTACATAAATCAACTCAACGAGGCTCAACAGGCTGCCGTATTGCAAAAAAACGGTCCTATGATGGTGATTGCCGGTGCAGGCTCCGGAAAAACCAGAGTACTTACCGTCAGAATTGCTAATCTGATGAGTCAGGGAGTTGATGCTTTTAATATTTTGGCTTTGACCTTTACTAATAAAGCAGCTCGCGAAATGAAGAATCGTATTGCTCAAATCGTGGGTAATAACGAAGCCAAAAACCTTTGGATGGGAACCTTTCATTCGGTTTTTGCACGAATTTTAAGAGCCGAAAGTGATAAGTTAGGTTATCCTTCCAACTTTACCATTTATGATACTCAAGACTCCCAAAGACTCATCGGAGCTATCATTAAAGAAATGCAGTTAGACAAAGATGTTTATAAGCCCAAACAAGTGCTAAATCGCATTTCATCTTACAAAAACAACCTGATTACAGTCAAAGCTTATTTCAATAATCCGGAGCTTATGGAGGCTGATGCGATGAGCAAAAAGCCCCGAATGGGAGACATTTATCAAAATTACGTAGAGCGCTGCTTCAAAGCCGGAGCTATGGATTTTGATGATTTACTTCTGAAAACCAACGAATTACTCAACGTTCATCCTGATGCCTTGGCAAAATATCAAGACCGCTTCCGATATATTTTGGTTGATGAGTATCAAGATACCAACCATTCGCAGTACCTTATCGTAAAAGCTTTATCAGACAGGTTTCAAAATATTTGTGTAGTAGGTGACGATGCCCAGAGTATTTATGCTTTCCGAGGAGCTAACATCAATAATATTCTGAATTTTCAAAGAGATTATCCTAACGCAAAAACCTATCGTTTAGAGCAAAATTATCGTTCGACCAAAAACATTGTTGAGGCAGCTAATTCTGTCATTGATAAAAATAAAATAAAACTCGAAAAAACAGTCTGGACAGCTAACGAAGAAGGAGCCAAAATTAAAGTTCACCGAAGCTTGACCGATGCAGAAGAAGGTCGTTTTGTTGCCTCGACCATTTTTGAACAAAAAATGCGTCATCAACTTCGTAACGGACAATTTGCGGTGTTGTATCGCACCAATGCTCAATCCAGAGCTATAGAAGATGCTCTCAGAAAAAGAGATATTCCGTATAGAATTTATGGAGGACTTTCTTTTTATCAACGCAAAGAAATCAAAGATGTCTTGGCTTATTTAAGATTGGTTATCAACCCGAAAGATGAAGAAGCCCTGATAAGAGTTATCAATTATCCGGCTCGCGGAATCGGAGATACTACCATCGAAAAATTAACCGTAGCAGCCAATCACTACAAACGTTCGATTTTTGAGGTGATAGAAAACATCGACAAAATTGACCTGAAACTCAATGCTCCTACCAAACAACGTCTGCAAGATTTTGTTACGATGATTAAAAGCTTTCAGATTGTAAGTCAAAACAATGATGCTTTTTTTACGGCTGATTACGTAACCAAAAAATCCGGACTTTTTCAGGAACTTAAAAAAGAAGCCACTACCCCGGAAGATGTTGCCCGAATGGAAAACGTAGAGGAACTTTTAAACGGTATCAAAGACTTTATTGAAGGTCAAAAAGAAATAGACGGAGCAACCGGAAGTTTATCCGAATTTTTAGAAGATGTGGCTTTAGCAACTGATTTAGACAAAGATACCGGAGATGATGACCGCGTAGCTATGATGACCATTCACTTAGCGAAAGGATTGGAGTTTCCTCACGTTTTTATAGTAGGTTTAGAAGAAGATTTGTTTCCGAATGCAATGAGTATCAACTCACGAACCGAACTCGAAGAAGAAAGACGCTTGTTTTATGTAGCTCTTACCCGAGCTGAACATCAAGCTTATTTATCATATTCGCAAAGCAGATATAAATGGGGAAAACTGGTTGATTGTGAACCTTCGAGATTTATTGAAGAAATTGACGATAAATATTTAGAATACGACAATCCTGTCTTAAATACAGGTTATAAATATAAACCCGGCATCAATATTGATATTTTCGGAGACGTAGATAAGTCTAAACTTCGTCAAACTAAGCCTGTTAGCGGGACTCCACCTAAATGGGCTCAAAGCGATATGCAAAAACCCGATACTGTGCGGAATTTGCGTAAATTAAAACCTTCGGGAGAAGGTCCAAATATAAATACTAATGACCCCAAACTTTCTGTTGGAAACATCATCATGCACGAACGCTTCGGAAAAGGAAAAATATTGAATATTGAGGGTGTAGGTGCAGACAAAAAAGCCGAAATTCTCTTTGATGTCGGAGGAATTAAAAAATTACTCTTGCGCTTTGCAAAATTGGAAGTTATCGGATAAAATATTAAAAATATTAATCCCCAAAACTTTTTAGAGTTTTGGGGATTAATTTATTAGAAGTGTCTATTACGACCTTATTTTTGTTTTGCTTTATATTCGTTCACTTTATCAGTCATATCCAAAGCACCGTATATTCCGATTAAATTTGCAATAGCATATTGATTATCCGGTTCTATAGATAATACTTTTTCAAAATGAGGAATGGCGCTTCTTAAAATTTCATCTCTTTGTTTTTTGAGTTCATCATATCTCTTGTTTTCAGCAGCAGAAAATCCCGTAATAGCATTCATTTTCTCTACGACTTCTTCTTCATCTTTTAAAACAAGAGCCCCTAAATTGATATAAGCATCAACATACTTAGGATTCAATTGAATTGCTTTTTGATAATATGTTTTTGCTTGTTCTATATTTCCTATATCACCATTTATAACTCCCAGATTGTAATATAAGTTCGGATTATTAGGATCTTTTTTAATAGCTTCTTGCATCAAGTTCGTGAATTTATCCATTTCCTTATTTTGGTAACGAAACTCAGCCTCCAATAAAATTAAATCCATATCATTCGGGCTTTCTTTTCTTGCTTGTTCCAAAAGATTCGCGGCTCTTGATTTTTGATTTACTTGATTATAAATCAATACCATATTTTTCAGAATTTCAGGCTTTTTAGAAGGATCTTTTTCTTGTTTAGGCTCCACATACTCACCCATTTTAACTGCAGCATCCATCATTGCTTTATTAGCTCCAAAACTTTCTCTTTCTCCTGTTTTCTTATTAACAGCGGTATAATAAATACCTTCTCCCGTAAAGTTCATATCCAAAAGCTCTTGGTAATATTCCAAAGAGGTATTGTAATCCGGAATGCTAAGAGCCACAGATGCCGCATAATATAAATTCATCGGATCTTTATCCAAATCGTACAAGGCTTTAAAAGCCGTTGTTGCCTCACGGTATTTTTTATTAGTGCTGAAATCCAAGGCCTTTTGAAAAGCTTGTGCTCTCAGTATAGGTAATATTTCAGTATTAAATTTATTGGTAAAAGGCTGTTTTTTGGCATTTGCTTCAGTAGCTTTTAATTTATTAAAACTATCTGCTGCTTTAGAGAAGGCTTCAACATTACTAGTCTGTAAAGCCATTTGTAGCTCATAATTTCCTTTATAGTAGTAAAACTCGGCTTGTTCTTCTGCAGATGCATTTCCGATATAGGGAGCTGTTGCATCAATAATTCCCTGAAGTTCTTTATAATCAGCTTGAGTCGGAGCTTTCTTGTTCATAATCTTTTTCATCGCTTTGATTTCGTTCTTTTGTGCATACAATCCTGTAGCAAAAAGCATCGAAAGCGATAGTAACATATACTTTTTCATATACTTAATTTTTAAAATTTAATTATTCTTGTTCAGTTTCTGATGGGTTGTTAAAGCTTCCTTCGTTTTGATTGTTTTCCAAACTTCCGTTTTCTTCTTCGTCATCTTCTTTCATCACTTTAGTAACAGCAGCAATAGAATCGCTTCCTTTGATATTAATTAAACGAACTCCTTGAGTTGCTCTACCCATCACTCTCAAATCAGAAACTTTAATTCGGATAGTGAGTCCGGATTTATTAATAATCATCAAATCATCTTCATCAGTAACTACATTTATAGCAATTAACATACCGGTCTTTTCGGTGATATTCAGAGTTTTTACTCCCTTACCTCCACGATTAGTGATACGGTAAACATCTTCTCCGTCATCATCAACCAGTTTGGTACGTTTACCATAACCATTTTCTGTAACTACCAATATCTGAGAATCATTGATTTCATTCTTATCAATAGATACCATCCCGATTACTTCATCATTTTCGTCAGCTAAAGTAATTCCGCGCACTCCGGAAGCCGTTCTACCCATCGGGCGAGTTTTTTCCTCTTCAAAACGAACTAATTTACCTGAGCGAGAAGCAATCAGTACTTGGCTGTTTCCGGTAGTAAGCTTTGCTTCCAGTAGTTCATCATCTTCTCTAATCGTGATAGCATTGATACCATTCTGTCTTGGTCTGGAGTATTGCTCAAGCGGAGTCTTCTTAACTACCCCTTGTTTAGTTACCATAATCACATAGTGATTATTGATATACTCCTCATCTTTAAGGTCTTTAGTACAAATAAATGCTTTTACTTTATCATCACTTTCTATATTGATAAGATTTTGAATAGCTCTACCTTTGCTGGCTTTACTTCCTTCCGGAATTTCATACACTCTTAACCAATAGCATTTTCCTTTTTGAGTAAAGAATAACATATACTGGTGGTTGGTAGCCACATACATATGCTCCAAAAAGTCTTGGTCTCGTGTACCGGCAGATTTTTGCCCTACTCCTCCCCTATTTTGAGTTTTGTATTCAGAAAGTGGGGTTCTTTTAATGTATCCGGCATGAGAAATGGTAATCACCACTTGCTCATCTGCTATCAAATCTTCGATACTTACGTCTCCTCCTGCGTATTCAATTGTTGAACGTCTTTCATCTCCGTATTTATCTCTGATTTCAGTAAGTTCTTCTTTGATAAGATTCATTCTCAAATCTTTGTTTGCCAACAAGTCTTTCAAATGAGCTATGAGTTTCATAATATCTTCATACTCAGCCCGTAATTTATCTTGTTCAAGACCTGTTAACTGACGAAGTCTCATCTCTACAATAGCACGAGCTTGAATTTCCGTCAAACTGAAGCGCTCCATCAATTTAGTACGAGCTTCATCTCCGTCTTGAGAGCCTCTAATCAGAGCTATTACCTCATCAATATTATCCGAAGCAATAATAAGCCCTTCAAGGATATGTGCTCTCTCTTCAGCTTTACGTAATTCAAATTGAGTTCTGCGAACTACAACATCGTGACGATGTTCAACAAAATGATAAATTAAATCCTTTAGGTTCAACAACTCCGGTCTTCCGTTGACCAAAGCAATATTATTTACACTAAAAGATGATTGAAGTTGGGTAAATTTATAGAGGGTGTTTAATACTACGTTCGGAACTGCATCGCGTTTTAATTCGTAAACAATACGCATCCCGTTTCGGTCAGATTCATCACGAATGTTTGAAATTCCATCAATTTTCTTTTCGTTAACCAAATCCGCTGTACGCTTAATCATTTCTGCTTTATTTACCAAATACGGAATTTCAGTAACTACAATACACTCTTTACCGTTTACTTCTTCAATATTTGCTTTAGCACGAATCACTACTCTTCCTCTTCCGGTTTTAAAGGCCTCTCGAACACCTTCATATCCGTAAATAACCCCTCCTGTTGGAAAATCAGGAGCTTTGATGTGATTCATCAATTCATCGACCTCTATATCCGGATTATCAATATAAGCCAACATCCCATTAATAACTTCCGTAAGGTTATGAGGAGCCATGTTAGTAGCCATACCTACAGCAATTCCTGAAGCTCCGTTTATCAAAAGAGTAGGAACCTTGGTAGGCATTACTTTTGGTTCTTGAAGAGTATCGTCAAAGTTTAGCTGAAAATCTACAGTTTCTTTATCTATATCTGCCAAAATTTCTTCAGCAATTTTCTTCATGCGAGCCTCTGTATAACGCATTGCTGCAGGACTATCACCATCAATGGACCCGAAGTTTCCTTGTCCATCTACAAGCAAATAACGTAAACTCCAGTCTTGAGCCATACGCACCATAGCATCATAAACCGAACTATCTCCGTGAGGGTGATATTTACCTAAAACCTCCCCTACAATTCTGGCTGATTTCTTATGTGCTCTGTTTGACAAAACCCCCAATTCATACATTCCGTACAAAACACGTCTGTGAACAGGTTTAAGTCCGTCTCGGACATCCGGTAGAGCACGAGATACAATAACCGACATCGAATAATCGATGTAGGCTGATTTCATTTCTTCTTCAATGTTGATAGGTATTAACCTTTCTCCTCCTTCTGACATAGAAAATTATACTTTTTAAGGTTAGAAATTTTTACATAATAAAACGTGCTAATGTACGGCTTTTTTGCTTAAAAATAAAATTCCATACCTCATAAATTAATTCTTTTTTGGGAAGGAGTAAATGAAATTTACGTAATTTTATGTTCTAAAAAATTTTAGATATGAACTTCACAAAAGAAGAGTTTCTGGAATTCTCCAAAAAAATCTGTAAAAACACCTTAATGGAAACCTTAAATATTGAATTCACAGAAGTTGGAGAAGGTTTTCTTAAAGCCAAAATGCCTGTCAATTCAAAAGTACATCAGCCTATGGGGTTATTACACGGAGGAGCTTCGGTAGCTTTAGCAGAAAGTGTAGGCAGTGCTGCTTCTTTGATGTTTGTAGATGTGTCAAAATTTGAAGTCAGAGGTATTGAAATCTCTGCCAATCATTTAAAAAGCAAAACCGAAGGAATTGTCTACGGTACGGCTAAAATCATCCATAAAGGAAAAACCATTCATCTTTGGGAAATACGAATCACTGATGAAAATGATAATTTGATTTCACTTTGTAAACTAACTAACATTGTACTTCCTAAAAATGCTTAAAAGGATTCAAAAAAGTCTTTTGGAAAAACAGCCTTTTGTTATATACGCCAAGCCTCATTCTGATGAAGTAATAAGCATTTTTCAAAAAAATGATATTTTATATTACTTGGAAAATTATACGCAAAAAGGGTTTGTTTTAGCTCCTTTTGACAATACTCATAAAACGGTTCTGATTCCACTTAATAACTCAGAAGTAATAAAAGAAAGATGGTGTGAAAATCCTATTTTCGAAAATTTGTCAAACGATGATTCTTTCTCTTTTACGGAAAAAAGCCGTTTCGAAAAGCTGGTAAAGAATATGATTTCCGAAATAGAAAAAGGAGAAATAAATAAAATAGTGGCATCACGAAAAGAAAATTTTTCTCCTGATAAAATAGACACGATTCGGTTGTACCAAAAAATGTTTTTTAAATACCCTACCGCTTTTCGTTATTTTTTCTATCACCCGAATATAGGTATGTGGCTTGGAGCTACTCCCGAAAAATTACTTTCAGTTGACCATAATATTTTACAAACAATGGCTTATGCAGGTACTCAAAAATATGAAGGTATGACAGAAGTAATCTGGGGTGAAAAAGAAAAGCAAGAACAACAATTCGTAACTGATTTTATTGTAGAAAATTTAAAGCCGGAAGTTTTAGAAATTACGCTTTCCGAACCTTTTACCTCTCAAGCAGGAACATTATTACACATCAGAACAGACATTACTGCCCGATTAAAAAACGATTATTCTTTAGAAAAAATCATTCAAAGGCTTCACCCTACCCCTGCTGTTTGTGGTTTACCTAAAGATTTAGCAAAGCAATACATCCTTGCAAATGAAGGATACGACAGAAGTTTTTATTCAGGCTTTTTAGGCGAATTAAATATTAAAAAAAGTAAAACTTCAGAATTATATGTCAACCTCCGTTGTATGGAGATTCAAAATAATGTAGTGAGTTTTTATATGGGTTGTGGTATTACCAAAGACAGTAATCCTGAAAAAGAATTTTTTGAAACCGTAAACAAGGCTGTTACCATGAAAAGTCTTTTTAATTAGTTTGTATCTTTGCAATTCAGATTTGTACTAAAATGAAATTAGATATATTAGCATTCGGAGCACACCCCGATGATGTAGAATTGGGATGTTCAGGTACCTTAGCTAAAGAAATTGCCTTAGGTAAAAAAGTAGGGATTATTGACTTAACTCAAGGTGAATTAGGCACACGAGGTTCTGTTGAAAAAAGATATGAAGAAGCTGCTAAAGCCTCTCAAATTTTAGGAGTTTCCGTACGTAAAAACCTCAAATTCAGAGACGGTTTTTTTGTCAATGACGAAAAACACCAACTCGAAGTGATTAAAATGATTCGAAAATATCAACCGGACATTGTTTTGTGCAATGCGGTTGACGACAGACATATTGACCACCCGAAAGGAAGTAAATTAGTATCCGATGCATGTTTCTTATCGGGATTGCGAATGATTGAAACTGAACTTGACGGACAAAAACAAACAGCCCACAGACCAAAAGTAGTTTACCACTACATTCAGTGGAAAAACATTGAACCTGATTTTGTAGTAGATATCTCCAAATATATTCAAAAAAAACTGGATGCTGTTTTTGCTTATGATTCTCAATTTTACAAACCGGATTCTAACGAACCCGTGACTCCGATAGCCACTCTCAATTTTCAGGAAAGTATTGAATACAGAGCCAAAGACTTAGGACGATTGATAGGGGTTGATTACGCGGAAGGCTTTACTGTAGAGCGTTACATAGGTGTAAATAGTTTGTCAGATTTGATATAAAAATTTTGCATTTGAAAACTTTTGTGTATATTTGCACACTCAAATGAAAAACGGTGGTTGTAGCTCAGTTGGTTAGAGCGTCGGATTGTGGTTCCGAAGGTCGTGGGTTCGAGACCCATCATCCACCCCAAGAAGGATTCAGGAAACTGAATCCTTTTTTATTTTAGAATGATTTTGATTGACAATCATTTTCTTACTTCAATTATTTCTATCTTCGCACTATGAAAAACGAAAATATTATCTTCGGTATAAGGGCTGTAATCGAAGCCATTCATTCAGAGGCAAAAATTGATAAAGTATTTATTCAGAAAGAAGCACAAGGTAACTTAATGAAAGAGCTTTTAGGAATTTTGAAAGCCAAAAATATCAATTTTAGTTACGTTCCTATTGAGAAATTAAACCGATATACAACTAATAATCATCAGGGGGTGATAGCCACCATCTCTCCTATCAAATTTTACGAAATTGAAGAACTGCTCGAAGAAATCTCTGCCAAAACAAACAAACCCTTATTTTTAATACTTGATGGAGTTTCTGATGCCCGAAACTTCGGAGCCATTATCCGAACTGCCGAATGTACGGGAGTTCACGGAATTATCATTCCAAAAACGGGTGCTGCACCCGTAAATGGAGATACAGTAAAAACTTCTGCCGGAGCTGTTTTTAATATCCCAATTTGTAAGGTAGATCATATAAAAGATGCTGTTTTCTACTTTCAATCCTCTGACATTGCGGTAGTAGCTGCTACCGAAAAAACAGATCACACCATTTATGATGTTGATTTCAATAGAGGAGTTGCAATTATAATGGGAGCGGAAGATCGAGGAATTAATCCTTCTGTATTAAAAATTGTAGATAACAAAGCTAAGCTCCCTATGTTTGGAACAATCTCTTCTCTAAATGTATCGGTAGCTTGTGGAGCATTTTTATACGAAGCTGTCCGACAAAGATTATAAACCTATCAGCTGATTTCTAACAAAACCGGGCAATGGTCAGAATGTCGTGCTTCCGGTAAAATAACAGCACGTTTTAATCTCGATTCCATAGGAAGACTGGCTAAATTATAATCAATTCTCCAACCTTTATTATTGTTTCTGGCATTTGCGCGATAGCTCCACCAACTGTAGTGATGGGGTTCTTTATTAAAATGACGAAAAGTATCTATAAATCCGCTTTTCATAAAAGCATCCAACCATGCTCTTTCTTCCGGTAAAAATCCTGAAACAGTAGCATTGCGTATTGGGTCATGAATATCAATAGCCTGATGACAAATATTATAATCCCCACAAATTATTAAATTTGGGATCTGTTTTTTCAACTCATCAATATACAACTGAAAATCACGCATATATTGAAACTTATGACTCAATCGGTCAATATTTGTACCGGAAGGTAAATATAAACTCATAATCGAAACATCTTCAAAATCAATTCTCAGATTTCTCCCTTCTGCATCCATATAGTCAATTCCTGTTCCGTAAACTACATTTTTAGGTGCTATTTTTGACAGAATAGCCACTCCGCTATATCCTTTTTTTTGTGCAGGATAATAATACTGATACGGATAACCCGCCATCTCAATTTCCATTTTTGGAATTTGATCTTCAGTAGCTTTAATTTCTTGAAGGCAAATCACATCCGGATTTGCTTGTTGTAACCATTCTAAAAAACCGTTTTTAATAGCTGCACGTATTCCGTTTACGTTATAAGAAATTATTTTCATCGTATCTGTATCGAATATTTGGTCTTAATGTGTCCAAAAATAAACAAAAAAGCCGTTTCAGAAAACTGAAACGACTTTAGTTGTCAAAATTGTAATCAAAAATTATATGTTATTAACCTTCGATAACTTCGACTTGAGCAGCTACTTTTCCTTTTCTTCCTTCTTCTTCTTGGTAGCTTACTTTATCACCCTCGTTGAGTGATTTTGATGACTTTAGACCTGTAATGTGTACAAAAATGTCATTACCTGTTTCTGAATCTGTAATGAATCCGTAACCTTTAGACTCATTAAAGAACTTTACTGTTCCTGTTTGCATTGTGTAATAAAATAAATAATTAATGTTGTAAAGATAATATTTCTGACAAATCTGACACCATATAAAATCATTTTTTATAAAAAATTTTCGTTTGAAGAAAAAAGTTTACAATAACATTATGATTGCAAGCGTTCTTAAAGTGCTAAATTGCACAATCAAAAGAGATAAAAAACTATGAATAAAATAAAAATACTTTGGGTTGACGACGAAATTGACTTGCTCAAGCCACATATTATCTTCTTAGAGAAAAAGAATTATTCTGTAACTACAGCCAATAACGGGCAAGATGCTCTTGATATTTTTGACAAAGAAGACTTTGACGTAATTTTCTTAGACGAAAATATGCCCGGACTGACAGGATTGGAGATACTTTCGGAAATGAAAGAAAAAAAAGCCGCTGTTCCTATTATTATGATTACCAAAAGTGAGGAAGAATACATTATGGAAGAGGCTATCGGTTCTAAAATTTCCGATTATTTGATAAAACCCGTTAATCCGAATCAGATTTTATTGAGCTTAAAAAAGAATCTTGACCATTCTCGCTTAATATCCGAAAAAACCACTTTAGATTATCAGAAAGAGTTCCGAAAAATCTCTATGGATTTAGGAATGGTAAGAAATTATGAAGATTGGATAGACATCTACAAACGTCTGTTATTTTGGGAGTTAGAACTCGAAAACACGGACAATTTAGCAATGATTGAAATTCTAGAAAACCAAAAAGCTGAAGCTAATTCTCAATTCGGGAAATTCATCGAGAAAACTTATGAAGACTGGTTTGAGCCCAATGCAGACAAACCTATTATGTCTAACACTTTGTTCCGAGAATTGGTTGTACCTCATTTAGTAAAAAAAGAACAACCGGTGCTTTTTGTAGTTATCGATAATCTGCGTTATGACCAATGGAAAGCTTTTGAACCAATTGTGAATAATCATTACAAATTGGAAAAAGAAACTCCTTATTTTTCTATTCTTCCTACCGCAACCCAATATGCACGAAATGCTATTTTTTCGGGATTAATGCCTTTGGAAATGGAAAAAAGACTTCCTCAATACTGGAAAAACGATGTAGATGAAGGTGGAAAGAACTTATATGAAGCGGAATTCTTGACTGAGCACTTAAAACGATTAGGGCTAAATATCAAACACGAATATTACAAAATAACCAACTTCAGAGACGGTAAAAAATTAGCCGAAAATTTTAAAAGTTTAAAAAACAATGCCCTAACTACTATCGTATACAACTTTGTGGATATGCTTTCGCATGCCAAAACCGAAATGGAAGTAGTTAAAGAACTGGCTTCAAATGATAAGTCCTATCGTTCACTTACACTCAGTTGGTTTAAAAACTCTCCTCTTTTAGAGATGATACAACAAGCTCAGCTTATGGGAATGAAGCTCATCATCACTACTGACCACGGAACTATCAATGTAAAAAATCCAAGTAAAGTAATTGGTGATAAAAATACCAGTCTGAATCTTCGTTATAAAACCGGTCGAAGTTTGACTTATGAAGAAAAAGATGTTTATGCAGTTAAGGACCCTAAAAAAATAGGTCTTCCGGCTATCAACATGACCAGTTCGTTTATTTTTGCCAAGAATGATTATTTCTTAGCTTACCAAAACAACTTTAATCACTACGTAAGTTATTACCGCAATACATACCAGCATGGGGGAATTTCACTCGAAGAGATGATTGTTCCGTTTTTGGTATTCAATCCCAAATAAAGAAAGTCCTCAAAAAGACTTAATACAAAAAATAAATTATGAGCAACAAGACCTTAAGAGGTTTGTTGCTCTATTTTTATTGATCTATAAGAGAAATACAATCTGATAATTCCGGTTTTTCTTGAACAAAAGAGGCTAACCACACTCTAAGTTCTTCTATTTCGTAAGGTAAAAGTATTTTGATGGCTTTTTCTAATTCTTTATAAAAGAGTAAAGGGTCAAAACTTACACTTTCTAACACCTTTTTTGTATAGGTAAACATAGCTCTTCCCATAGGTTAAAAAATTTAAGTTGTATTGTCTAAAAAAGACTAATACAATAACGGAATTATGCTCTAAAAAATTGTGAATTAAATGTTAAAAATGTAAATTTTTCAGTGCTATTGTCATCTCTCTTTTTCCTATAGGACCGCTTGTTTTTCTGACCAAAAAACCACTTTGTGTTAAGTTCTTTGTTATCAAACTTCTACAGGCATACGTTGTCAATATTCCTTGTTCTTTAAGAGCTTTGTACATTTTCTTAAAAATATCTAAGCTCCAAAGCTCAGGTTGAACCCTATAACCAAAAGCATCAAAATAAATCAGGTCAAAACAGTTTTTAAAGTTTATTTCTTCAAACTTCAAGCGTTTTTTCTGTAAAAAAAATGTATCAGAAATTTGATGCTTTTTTTCCCACTCCAATAAATGTAAATTTAAAAAGTCATTCTTCCTGTCTGCTACATTCAGCTGTTCAGGATAATTTAGTTGAGTGTAAAAATCTTCCGATATCGGGAAGGCTTCAATAGTTGTGTAATCTATATTTTGAACTCGGCTGTCACTTTCAAGTAAAGTAATAAAAGTATTAAGACCTGTTCCAAAGCCTATTTCAAGAATAGAAATACTTTCCTTATCCGAAAAAAAATCGAGTCCGTTTTTTATAAATACGTGGTAGGCCTCTTGAATAGCTCCGTGTTTTGAATGATAACTTTCGTTCCACCCGGGCAAATGAATTGTAAATGACCCATCACCTGTTTGGAAGAGTTTTTTCTCAGGTTCACTCATTAATTTTAATTTCAAACATCACATCCCAATTCTTTCCTGTCACAAAAATAGTCTCTGTAGTCGGGTTATATGCAATTCCATTAAGCACATCAAGTTCTCTATGTTGAGTAACTTTTGATTTCAATCCTGATAAATCAATCACCCCTTCAACTGAACCTGTCTTCGGGTCAATAACCGCAATAGCATCTCGGGTATAAATATTAGCGAAAATTTTCCCGTTAATCCATTCCATTTCGTTTACTCCCTGAATTTTGCTATTAGCCGTATAGACCTTAATGTAATCTACTTGTTCTAAAGTTTCCGGATCTAAAATATAGACAGTTTCTGTTCCGTCCGAAAAATAAATACGTTCTCCGTCATTACACAACCCCCATCCTTCAACTTTTTTAAAATAAGTGAACTCTTTTTCTTTTTCCAACGTTTCAGGATTGTATATAAAACCTTTATTTTCTCTCCAAGTGAGTTGATAGAGTTTTCCATTAAAAATTGTGATTCCTTCTCCAAAGTATGTGTTCTGCAAATTTACTTTTGAAGTTATGGCTCCTGATTTATAATCCGTTTTTCGTATAGACGAACGACCGTATTGTCCGGTGCTTTCGTAAAGAATTCCGTTATAGAATTCCAAACCTTGTGTATATGCGCCTATGTCGTGATTGTATGTATTCACTATTTCGTATTCAAGAAGTTTAGGCTCTACACTTGAAACTATTTCAATACTTGTGCTTGTCTCTTCGGTTTTCCCTGAAAAATAAACCAAAGCTTTGATAGGTTTCTTTCCGTACTTTTCGTTTTTTAAATCATAAGAAACTTTTTCATTTCCTTTTACCGACGCAATGCGCTTATTATCAAAATAATACACTATCGAATCTATCTGTTTATTTTTTTCATTCACTATCTCTAATCCGATAACCTCATTTGACTTATGATGTTGTTTGAGTTTAGATGTGTC
>CAZVQI010000032.1:0-14465 GCA_964629155.1 uncultured Flavobacterium sp.
CTCCGGGGCGAGGCATTTTTTGATGTCACGACCATTCAGGATGAGAACCATGGTGAAAAAACTGGTTTTGATGTGCAAACCGATGATCTGACGATCCAGGTAGTGGGTACGGCATTTAATGTGAAAAGCAGAACACAAAAGACCGATATATTCCTGAAGGAGGGTAAAATATTGCTCGATCTGAAGGAGACCGTGTCCGACGACTACCTGCAGAAAAATGAGGAGTTGATCGCCATGGCACCCGGTGAATCAGTGAGTTATTCCGCTACCACAAAAAAACTGGAAAAAGCCGAAAGCGATCAGTACGGTAACGCCTCCTGGATGGCAGGAACCTTTATGTATTCCAACAAGTCGGTCCGGGATATATTGCAATCGCTCCAGGAGATATACGGGATCCAATTTGAGGTGGAAGACCCCTCCATACTGGAAAGGAAACTCACGACCAATTTACCGTATTCGGACTGGCCGATCGTGGAATCCGGCCTGGAGTTGATCCTGCAGGCACAGATCGAAACCAGGGATGCTCAGACCATCATTATAAAAAAGGAATAAAAAGGGCCGAAAATACCGATGTTGGCGCATCATTTCCGGCCGGGTGTAATTAAACGATACAATATTTAAAAATTTCAAAATCAGAAACTTCTAAAAATGCAACGATGAAAGTAAGACTTTTACCTGATAAATTTAAATTTTCCAAACATAAAAAGACCGTATACTTTGCATTTGGGCAATCCGGTGTAAGCAAATTCGGACTGCTGATCCTACTTTTTCTCAATGTTGGTTTGGTCCCCAATCTTTTTTCCCATGAGGTTGTCGATATACCGGAAGAAATCCAATTGGCTGAGGCACTCACTAAATTGAGTCAAAAGTACGAGGTGTTTTTCAGTTATGATGAGAAAATGGTGCGGGATGTGGAGGTCACCTATGAACCGGATCAGTATCGAAATATAGAACATGCTTTGTATGAATTATTAGATGGCACTTCGTTGCGCTTTAAAATTTTTGATAATCGGTACATCATACTTTACGAAGAAAGCCAGGAAGCGATAACTTCTCTGAAGGGGATGGTCCGCCACCTGGAATCGGTGATCGACAGTCAGGAGGAAAGAACTCTGTCTCGTAAGTATGACACGCCTGTTCCGATGCTTGACCGGATATCCGGTATGAACATCGAGCCATTGGCATTTAACGTATCCGGAACCGTCACCGATCAGTCGGGTGAGCCGTTGATCGGCGTGAATATCCAGGTGAAAGGGACCACTAAAGGGACGTCAACTGACATAGATGGTCATTTTGTCCTGGATGACATTGATGAAAACGCGGTATTGGTGGTATCATATATTGGATACCAGACCCAGGAGGTGGTTGTGGCTGGAAAGTCGACTATTTCGATTATATTGACATCGGATTCGCAGTTGCTGGATGAGGTAGTGGTGGTGGGATATGGGACGCAGAAGACAAAGGATTTGACAGGTTCTATAAGCACTGTTGAAGGTGATAGATTAGCTGTGAGAAATACAGTAAATGTTTCTGAAGCACTTCAAGGTGCTGTGTCAGGAGTCATGGTTACCAGGAATGGTAAAGAACCTGGCGCATCTGCATCAATCAGGATCAGAGGTATTACTACCATTGGGGATAGTAATCCACTTATTTTGGTTGATGGTGTTCCTGCCAACAGTATCGATGATGTGAACCCTCTCGATATTGAAAGTATATCTGTTCTGAAAGATGCAGCGACCGCTTCTATTTATGGTTCCAGAGCTGCTTCCGGAGTTATACTGGTTACTACCAAAAGAGCAAAACAAGGACAATTATCGCTTGCATTTAACTACACGGGTGGTTTTGTCAAGCCATCCGAGCTTCCTCAATTTGAGAATTCCGTAGGTTATGCAAAAGTTGTCAATGAGCTGAGATGGAATGATCTTGGAAATCTGGATGGTGGAGAACACGGCGTTTTTCCCCTTTCTATGATTGATAATTTTTTTGAATTGAATTCAGAAAACCCGGATCAATATCCAAATACAAACTGGGTTGATCAGGTTTTAAAAAACAGTGCTTATAGAAGTAAGTATGATTTGTCGCTCACGGGCGGAAGCGATAAGGTCCAATCGTTGGTTTCAGTTGGCTACGAGGAGAATGAGGGGTTGTATTACAGGAAAAAATTCAATAGGATTAATCTAAGAGTGAACAATAACTTTAAGATCAATAATAGCTTAAATGGGTTTTTAAATATGGCAATGAAAAGAGCTATAGATGAGAATCCAAGTGTAGCTGACCCCATGGTGACTGTATTTAGATCGGGACCGGTTTTCCCTGCTATTTGGACAAATGGTATGATTGCATCCGGGAAAGATGGAAACAATGTATATGGACAACTTCTAAAAGGCGGTTTTAGGGATTCATGGAACACATTAATTAGTGGACAAATGGGAATAGAATTTAAGCCTATAAGAAATCTTTCAATTAAGGGAGTGATAGCTCCTCAATTTAGTTACTTAAAACAAAAAAATTTTTTGAAGAAAGCGGGATATACAAACTACAATGACCCAGCTGTTGAAATAGGATTTTTGGAAGGATTTGAAACCAATCGTCTCAACGAGATTAGGAATGACTGGCACGACGTCACAGGTCAATTAATTCTGAATTATGATAAGACTTTTGCGAAGCACAGTTTCAATGTGATGGCCGGAGGAGAAGAATACTATTTTTTCCAAGAGAGAATAAATTCAGGTTCAAATAATATGGATATGAATAAATTCCCTTACTTAAATTTGAGCAACGCTAATTATCTCTCAAGCGGAGGTGCAGCTTCTGAAAATTCTTATCGGTCATATTTCGGCAGAATAACTTATAATTTTGCGGATAAATATTTAATCCAAGCAAATGTAAGAAGCGACGGGTCATCCAGATTTGCAAAGGAATTCCGCTGGAGTACTTTTCCTTCATTCTCTGCCGGATGGATTGTTTCTAAAGAGTCCTTTATGCGAAATATACCCACCATCTCATTTCTTAAAATAAAAGCATCCTACGGAAGTTTAGGAAATGAAAGGATTGGTAACTATCCTTATCAGTCTATTATGAATTTTTCAAATACTTTGTTTTATAGGGGAACTGATGTGACTTCAGTAATTACCGCTGCACAGTACGCTTTATCTATTCAAGATATATCATGGGAAACAACTAAGTCCTACAATATAGGTATGGAATTAAGACTTATAGATTATCGTTTGGGAATATCGGGGGAAATATATAGGAAAAATACCAGCGGAATGCTATTGGCTCTTCAGATACCGCAATTTTTGGGTTTTACAAATCCCAGACAAAATGCAGGTTTAATGCATACAAACGGCTGGGAATTTGTCCTGGATTGGAGTGATAATATTGGCGAATTAAAATATAGGGTCGCGTTTAATTTATCTGATTTTAAATCAAGGATAGGAAGTCTAAGCGGGGTTGAATTCTTAGGTGAAAAAGTTAAGATTCAAGGGAGTGAGTTTGATGAATGGTTCGGATATGTTTCTGATGGTTTATTTCAGACTACAGATGAAGTTGCAAATTCTGCAAAATTACTAACTGGTGTTAAACCCGGAGATGTCAAGTACAAGGATATTAGCGGACCTGACGGGAAACCTGACGGTATTATTAACCAATACGATAAGGTTCTTTTGGGTGGATCGCTGCCGAGATATATTTATGGTGGAAATATCAGTTTGAACTTCAAAAGCTTTGATTTTTTAATTGACTTTCAAGGTGTAGGGAAACAGACCAATCGCATAACTAAAAATATGGCTCAGCCTTATCAGAACACGTGGGGAAGTGTCCCATCAATTATAGTGGATAAGTATTGGAGTGTTTATAATTCGCCGGAAGAGAACGCCAAGGCGACATACCCTAGACTCTCTTTGGCCATGCAGGACAATAATTATGCAATGTCCGATTATTGGTTATTTGAAAGCGGATATTTCAGACTGAAGAATTTTGTATTAGGATATAGCTTGCCTGAGAAATACTATCCCGGTTTGTCCATAAAAGATGTTAGAGTTTTTGTTTCGGGGCAAGATCTCCTAACTTTTGATAAATATCCTGATGGGTGGGATCCTGAATCAAGTTATTCGAGCTATCCAATTACCAAGACCTATAGTTTCGGTTTATCTCTTAAATTTTAAGCATTTTTATAATGAAATCAAGATTATTATTGTTTTTTGCAATACAGTTTTTAGTTGTAAGCTGTATAAAATTAGATTTGAATCCTCTATCAGAGGGATCAGCGGAGGAGTGGTATACGAATCCTGAGGAGTTTGAAATGTCCCTTAACAACCTATTGCAAATAAGTCTCTGGTGGATGTGGACTACTGAAAATGTAAATCTGCAAGTCGGGACAGACGACCTTACGTATAGAGGTGAAACCAATGAATTTAAAAATAGCACACTTAATGCCGACAATGAATATATAGAGCAATTGTGGACGAGAAAATACAAACTTATTAGTAGGGCGGTCAAAATCCTGGAATTTCTTGGAAAAGAAGATAATGGATTAAGTGAGAAACAGACGGTGAAATACGAAGCCATTTCACGCTTTGTAATTGCCTCGGCATATTCTTATTTAATATTTCATTGGGGCGATGTACCTTACTATGAAAAGTCTGTAAGGTTGGAAGATGCCTATTTGTTGGGCAGAACTGAAAAAGAGAAAATTCTGACCAACATATACCGAAATTTTGACTTTGCTGCCGAAAATTTACCATTAGACTATGGCAACTCCGAATTGTTATATCCAACCAAGGGAGCAGCATGGGCAATGAAAGCCAGAATTGCACTTTTTATGCATGATTATAAAACAGCGAGAGATGCTGCCAAATCGTGTATGGAACTTGAAGTGTATGAACTTAATCCAAGTTTTAGAGAACAATTTTTATCTAGGACAAAAAGAAGCAAAGAATCTATTTTTATTCTCCCCCGATCAGTGGAATTAGGGGAAATGATAGGTAGGGCTACCAGATCGTGGATGCCGCGTCTGAATGGAGGATTCAATTCCTGGAATCCAACTTACGATCTAATGAATTCATTTTTGTGTACAGATGGATTACCCATAGACCAATCGTCTCTATATGATGCAAGATTTCCATTCAAAAATAGAGATCCCAGGTTGAGCGAAACAATTGTACCTATTGGATCAGATTGGTTGGGTTTTAGATATCAGCCTCACCCGGATAGCCTGACAACTCGAAATCTCACTACCGGACAAATGGTTAATAATAATGATAGTAGAGCAGTTAATATAAATGCTGGTTTTAATGGACTCACGGCGAGAAAAGGAATTGACGAAGATTTTGCAGATGATCAGCAGGCTGACCCCGATCACGTAGTAATCAGATTTGCCGATGTATTATTAATGTTTGCAGAAGCAAAAATTGAACTGAAAGAGATTGATCAAAGCGTTTTAGATGCCATAAATCAAGTAAGAGCGAGAGCGTATGGTGTTGCAATAGACGATGTTGCGTTCTATCCTGTCGTAGTAACTATGGACCAGGGTGATTTGAGATCAATCATTCGATTTGAAAGGCGAATGGAATTTGCTTTCGAAGGCCAAATGAGATACGATGATCTGATTAGGTGGGAGATTGCAGAAAAGGCGCAAAATATGGGAGAATATGGTTTGTTGGATGTCGAGGAGTTGAGAAGCAAAGTGGTCAATACTGGTTTGTGGTTCTTCCCGGGGGTTCCTACAGTAGATAGGGATGGCATTCCTGATTTGTCGAACATTTATGATGCCGGCCTGATCAAGATTACAAGCACTAAGCATTTTGACAAAAATAAAGACTATTTGTGGCCCATTCCAGCCAAGGAATTTTTAGTGAATAAAGACAACACATTAACACAGAATCCCGGATATTAATCAATAGTCAATGTCTTTATATTGTTATTTAAAAAAATCTTGCTTAACTTCTAATTTATTCATCTGGTGGCATTAATTGACTGGATTATTATTGTTGTTTTTCTATTGATGTTGATCTTTATCGGTTTTTACTTTTCCAATAGAAATGCGGGTATCCATGATTATTTTTTGGGAGGCAGGAAGATGCCAACTTTGTTTGTTACATTAGCTGCGGTTGGGACATCTATAAGTGCCGGAACTTTTATCGGTGTTCCCCAGATTTCGTTTGTTGAAAACCTGACCTATATCATGCTTTCCGTAGGTGGCGTGATAGGTGGATTGTTGGCTGCTTTTTTCATGTTGCCTACTCTTTACAAAGCTAATACCATTACAGTTTATGGATTTTTGGAGAAGCGATTTGGAAATCAGGTGTCGCGTATGTCAAGTATTTTATTTTTAGTTGGACAATTACTTACATCGGGTTCAAGATTGTTTATTGCTTCAATCGCTATTTCCGTTATGCTTTTTGATGACATTTTAATGGAAAATTTGATCGTTTCCATATTAATTATGGGCCTTATTAGTACTCTATATACTGTCGCTGGCGGGATGAAAGGATTAATTTACATCAATTCGTTTCAAACAGTATTAATCCTCGGCACAGGAATTGCTACAATAGTTTTTTTATATAATGCTATCCCATCTTCCTTTTCGGATATTTTTAATTCATTGAGTAATTATATTTCCTCCGATGGTGACAAGCAGAATAAGCTCCAAATTTTCGATACAAGTTTTTCTCTATCACATCCACGTAGTTTGGTGAGTGCATTAATTGGATTTTCCATTTTCAAATTTGCTCAATATAGTACTGATCAGGAATTTGTTCAAAGACAGTTGACAGCTAAAACTGCTAAAAAAGGAGCGATGTCTCTTGTATATTCAACACTTATTACGTTACCGATTGTATTTGTTTTTTTAGTGATCGGGCTATTGCTATTTGTATATTATCAGATTCCTGAATTGATGAATGGAATTTCTTATACTGAAGAATTTGCGGATAGCAGACAAATATTTCCTCAATTTATTTTTGATAAGATTCCGGCCGGATTAACTGGAATAATGGTGGTTGGATTGCTTGCAGCAGCATTATCTAGTTTTAATTCAGCAATAAATGGAATGTCAAGTAGTTTTGTTTCCGATTTATATCTCCCTTATTGGTCTAAAAGGAATAGAGAATCTACAGATGAAAACCAACTTAAACAATCAAGATTTGTAAGTATTTTGATTGGAATTTCTTTGACAGGTTTTGCTATTCTAACAGCTTTTATGCAAGAAGCTGGAGGACAATCTTTGATTGATTTTTCTCTTGGCATTATGAGCTTTTCTTATGCTGGATTACTCGGTGTTTTCCTGTGCGCCATATTTACAAAAAGAGGGAATATGAAGTCTGCAATTTTCGCTCTTACCACTGGATTTATCGTTGTAGTATTTCTACAGCCTCAAATTATGAAGTTATGGACCAATTTTATTTTTGGAGAACCGATTTTAATATCCTGGCCATGGTGGGTCGGAATAGGTGGCCTTTTTAGTTTTGGTGTTTGTTGTATCGGAAAAAATAAGAATCGTTAGCAACTAAAAGATTGAAAAAATTACTGAAGAAAAAGAAATTAAAAAATGAAGTATTTCGGGATGAATAAAAAGATAATAACCAATTCGACCTTGAACCGGATCACTCTGATTGTCATTTGCAGTTGTTTTATACTTTCATGTGTTTCAAGAAAGAATGTAAAAACGCAACATGTGGTCTTAATTTCCTTAGATGGAGCAAAACCTGAATTTTATATGGATACGAGTTATCACGCATACAATTTAAAGAAGTTAATGGATGCCGGAATATATAGTTCGGAAGGGGCAAAAAGTGTCTTTCCGTCTGTTACTTATCCCGCGCATACATCGATTATTACAGGAAACAGGCCGATGAAACATGGGATATTTTTTAATAAACCCCCTTTTGATAAAGATGCTAAACGTTGGTATTGGGAAACAGATCTGATAAAAAGTAAAACGCTATGGCAAGCCGTTCGGGAAAAAGGCAAAACTTCCGGTTCTGTGCTGTGGCCTGTTTCTGTTGGCGCTCCGGTCGATTATAACTTTCCTTCGCGAAATCCTCAGGGAGAAGAAAAAGAAAATTTGTTGGATATAAAGAAGTTATTTACTACACCACAAAATTTATTGGAAGAAATTGAATCTTCTCAGAATAGGACTTTTAATGTAGATGATCTTTCGCACCATGATTATGCTTTGAGTAAAACCGTATCAAACATTGCTGAATACATTATAAAGAACTACAAGCCCAATCTGGTTACATTGCGTTTTACGGAATTGGATTATAATCTGCACAGATTTGGTGTCAATTCGAAAGAGGTAAAGGATGCCATAGTGGTCACAGATAGCTTGGTAGGTGCAATAGTTGACGCAGTCAAGTTAGCTGGGATTAAAGACAATACCACCATAATTATTGTAGGGGATCATGGTCATGTTAATACAGAAGCTACCTTTTACCCAAACGTATATTTAAATGAGGCTGGTTTTTTAAATGGTGATGCAAAAGATTGGAAAGCGTTTTTTATTCCTGCAGGCGGTTCCGCATTTTTATATTTGAGAGATGAAGGTCAGTATTTGGATTCTGTAGTAAATGTTCTTAAAAAGTCAAAAGAATATGCGGAAAACATGTTTAGCATAATTGATAAGGAATCTTTGCGAGAATTGGGATCCAATACAAATGCCGGTATCGCTATTTCGATGAAAGAAGGGATAAGTGTTGGTGGTGGCTATAAGGGGCAGCCATTTAAGCAACATAATCCTCCCTTTGGCAGTACTCATGGCTATGATCCTGAGTATCATTCGATGCATACCGCCTTTATCGCGGCAGGATCCGGGATAAAACAAAAAGGAAATGTAAATATAGAAATTGTTGATATTGCTGGTCTAATAGCTAATTTGCTGGATTTAAATATGCCTGACACTGATGGTCAATTTAATTTTGCTTTAAATAAAAAGAACGAAAATGAATAAGTTAGAAAATAATTATTTATCCTGCGATATTTTTATTGCTGGTGGTGGCCCTGCAGGTGTAAACTGTGCGATTGCTGCCGCTCGGAGTGGAAGTAAGGTAATATTGTGTCAGGATAGATCCGTTCTCGGAGGAAATGCATCCAGCGAAGTCCGGATGCATATTGTGGGAGCCGATAGCAATGGATACAGAACAAAATATATGGAAACTGAAGCGAGAGAGACTGGTATTATTGAAGAGATCAGGCTTGATACTTGTGTAAGGAATCCTCAGCGTTCGCCGTCCATGCTTGATTTAGTTTTGTATGAAAAATGCAGAGCCGAAGAGAATTTGCAGTTATTTCTTAACACAGCCGTTGTTGGGGTTGAGCTAAAGGATGGGAGAATAACTTCTGCAATTGCTGAAAGGCAAAGCACTGAGGACAGGTTCATTATTGAGGCGGATATTTTTATTGATTGCACTGGGGATGGAAGGATGGCTTTCGAAGCTGGAGCTGAATTTAGACATGGACGGGAAGGCAAAGAAGAATTTGATGAAACATTGGGACAAGAAAAGCCGGACAAGAAAACACTGGGATCGACAATATTATTTATGGCAAGTAAATATGATCAGCCAATGCCGTTTATTCCCCCCACCTGGGCAAGAAAATTTACCGAAGATGACCTGAAATACAGGCCACACGCTACCGAAAAAAGAGATAGAGGATTGGAATATGGCTATTGGTGGGCTGAATGGGGCGGACAGCTGGATACAATTAAGGATAATGAATTGATCAGAGATGAATTGTTGTCAATTGTAATGGGAATCTGGGATCATATTAAGAACGGGGGAGATCACGGTGCAGCTAATTGGGCATTGGATTGGTTTGGTTTTTTACCGGGTAAAAGAGAAAGCAGAAGGTTTAAGGGTTTATATACACTATCTCAGGAAGATCTGATTCAGAGCAAAAAATTTGATGATGCCATCGGGTATGGCGGGTGGCCCATTGATAGTCATCCGCCGGAAGGGATTGATAAAAAGGATTCTAAGCCGGGGTCTTTGAGGATTGCTTTGGAACATTTGTACGATATTCCGCTGAGGTCGTTTATTTCAAAGGATATCCCCAATTTGATGTTTGCCGGAAGAAATATGTCGGCAACACACATTGCTTTTGCATCCACACGTGTGATGGCAACCTGTGCCGTTACCGGTCAGGGAGTAGGGACCTCCGCTTCTTTCGCCGTGAGGCATAAAATAGATCCAGGCGAAATTGTGAGAAATCAGGATTACATGAAGAGTGTTCAACAGCGTTTACTTCGGGATGACTGTTATCTGATTGGTGTTAACAACGAAGACAAGTTCGACTTGGCCAGACTTTCAAAAATAACTGCATCAAGTGAGCAGGATGAAGGGAAGGCAGTAAATATAATCAGTGGCCAAACGAGGAGTGTTCATGGAGAAGGTGGGGCTCCTCCGGGAAGATATATTTTAGGAAGTAATAGATGGATGAGTAATCCCAAGGCGGGATTGCCTGCTTCAATAAGTTTGAATTGGGATAATCCAATTAAATTGAAAGAAATTCAGATAATTTTTGATACGGGGCTTCATCGCTTATTAACGCTCAGCCATTCAAAAAATTATAGTCCCACAATGGTATGGGGTAGCCCGCAACCTGAAACAGTAAAAAGTTATAATATCAAAGCATTAATCGATGGGAAATGGACTGAAATAATATCTGTTGATAATAATTGGCAAAGACTAAGAAGACATGTTTTAGATGCAGATATTGAAACGATGTCGGTAGAATTGGACATTTTATCCACAAATGGAATGGATCATGCAAGGATTTATGAAATTAGGGTTTATGGTAAGTAGATTTTCATTCTAACTACTTTTATTGTAATACTATTGATATGCCATTGATGATGTTTTTTGATAGTTTGCCAAATGATAGAGACAATGTTGAAAGGGTAAAATTATATATGATAGTTTGGGGGTTTGATAATATAACAACTTAATTGTATTGAAAAAATAGGGATGAATATATGAAACAGGTTATAGTTAGAGAACCAGGTGTAATTGAAAAGATAGAAGTTCCTTTTCCCGAAAGATTAAAAGATAATGAAGTACTGATGAAGATCAAACACATCGGTATCTGTGGTTCAGATGTTCATGTATTCAAAGGAGAACATCCGGCAGTAACCTACCCTGTTGTTCAGGGACATGAATATTCCGGCATAGTCGAAAAAGTAGGCGCTGACGTTAAAGATATAAAGCCGGGTATGTGCGTCACCGGTCGGCCTCAGTTGGTGTGCGGACAATGTAATCCGTGTAAATATGGACAATATAATATCTGTGAAAATCTCAAGGTAGAAGGGTTTCAGGCGCCGGGCGTTGCACAGGAATATTTTGTAATTCCTTCTGACAGGATAATTGCATTTCCGGATGATGTGCCTCTAGATTGGGGGGCAATGATAGAGCCAGTTTCTGTTGCGATCCACGCAATCAATTGTGCCAGGGATTTGGCCGGCAAGAATGTTGTTGTTAATGGCGCAGGAACTATTGGAAACTTGGTAGCACAATATGCGATGGCAAAAGATGCTAAAAAAGTACTACTGACGGATATTAATGATTTTCGTTTGAATATTGCTAAGGAATGCGGTATTAAGGAGATAGTCAATGTAAGAACTGATTCTTTTGAGGAAAAAGTAAAATCGTTGTTTGGTTTGGAAGGCTTCCAAATTGGTTTCGAAGCTGCCGGCGTGCAAAATTCACTGGATAATCTGATGAAAAATATTGAAAAGGGAAGCCAGGTTATCATTATTGCTGTTTATGGAGAGAATCCTGTTGTAAATATGTATTACCTTGGTGAACACGAACTCGAATTAAAAGGTATATTAATGTATAAACAGGAAGATTACATGGAAGCAATTGAGATGATATCTAGCAGAAAGATTCAGGTGACTCCCTTAATCAGCAAACATTTCCCTTTTGACCAATATGCTCAGGCTTATCAATTTATTGAAAATCCTCAAAATCATGCGATGAAGGTGATTATCGATTTATAGGATAGATGATCATAAATGTCCACTTGATACCTATTGACAATCAATTATGGTTATAGAATCCGACCTATGATTTATATGACAAACTGGAAAGAGCGATTAAATATATCATTTAGGGAAACTACTCTAAAGGTAAGAGGATACTCTGCTTTCAATTGACACAATATTATTACTTATGACAAATGGACCATACAGCTATAAAGTAACTAATTTTAAGAATCTAAATTATTTAAATTATGATAAATAAATTATATTTGAAATGCCTACTGTGCACACGGAACGAAGTTCGTATTGCTATAGTGGCAGCCACTTTCATGATCAATAGTTTATGGCAGCCACCTTCCTCTACTTCTCAGCCTGTACGACAAGGTGGTAGCCATCTTGTCGTACAGGCTGAATTTAGTTCCCAGCGCAGGAGAACAAACGATAACGATTATTTATACCGAAGTTTCATAAAATTGTTGTGGTATTGACCCCGACAATTATAATCCAAGAACTATACACCGGCTTATAACTGCCCGAAGGTGATTTTTTCAAGAAGACACACTTTTTGGAATACAAGCTGTCTTACGCATTTAGTGTGGGTGGTATGAACAAATAATAAGTAGAATGAAATTACGTGGTGAATTTTAGGTTCAAAGCCGGAGTTTTTTAAAGAATTTTTTGAATCAAAAAAATGAACAAAAATGAATAAGCAAATTATCTACGATTCGGGGCTCGGCAATTATAATCCTTTAGCGAATATAGTTTGCTATGATGATTTTGATCGGGGGCTGTGTGGATGGACTAATCTAATGCCAAATTATACTTCCAAAGGTTTTTTGCCAACCTATACCAGAGATGGTGCAGCGGAGACCGAGGGTATTGTTGATAAAACCCAGTGGGGGCCTATTATGCTCAGTTCTGCGTCCTTCCGATTTCCGGGTACTCACGGTTCTATGAATGGAACATATTCTTTGAAACTTTCAACTCGTCCCGAAGCGAATAAGTATGAAGCCCCACCGGCACCGGGAGGGATGAGTTTTGCCATCAAAAGATTAAATGCCAACAAAGCGCCCGGATTGATTCAATATGAAATGTGGTATAGTTATACTGCTGAACAGGATAGGTGGGGAATTGGAGATAAGGACATTCGTGCAATCGGAATTTGTTTTGACATACAGGATAAGAGGGGTAGGAGCCATATAGGCGCCAGATATGTAAACTCGATAAATGGACAATTAAAACAAGAATGGCAATTTATTCAGGCATCAGATGTGAGTGATGAAGAGTGGGCCTATGGCTCAAAAGGTAACTGGTGTAAAAGTGGTGTTGATCCTTTCTGGTATGGGAGACGTTATCCTGATGGGAATGCCGATAGCTTCAAATTTGTACCTGATAGTAAACAAGATCTGTGTTATAATGAGACAGATGATAAAATCAACTGGGTATATTTTAGGATGTTATATGACATGAAAAATAAAGAGTATGTTGAGATTCAATCGCGTGACCAGATTTTTAATTTACGTGGTATGAAGGCTACCGTTGTAAAACCATATGCCCGCATTGACGGCTTAATAAATCCTCTGGTTTGGATTGAGGCTGATACTGAACGCAGAGCTTTTCTATTTATAGATTCAATTGTCATTTCAACGAATTAAAATCTACAATAAGTTATGAGACAATATATGTTGGCAACGGTTGAGCAAAGAAAGGATGTTTCTGGTGAAATGTTCACACATCCGATGGAAGTGGCATGGGCCAAGGAAGCTATATTTTTCTTAACCGTCGAAAAAGTCAAAAATAGTGGATCCCATCTTGAAGCCATAGTTCAGATTTCACCCGATGGAATAAACTGGATAAACGAGGGGACAGAATTTAAGTCTATCCATAGTGAAGGCCTCTATTTTCAGAAGGTAGTGAATTTTGGTGGTTGGCTTAGATTGAAAATGAATATGGAAGAAAATGGGCTTTTTAATATGACGATTCATCTTTCATTAAAAGAATAGATGTGTAAAATAGAATTAAAATTCCGATCATATGGGAACATTATCTAAAAGGTAAATGTAAATATTGCGAATATTGTATTCAGGACATTATAATTGGGGCACTATCCAAAATTTTGTGTAAACGTATTAAGATGAGTTTGCCTAAATTTCCTCCTTTTCCTAACCGCTCAAATCTTCATTCTCCTCATCGCCAATTTCCCAACACTCCTTATTATCATGGTTCTTCCTATTTCTTTTAACCAATCTTACTGGAAATAATAGCATGAAATGACCCGTGCAAAATTTACTGCCGATGCAACGGCCCGTAAGGTAGGGTGTCCAATATCATGTTCCAATTTTCATGCTGATTTTTTCAAACATTGGTTCCGCAATTGAGCCAGATTTGGAGAGTGCATATTCCGGTGATACTGACCCCCCAATCCGGTGATGTTGACCCCCCTGGGAGTTTTTGGTTTTTAGGGTGGCGATTATACTGACAATATTAC
>CAZVQI010000033.1:0-14440 GCA_964629155.1 uncultured Flavobacterium sp.
CGGCGAGGTAGGCGCCGTCCTGGCCGGTGACACCGGTGATCAGTGCTCGTTTCATTGATTTCCTTCAATCGGTGGGGCGTAGGCACGCCCGCATAAGAGGAGTCGAGAAACTGCAGCATGCATCGCGCCGCCGCCAGTTGAAGTCGGGTGCTCCGAGCGACGCGAATTATACCCCGGGGGGTTCGCGGAAACGCCGCGCCCCGGCCGCGTGCGGATTCTCAATACAGGCCGAGGAGGCGATCGGCCCGCTGCAAAATGGAATGCATCGCCAGGTAGGGCGCGACCCGAAATCCGCGCTCGATTCTGCCGGGTATCCGGCCCAGGGTTCGGCGGTGAATGCGGTCCATCTCGTCGCGACCCGTAGTGGAAATCTTCGCCGAGGTTTTCTGTTTCGAATGGTATCGAAATGCGCCGAGATATCGCGGCACGCGCGCGAAGCGTGCCCCGCCGTCCCTCAGGCGGACCAAAAAATCCCAGTCCATGGCGAACTGGAAGGATTCGTCGAGCCGGCCGCCGATCCGCTCCCAAATCGACCGGCGCCAGTACAGTGTTTCCTGGGGAACGAAGTCCACCCAGTCGAGGACCGCGTCGCAATGGCGCGGAAGCACCCAGCGGCCGATATCCTGTCCATCCTCGTCCACGATCACGCGGTGGCCGTAGATGACGTCGATCTCCGGATGCGTCCTGAAGTATCCGGATACATATTCGAGCGCCCCGGGCAGGACGAGGTCGTCCCCGTTGATCCACGCGAGGATCTCTCCGTCGGCGTGCCTCATGCCCGCGTTGATCGCCGCGGCCTGCCCGTTGTCCGGGCCGCTGTGGAGGTGGTCGAGCCGGTCGCGGAGCGCGTACAGCTTCTCGGCGGTACCGTCCGTGGAGCCGCCGTCCATGACGATGTACTGCAGCGCCGGGTAGCCCTGGTCCAGGATGCTCGAGACGGTCCGCTCGACGAACTCGGCCTGGTTGAACACCGGCGTCACGATCGAGATCCGGAGAGGCGGGCCTGCGGGCGCTGGCCCATGGCTTCGGACCCGGACACGCAAGGGCCGGGGCGGGTACATCGCAAACTGGCCAAGGCGAAACCCGAGCAGGCCCCTGAGCCAGCGGGGGGTGGCTGCCGTGGTCACGGGGTGGATGTCCGCCGTCCGGGCAGGAGTTCGAGAATGCCGAGCATCTGCCCATCGGGTTCCAGTTGGTCCGAGAACCGGTAGCCCATCGAACGGTAGAGCGCGAGCGCGGATGCGTTGTCGGGATGGACCTTCAGGCGTACGCGGGATGCGTCGGACAGGCGCGCCGCGAGGTGCAGGTAGGCCATGAAGGCCCTGGCCGCGCCCGTGCCGCGCAGGGGCGACGACACCCAGATGCCCAGGCTCGGCACCTCGAAGCCCTCGTCCCAGCCGCGCAGCATGCCGTAGCCCGCGGGCGCGCCCTTGGCCCAGAGCCCGAAGTACAGGTCCCGGCCGCTGCCCGAACAGACCCGCCGCGCACTCGCCTCGTCGAACGGGTGCGGATGAAAATGACGCGCGCCGGGGTCGGCGGCGATCGTCCCGAACATGCCGACGACAGCCTCGGCATGCTCGGGGCGCAGGCGCAGGAAGGCCACGGGATCGGCGAGCGGCATCACTTCGGCACCCGGTTCATGCGCTGCCTCGCGTACTTTCGAAATCCGCTCCACCAGTCCGCCCACGTCAGCTTGTCGCCGACCAGCGGCCCCGACCGGGCGATGGACTCGAGGAACAAGCCCCGCAGGCAGTAGAGCGGAGCGTGCACGTTCAGCCATGCCCACACCGCCTTGAAGTACAGCGTCCTGTAGACGAGATGGTAGGTGTCGCCCTGGTGCGCCGAGTGGAACTTGGCGTACAGGTTGTCGCTGATGGCCTGCACGAAGTAGGGCGACACCTTGCCGAAGTGGCGGCGCTGGGTGGCCGCGACCTCCGCGAGAAGGTCGAGCAGCTGGGCCGTGGTCTTGGTCGTCTCGTACCAGCGGTTACCGGAGATGTCGGCCATGCAGGGAACGAACTGGCATTCGGCCATGGCGAACCGCACCCAAAGGTCGTAGTCCATGCAGAACTGCAGCGACCGGTCCAGGCCGCCTATCCGTTCGTAGGCATCCTTGCGGAAGTACACGGACGGTTGCGCCACGTATCCCTTCTCGAAGAGCTCGCGGCGCGGGTCGGCCCGCCCGCCCACGGCGATGGTCGGATAGGGGCGCGGGTTTCCGCCATCGGCGTCCATGTAATGGCCTTGCCCGACGACCACCTCGGCCGACGGATTCGAGGCGATGACGCGGTCGACCTCCCAGAGCGCCCGGTTGGTCTGGACGTCGTCCGAGTTCAGCCAGGTGAGCCAGGGCCGCGTCGCCCGGGCGAAGCCCTTGGCGATGGCGTCCGACTGTCCCTCGTCCCGCTCGCTGACCCATGTGATCGCTGAACCGCGGCGCTTCAGCCGCTCGACCGTATCGTCCGTCGAGCCGCCGTCCATGACGAGGATCTCGACGTCGGGATAGCCTTGCCCCAGGATGCTGTCGAGCGTCTCATCGATGAAGCGGCCCTGGTTGTACGAGGGAACGACGACGGTAAAGCCGGTGTGCTGTGCCATGTCTATGCAGAGATCCTCCGTGCCTCGCGCAGGAACGTCCGCAGGCGGGACGCCGAGCGCTTGACGAGTTGCGGGAACCACCTGAGGTTCAGCCAGATGAAGTTCTTCCAGGCCAGCAGGGCGACACGCCGGCCCGGCTCGACCGTCTCCCCGCGTGCCCAGGCGGCCCCGTGGACCTTCGTGTGAGCGTACTTGTACGCCCAGCTGAAGGGTACGCAGCCATAGTACTGATGCACGGTCCTGCAGATGCCGAGCAGGAGGGAGTCGTCCGCGTTCGCGGTAATGGCGTCGTCGTGCAGCCTCGACAGGGACAGCGTGTCGTCGATGAAGTAGAAGGGGAGGTCCTGCTGCCAGCGCAGCCAGAGCTCGTAGTCGAGGATCTTCGACGCGAGTGCACCGCACAGGGTCACCGCGTCCCGGCGAAAGAAGACCGACGGCTGGGGCTGCAGGCAGAAGTGCATCATTCGCCGGCGTTGCTCCCGCAGCAGCGGACTCCAGTCGACGGGATAGTCCGTCACCGGGGCCAGCTTGCTGTCGACGTACCGGTTCCGCCCGTAGACCACCATGGCGCACCGGTTGAAATGGAAGAAAGCGGCCACCTTCCAGAAGGTCTCCGGCAGGTAGATGTCGTCCGAGTTGATCCAGGCGATGATGTCCCCGCCGGTATTGGCGATTCCCTTGTTGACGCCGGGGTAGTGGCCCCCGTCAGGGCGGGAGTCGTACCGCAGGATGCCGGGGTGGCGCCTCTCGTATTCCTCGAGGATCTGGACCGAGCCATCGGTCGACCCGCCATCCGCGACGAACACCTCCATGTTCGGATACGCTTGCTCGAAGACGCTGTCGAGGGTCTCGGCGAGGAACTTCGCCTGGTTGAACGACGGGACGACGACGGAGATCTTCGGAAGACGATCGGGGGGCAGCGCCCTGACGGCGGCGAGGTCCTCGCCGCTCGGCACGTAGGCGAGGCTGCGCTCCAGGTCGTTCATGCAGCGCCTCCGGCCGGCCCGGCGATCCCCACTTCGGCGAGCGCCGCCTCGAGGGCTTCACAGATCCGGTCGATGTCCTCGTCGGCGAGCCCGGTGTACGTCGGGAGGTTGATGCCGCGCGCCCCGAGGAATTCCGCCTCGGGGAGGGACTGGCCCGCCGCGTACATGGGCAGGTGGTGCATCGGCACGAAGAAGGGGCGCGTCTCGATTCCATGTCGCTCGGCGAGGAGCGTCATCAGGCGCTCGCGCGACTCGGCGTCTGCGTGTCGCAGGACGACCGAGAAGAGCCAGTAGGTGCTCGCGTAGCCCTCGACGTCCGCGGGTAGCTGGATGGCGCCCCTGGCCGCCAGCGGCTCGAGGCGGCTGCGGTAGCGCTGGGCGATCCGGCGACGCTCGGAGAGATGGTGATCGGCCATCTCGATCTGCGCGAGGCCGATCGCCGCGGCGACGTTCGTCATCCGGTAGTTGTACCCGATGATCGGATGCCAGTAACGGCGATCGAGGTCCATCCCCTGGCCGCGAAGCATTCGCGCGCGTACGCGCGCGTCCGTGTCGCGGACCCACAGCATCCCACCCTCGCCGGTCGAGATGGTCTTGTTGCCGTAGAAGGAGAAGACCGACGCGTCGCCGAAGCTGCCCGTGGCCTGCCCGCGGATGGTGGCCCCGAAGCTCTCGGCGCAGTCCTCCACGAGCCATGCGCCGCGCTGCCGGCAGAGCTCGGCGATCTCGTCGGCCGGGCAAGGCAGCCCGTAGAGATGGACCGCGATCACGCCCACCGTCCTGTCGGTCCACGCCCGGCGCACGGAGTCCACCGTGAGGTTCCATGTCCCGGGGTCGCAGTCGGCGAACACCGGGCGGGCGCCACAGTAGGCCACCGCGTTCGCGCTTGCGACGTAGGTCAGCGCCGGGACGATGACCTCGTCGCCGGGCCCGAGGCCCATCGCGAGGCAGGCGAGGTGAAGGGCCGTCGTGCCATTGTTCGTGACCAGGCAGCCCTCGAGCCCGAGATACTCGTCCAGCGCGCGCTCGAATCGGTTGATGTACGGGCCGTTGCTCGAGATCCACGTCGTCTCGATCGCGTCAAGTACGTAGGACTTCTCGTTGCCGAGCAGGACCGGTTGGGAAACGGGATATCGAATTGGCATTTCAGTCCACGGATGAGGAGAGGGCGTACTTGTAGACGCGATCGAGGTTCTCGACGTAGCGCGACAGCCCGTGCTGCTCGCGTACCTTGACCAGCGCACGCCGCGCATGGGCCCGGGCGTCTTCCGGGTCGTCGAGCCAGCGCAGCATCTGTCGCGCGATGTCTTGCGGGTCGAACGGGTCGAACAGCAGGCCCGCGTCGCCCGCCATGAGCTCCGGCAGCGAGGTCACATTGGAGCACATCGCGGGGACGCCCAGCACCTGCGCCTCGATGACGGGGTAGCTCGACGCCTCGAACGTGGACGGCATGACGCAGAAGAGCGAGGCCTTGTAGAGGCCTCCGAGGTGCTCCACCGGCACGTAGTCGAGGCAGCGAACGCGATCCTGGAGTCCGAGCTCCCGGATGCGCTTCTCGACCGCGGGCCAGCCGGTGTGGCCGCGATAGCCCGTAAAGACGAGGCACACGTCGTCCCCCGGCCGGCGGTCCCGGACGATCGAGAGTGCCTCGACCAGGCGCACATGATTCTTGTGCGGCCAGAACTGGGCCGGGAACAGGGCGTATCGCGGGGGAAGCGCGTAGTGGCGCCGGGCGGCCTGCGCGTCGAAGCTCGCCAGCCCCGTCTCGACCATCGGGTTCCAGGTCACGGGCACCGTGAAGACCTTGTGCGCGGGCACGTCCATCTTCTCGACCAGGTCGTCGCGAACGAAGTTCGACGAGACCACGATCGCGGACGCGAGCGCGGCCGACAGTCCGTAGGCATGGTTGCGCGCCTCGATGTCCGACGGCCGGAAGTTCTCGGGGAAGTGCAGGTGCTGCAGGTCGTGGAGGTTCAGGACCGCAGGCACCCGGAAATCCAGCCTGGAGAATATCTGGACGGGACTATGGAGGATGTCCGCGCCCATGTCTTCGGCCAGCCGGGCGAAGCTCGCCATCGAGCTTCGCGCGCTGATGCGCAGCGGCGCGGAGGGGCGCAGCCTCCTCGAAGCCCGCGCGGCGAGCGAGACGGCCGGACTCGCCCGGGTCTCCCAGTAGCCCACGGAGCCGCCGAAATGCCGGCGCAGCGGTTCGAGTTGGTCCGGGAGGCAGATGAGGGTCACGCGCCGGCCCATCTGGACGAGGGAGCTGACCAGCATCTTCATGTAGGTCTCCACCCCGCCGGACACGCCGAACACGATCTCCATCGCATCGATCGCGACGTGCAGTCCTTCTCGCTGCTCCCGCGGCGGGTGGAACCTGCCCCAGCCCGGGAGGCCCGGGTTGCCGCGCGACAGCAGGAGGGCATCGGGGATGCCCCTCAGGAGCGCCTTGTGCTCGAGGTCCCTGCGCGAGTACTCGGCCTGCACCGTCAGCCTGGCTCGACGCTCCGCGCGCACGTGGCGGGAGAAGTCCGCATCGCGTTCGAACTGCAGGCGAAGGGCGGCGAGATCGCCCGCCAGCCGGCCGATCTCGGCATGGGCCCGTTCCAGGGATTCGGCCCCGGCCGCGACGCGTCGTTCGGCTTCCTCGAGCTGGACCGACAACGAGTCGATGACGCCCTGCTTTGCGGACTGGTCGGCGCGCACGGCCTCCAGCTCCTCCGACAGCTTCGTCGAGATCCCGGCGAGGGAATCGCGGTCGTCCTTCAGTTCGGCATAGGATCGTCGAAGCGCTTCCAGCTCCGGGTAGCGGATGTCGTCGTGCACGCACGGCGGAAGCGACAGCCGTCCGTGGAGGCGCCAGTCCTCCTCGCGCAGGTAGAAGCGACTCAGGCCGTCGTAGTAGGCGAACCGGTAGCCGTGGGCGAGCAGGGTCGGCTCCCAGGCGTCCCAGTTCCTGATCGTGTCGAGATCGTCCCAGTCCCGGACCGCCACTGCCGGCCGGGTGGCCTCCACGACCATGACCCGCGGCCGGAAGCGGTTCCAGTCGCCGCCTGCGATCACCTGGGCCTCGAAGCCCTCGACGTCGATCTTGAGGAAGTCGACGGTCCTGCCCTGCGCCATCTCGGCCAGGTCCATCACCGTGAGGACGTCGACTTCGTAGGAGACGACCTTCCGGCCCTCGGCGCGCAGGGCTGCCGCCTGGGCCTCGTCCAGGGTTGAGAGGGAGCTCAGGTCGAGGCATTCGTGGAGCTCGAGGCGACCTCGCCGTGGCCCGACCGCCGCCTGCAGATTGATGTCGCGTGGACGCTGCTGGAGGAACAGCTCGTGCTGGCGCGCGATGGGCTCCACGTTGATCCCTCGCCAGCCCAGCTCGTAGAAATGCCGGGTGACCGAATGCAGCGTCGGGTCCCACGCCCCGATATCGATGTAGAAGCCGTCCTCCTGGCCCGCGAACAGGCGCGCCAGCATGACGTCCTCGAAGTTCTGCGCGTAGGTCAGCATGCGTTCAGGACTCCATGCGCTCGCGCAGCGCGCCGGTGACGATGGCGAGTGACTGGGTGCCGGGCAGGTCGGCGACCCCATAGTGGGAGAAGAGACACGGCTTTCCTTGCATTCGATGGACGACCGAGAAGGCCATGGCGGCATTGACGTGGCAAAGCCGGCGGACGTGCGGGGATATCTCCGCCGGGCCGTAGCGGTGGCGGTTGTCGAACAGCTGCGCGGGCAGTTCTGCCGCGCCGATTTCCAGGGTGTACTCCCCCGGTTCGACGGCGAGATTCACCTCCTGGACGACGCGCAGCACGGAACCCGCAGGGACGCGTCGCACGCCCGTATCCTCGAACTGCAGCGAGTTCCTGCCGTGCACCATCCATCCCTTCGCGTTGATCAGCGACATTCCGGCGATGGGTACCTCGACGTCCTCGTCGAAGCGATAGTCGACGTGGATCCGCATCGACTCGCCCTGCTCGAACACCCGGGTAGGGCGGTCGCGGGCATCGGTGAGGATCGCCCGCAGCGCGACGACCTGCCCGCCGCCGTGCTGGTTGCGACCACTCAGGTCGACCGTCCCTTCGCCCGCCGGCCAGTCGTTCGGCGCGGCGATGGCGGCGGCCGGGCCGTCGTCACCCGCCGGCGCGGCGGCCGAATCGCGGGCCGTGCGGCCGGTGGGGGTTTCCCGCTCATGGTGGAAGTAGTACTCCACCGCTTCGCGCCCGGATCCCTTGAACACGATCCGCCCCTGCGAGAGGACGATGCCCTTGTTGCAGAACTCCGCGGCGTCCGCCATCGAGTGCGTGACGAGCAGGACCGACATGCCCTTGCGCCGCAGCTCGGACAGGCGCGCATAGCACTTCTGCTGGAAGAACACGTCGCCCACCGTCAGCGCTTCGTCCACGAGCAGGAGCTCCGGCTCGACCGCGATGGCGACCGAGAAGGCCAGCCTGAGGAACATGCCGCTGGAATAGGTCTTCACCGGCATGTCGATGAATTCGCCGATCTCGGCGAATGCGATGATGTCGTCGAGCCGATCCTCCACCTGCCGTTTCGACAGGCCGAGGATCGCGGCATTGATGTAGACGTTCTCGCGACCGGTGAAGTCCGGGTTGAAGCCGCTGCCGAGCTCCAGCAACCCGGCGACGCGCGACGGCGCCCGGATCGTGCCGGTGGAAGGCTCGAGCACGCCCGACAGGAGCTGGAGCAGCGTGCTCTTTCCCGCACCGTTGCGGCCGATGACCGCGAGGGCGTCGCCGGGCTCGATGTCGAAGCTGACGTCGTCGAGCGCCACGTACTCCCTCGGCGGCCTGACCAGGGAGCCCAGCAGGCTCGAGAGCAGGCGATGGCCCGGGCTCTCGTACATCGGATAGCGCTTGCCCAGTCCGCGCACGGACATCAGGTACTTGCGTTCGCCAGGCACCGTTGGCGCGTCGGTGGTCATCGGGATGCTCAGCACTGGAGCCCGTGGCGGGCGAGGACCGACTGGTAGCCCTCGGCCAGGTCGACCGGGGACGCAGGCAGCCGGGCGAGGCAGGCCATGGCGACATCGACCGCCCCGTAGATCGCGTGCATCGTCCAGGCGAGCCGGGCGAGCGCCTGCGGCGACATCGCGTCCAGGCGATCGAAGGAGGGAATGTAGACCGCGTCGGCCCACAACATCTGCGAGACGCGCCGGCCGACGATGCGTCGTCCGGCGATCATCCTCCGGCCCTCGATGCCGTGAAAGTGGTGGAACATGAATCCCGCATCGGTCATCAGCCGGTCGATCTCCCCGAAGGTCGCTTCCCCGCGATAGATGGGAGCGAACTCGACCTCGGCGTGGACGACGGCGGTGCCGCGAAGCAGGGTGGGCGCGTGCTGCAGCACCGGCAAGGTCGCGCCCTGGACGTCGATCTTCAGGAAGTCGCAGGCCTCCAGCCGGACCGCGTCGTCGAGGCGGACGGTCTCCATCGGGGTAATTCGGAGCACCTCGCAGGGCTCCGCGAGCCCCTCGTACCGGGCGACGAGCTCGGTATCGGGATGCAGCAGGGACGACACGAGCGGCGAACGGCAGTGATGAAAGCGGCCAGGCCGCCCGTCTCCGATGGCGAACGGCAAGAAGCGGCGCCGGGGGCCGAACCGGGCGTTGAGGAGGGCGCAGTCCTCCTTGTCCGGTTCGAAGCCGATCACCCGCGAGTCGTCGGCGATCAGGGCCGCGGCGTAAACGTCGTTCCCGCCGGTACCGTGGGCGCCGACGTCCACCACCGTGTATCCGGCGATCCTATCGCCGAGCAATGCGGCCACCTCGCGAGTGTGCGGCTCGGCCGCGGCCTCCGCGCGGGATCCGTCGCTCACAGGAGGTCTCCGAACATGCGTCGGGTGCGCTGGAAGAACCACCAGCCGAGCACGGCGAAAGCCCCCCAGAGGACGAACTGGCCGAGGATCCCGGGCCACGGGGGCAGGTGTCCGTCGAGCAGGACCGCCCGGTAGCCGTTCACGAACCAGGTGATCGGGTTCCAGTGGATGACCGTGCCGAAGGCTTCGGGAACCGCCGTGGGCGGATAGCACACGGGCGCCAGGAACATGAGCAGCTGGGCGAGCAACGGGCTGATCTGCATGAGGTCGCGGAAGAACACCCCCAGCGAACTGAAGAAGTAGGCGATCCCCAGCGCGAAGAAGATGAGCGGCACGATGACCAGCGGCAGCCCGAGCGCGCTGGCGTGCAGTCCGCCGCCGAAGACGCCGGCCGCCGCCGCCAGGAGCGCCGTGTTGATCGCCAGGATCGCTGCGGCGCTCGCGACCGCCACGGCGGGAAGCAGCGCGAGCGGGAACCGGATCTTCTTCACGAAGTTCGGGACGGACACGATCGCGCTCGGCGCCCGGGTCATCGCTTCGGCGACGAACAGATAGGGGACGAGGCCGCCCATGATCATCATCGCCCCTTCCGCGGGCCCGGCGTCGCCGCCGGGATTCCAGCGCACGCGCAGCACCACGGAGAACACGAAGGTGAACACCGCCAGCAGGAGGGCTCCGTAGAGAAACGGCCACAGGGCGCCGAGGGCGGTCTCCTTGTAGCGCTGGGCCAGCTCGCGACGCGTCAGGCTGAGGCCCAGCCACCAATACTGGGCAACCGATTGACGCACGGTCACTCCTGGGTGTGCTTGTCGACCAGGCCCTCGACAAGGCGGTCGTTCGCGAGGGCGGACCGCGACGCAACGAAGACGCTGCGGTAAAGACCCGTGGAACTCGGCGCGGGCGCTGTCCAGTCGACGGGAAACTCCTCGTGCCAGGGCTGGCTGCGGGTGTTGTACACGTGGGGGAAGTACCGACGCAGTTCCTGCATGACCCAGGGACGGGTGGGACGGCACCCCACGCCATGCTTGGCCTGCGTCGGATCGCTCGCATTCTCGGAGAGGAGCCCCACGTCGACGTGGTCTCCGGGCGAGACGCAGGTCTCGATCAGCAGCAGCGACCCGGTCAGCGATGCCAGCCGCTCGATGGCGCGGGCGGGATGCCCGAGGTGGTACAGGATGCCGTATGCGTAGACGACGTCATGCACGTCCACGCCAGTCACCGGCTCGGACGAATCCAGGTCGAGGACTACCGTCCGGACTTCGGGATACCGATGGCGAGCATGGTCCAGTAGTTCCTCCCGGGCGTCCGACACCGTGACGCGGCAGCCGCGGTCGAGGAAGAAGCTCGTGTGGTCGCCGATCCCGGCACCGACCTCCAGCACGCTGCGCCCGGCGAGCGGGAGGCCCAGCGTGGCCAGATGCTCCTGCCGGCGCTGGTTATGGCGCCTGTAGCGGTCGTGCAGAAAGTTGGCGATTTCCATAGGCGCGTAGTGTATCCCAGTGGATTTGGGCCGAAGCCCGCCGCACCGGGGTCCATACCCGACCGAAGGACTACTCGGCTAAACCCAGGCGCAAACCGAAGGTCGCGAGCCCCAGTCTCCGGTGATCCGGGCCCGCATTGAATTCGTGCGGCGAGCGCGGTTCCTTGATCGAAAAACTGATGCTCGCTCGTCCTTCTTGCACGAGGTCCCGCGGTATGCGGGCGACGAACGTCCGACGACCGAGAATCTCCCATTCCGCCACGAGCGCGTCATTCACGAACACGGAGACTTGCTGCGGCCGGTGGCCATCGGGCGACATTCCCCGGCCGTCGAGTTCCAGCACGATGTCACGGTCCGGCGGCGGCGCGAGATCCAGCAAGATTCGAGCCCGCCGGCCGTTCGTCCAGCGATGTGCCTCCTCCTGGACCGACCACCCGGTGAGAAGGTACTTGGCGGAGCTGCCGGTACGGCCGAAGTCGATCCAATCGCCGATCCGGTACGACCGATCGATCCGGTGGGATCCGCCATTCTCGAAGACGATGTCCGTGTTGAACCAGGACCGGCCGAGGCGAGAGTCGCCCCGGACCTCGAGCAGGGTCATCGGCGGCGAATAGTCCTTGAACCAGAAGTCCTGCGACCATTCGTACCTGAGGAAGGGGCGGGCCACCGTCCTGCCCGAGACGGCCGCCGTGTAGTCGTCGCAGGGGAACTCCTGCCCCCCGCTCAGGATGCAGGGGATATAGGAAAGGTGCATGGGGATGTCGCTCACGCGAACCGGCCCCCTCGATCCCCTCGGCTTGTGGAGCAGGAGCGGCCGTGCGCCGCCCACGGCGTCGATCGGCACTTCCAGCGAGTCCTCCTCCGCTTGCAGGTCGATGGGAAGCCGGTTGTGGGCGCCGTGATCCGCCGTGATGATGATCTCCGCGCCGTCGTAGACGTCCAGCTCCTTGAGCCTGTCGAGCATCCGTCGGGCCAACGCCAGCGCACCCCTCGTCTGATTGACATAGTTCTCGCGCGAGTCGAGGAGGCCAGGGACGTACCTGAAGTCCTGATCGACGGACAGGGGATGATGGGCCGCCATGAGGTGGATGAACTTGAATTCGCCCGCCCGCGTGGAGGCAGTACTGGCGTCCCTGACGAATCGCTGCACGAAATACCAGTCCTGGCCGTGCGGGGCGGGGGGCACGTCGCGGTCGGCCCCGAACTTCATCAGGAGCCACCGGCTCTCGTCGTAGATCAGGCGTTTCAGCGGCAGCGGGCTGGCGCGAAAAAGGCCGACGTCGAGCGCTCGCAGGCTGTCAGCGTTCGCAATGGCGGCGGGCTTTTCGCGGAGCCCCGGGGGGAAAATGACGGACCGCTCGAACGAGGAAAATATCGGGGGGCTGACATCCCCCACGACGCCGTAGTTCCTGGCCGCGTAATACGACATGAGCGACTGGCGCTCGAATTCCGCGCGACGGGATTCGTCGTAGGGAAAATCGTTCCGGTACATCCGTCCGGTCAGGATCATCGGCACGGAGTGTCGCGTGGTCGGATACGCGCCGACGGTGTCCGGGTAATAGACGAAGCCATCCAGGAAAGCCGCCTCCGCCGGGTACTTCCGAAGGGTCTCGAGGAACGCGTCCGACTGGAAGGAGTCCAGGACGATGACCAGCGCGTTGTTTTCCTTGTGGAACGCGAGGGCCTGGCGGGGTTCCGGGAACTCGCCGCCGGAGCGCCCGCCCGCCATCGTCGGCACGCCATGGGTGGCGATGGCGGTGACGAGCGTCAGGATTCCCAGTAGCCAGGCCGCGCCCGGCAGGCTCAGAGCGATCCGCGATCCCGTCGCGAAGACGACCAGGCTGGCGAGCAGGATCGCCGCCCATGCGGCGAACTCGATCCGTGTCTCGCCCTGGAAGCGGTCCCAGGCGAGTCCCCTGCCGTCCAGGGGGCCGAGGTCCCAGACCAGCAGCTGCCCCTGCACCCACGCCCCCAGCGCGAGGCCGACGAGCAGCCCGGCCACGACGCGCCCGGCCGGGCGCCACGCCCGTGTGGCGAGCAGTACGAGGAGCAGCATCAGGCTCGCGGCCAGGAAGGCGACGGTGAAAGTGGCGAGCAGTGGCCAGAAGCTTCGGTACTGGTCCTGATTGCCCAGGTACATCGTGATCGGCGAGACGAACAGGGCAATCCACGGGAATGCCCCTGCGACGAGGATGTTCCGGGTCATCGAATCACGCATGGTCGAACCGTCGGGGCATGCTTTCCGCTTCCTGCTGCACCGCCTGCAGCAGGTTGTTCAGCAACCAGTACAGGACCATCGCCGCCGGGAACGGATAGAAGAGCGCCAGGAAAGCGATGGCCATGAGGATCAGTCCGCGTCGCCTGCGCCGCAGGTCCGCCCCGGATGCGTACGGGTCGCGATACCGCAGGCCGGCCGCCGCGGACACCAGCGCCATCAGCCAGGGCAGCAGGTTGAAGGTATCCCCGATGAACGGGATCGTGACCGGCAGCGGGGCGACGTGGTCGGGATAGGCGAGGTCGCCGATCCACAGGAAGCTCGCCCCGGCGAACTGCGGCATCTCGGCCAGTGCGTTGAAGATCGCGACCAGGACCGGTAGCAGCACGAACAGGCCGATCATGGGCCTGAGCGCATAAAAGGGCGTGATGCCCCTCTCCCTGTGGGCGGCCATGATGCGGTTGTGCGCCTCCTCGCCGTCGTATTCGCGCCTGATGGCCGCGAGCACGGGGGCGAGCGCGGCCCGGTGCTCGCTGGCCTCGCGCTGGAACCGGGCCGTCAGGAGGGACACCGGCAGGAGGACGAGCTTGACGAGGACCGCGAAGAGGATCAGGGCAGCTGCCCAGCCTGAATCCGTGACGCGCTCGAGCCGCACGATCGCGGACTCCACGAGCCTGGAAAGCGCCGCGAGCGGGCCCCAAAGATGCGCATAGCGCAGGCTGTCCAGCGCCGGGTCGAGCTCGCGCAGCAGCGGCTTCGGGGCGATCGCCGCAGGCAGCTCCCGCTCGCCGTCGGGCCCCTCGAGGCGGATCGCCCGATCGTCGATCGTGACGCGCATCCCCGGCGCACGCAGGGCGAGCACATTGAATCGCCCGACGGCGGCGAACCATTCCCCGTCGCCGATCGTGTCGCTCTCGCCCGGTCGCAGGAGGATCGGTCCGTCGGCGGTCACTCGATAGAACCGCAGCCCGTTGAGGTAGTGGGCCAGCCCGTGGAACCGTCGTGTTTCCGCGATCGTGGCACCGCCCGCGGACAAGGGCGCCTCGAGGTCGATCCGCTGGCCCGACGGCAGGCCGATGTGCTGCACCGGCGATACGGCGACGGGTGAAGTCCTTGCCGGCGACGCGGCGAGCGCCGGGACATGGGCCAGCAGGCAGGCGAGTGTCCACGCGAGGGCCATCAGCAGCGGCCCGGTTCGCGACGCGAGCAAGTTCATCGAGGCTCTCGCGGAACCCGGCGCGGGTTCACTCGCGGCCGCCCTCCTCGGGGACCGTGGGCTTCTTCCGCGAGAACAGGCTCTTCAACTTGTACCAGTACGTCTTGATCACCAGC
>CAZVQI010000034.1:0-14434 GCA_964629155.1 uncultured Flavobacterium sp.
AGGTATTGTTCAATTACGATCGTAAGATTGTTTCTGATATAAAGGTCCAATATGAGCCTGAACAATTCGAAAATGTAGATGCTGCGATTGCATCTATACTAAAGGAGACCAATCTGAAGTATCAGATTTTTAGTCATCGGTACGTGGTCATCTATAAGAATGATGAGGAAGGTATCGAATCCCTGAAGGAGATGATCCAACATTTTCAGACTATTGTAGATGATAGGGAAGACATCGTATTGGAAAGACAGCGACTGAGGCCTTCACCAAAATTGATCAGGACGTTGCCTCAGGATATACTGGTAGATAGAACAATAGCCTTTTCGATCGAAGGTACGGTGACAGATCAAGATGGCGAGCCATTGATCGGAGTGAATATTCAGGTGAAGGGGTCTAATAAAGGAACCTCTACCGATTTTGATGGGATTTTTACGTTAGATGATATCGATGAAAATGCAGTCTTAGTGATTTCTTATGTGGGGTATCAGACTCAGGAAGTGTCGGTAGCAGGAAAGACGAGTCTGGAGATCGTGATGCTATCTGATTCACAATTACTGGATGAAGTGGTGGTAGTAGGGTATGGAACCCAGAAAAAGGTGAATTTGACAGGAGCCGTCTCTTCGGTAGATTCCAGGAGTTTTGAAAATCGTGCAATAACCAGTACGGCTCAGGGATTGCAAGGTTTGATTCCTAATCTTAATATTAGTCCCAATAATGGTTCTTTGGGACAGGCTGCGAATATTAATGTGAGGGGATACAATTCAATTAATGGAGGTGAACCCTTGGTCTTAGTTGATGGAGTCCCGTCCGACATTAACCTTATAGATCCCACGGACATAGAAAGTGTGTCTGTGCTAAAAGACGGGGCGTCCGCCGCCATATATGGTGCAAGAGCCGCTTATGGAGTTGTTTTAATTACAACAAAAAAAGGAGCCAAGGGCAATGAGCCGAAGGTTAAGCTGTCATCCATCTTCTCCAATAATAGACCGACATCAAAAATTGATTTCATAGACTCTAAGGAAAGGATCGAATTTATGAATGCACGACAGCAGCATACTAATGGTAATAATTATTATGACGAAATTTTAACGGACGCTATACTGGCGCATTATAATGATCCCAGCCAGCCAAGTTCTATTCAGTATCCTCTGTTACCGGGGATTTGGTATCCCGTCGGAAATGAGAAATGGCAAGAAATATTGATGAACGAAAGTTATCCGATGCAGCAGTATAATGTCAGTGTTTCAGGAGGAAGTGATAAATTCGGTTATTACACTTCTGGTTCATTCCTGAATCAACAAGGTTTGACAAATAAAGAGCTCTTTGACGAAAATTATAAGAGATATAATTTTTTAACCAAGTTGGATTATGATGTGACGGATTGGGTGCATATAAATTCCAAAATTTCCTTTAATCAAAGCGATAAAAGATTCCCCCCAAATGATCCATGGGCTGGAAACATATTCCCTGAAGGAGGCACTATTTATTTTTCCCATTTATTCCCTAATCTTCCGTATAAAGATCCGAACGGGAATTGGTCCAGCTTAGCTGCAATTCCTAACTTAGCTCAGGTTCTAAGTGAAGGTGGATCTCAAAAGCGTACAATCAACGATGTCTTATTGTCCGGGAATCTCTCCTTGACGCCTACAGAACACTTTTCATTTAATCTGGATTTAGCGCATAATATAATTGGGGTAAATGAGAATTCATTTTTTGACCTCATCCCGCATTATGATGTTAACGGGAATGTTTATACCTACTACGCCGGTAGTACTCCCAATAGAGTGATAAAATCGCACAGTGATATAAAACGCAGTATTGTGAATGCTTATGGCAGTTATTCCAACACCATAGCTGATCTTCATAATATTTATGTGCTTTTAGGATTCAATCAGGAACTTACTAATAAGAAGCAAATTCGATCAGAACGACGGAATCTTATTCTCAGCGATATCCCCTTTATGAATCTAGCTACGGGGGACCAGTTCGCAAATGATGCTGAAAGTGAGTATGCGTTAAGAGGGTCTTTTTTTCGGGTCAATTATTCATATAATGATAAATATCTGATGGAGCTGAATGGTAGATATGATGGAACCTCTAAATTCCCCAGAAATGATCGGTTCTCTTTTTTCCCTTCTATTTCTGCCGGATGGAGAATTGATAAAGAGCGATTTTTCGATCAGGATAATCCCGTTTTTGATCTTTTGAAAATCAGAGGATCTTATGGTGCTCTGGGAAATCAGAATGTGCCGGGTGAATATCCATATATCGCAAGTATGAATGCGGGACAAGTGAGTTATATCCTCAATGGTGAACTTCCGATGGGGATAACATCTCCCGGATTGATCAGCCCTACTTTGACCTGGGAAACCGTATATCAATGGAATTTCGGCCTAGATGCCTCCGTGCTCAAGGGGCGTTTGAACGCTTCATTTGATTTATATCAGAGACAGACGAAGGATATGCTAACCAAGTCCAGGTTGCTCCCAGCTGTATTAGCGGTGTCCGAACCTCTCGAAAATGCTGCGGATTTAAAAAATAAAGGATTTGATCTGGAAATAAATTGGAAAGATAGAATAAATGATTTTAGTTATTCTATAACCGGGCTATTGTCGGATTTTCAAGGACAGATTACTCGCTTTGACAATCCGGCCGGACTGATCAATGATTTTTATGTCGGCCAAAATCTTGGCGAGATATGGGGTTATAAGACCGGAGGAATTTTTCAGTCTGATGAGGAAGCAAAAGCCCTGGATCAGTCGGATATTACAGGTCGAGTCAGGAGTGCAGGTGATATTTGGTTTATTGACCAAAACGGTGATGGGAAAATAACCAGGGGGAATGGGACTTTGGACGATCCCGGAGACATGACTATTATCGGGAATGATACGCCCAGGTTTAGTTTCGGGTTAGATTCCTATATCCAATGGAAAAATTTTGATCTCAGATTGTTTCTACAAGGGGTTGGGAAACGCGATTTGTGGATGTCCACTTTGTATTTTTTGGATCAGTATACTGCCGAATGGGGTGCGATTCCTAAAATCGCGATGGATTATTGGACACCTGAAAATCCCGATGCATACTTCCCCACTCCTTTTTCAGGTCCCGTCAGAGACATAACCTCGCCACAAACCAAATTTTTGCAAGATGCATCTTATATAAGGTTGAAACAGTTGAATTTGGGGTATCAGCTTCCTTCGAATATAGGTCAAACCATAGGAATGGATCGAATTAGAATTTATTTCAGCGGAAGTAATCTCCTGACATTCACTAAAATGGTGAAAATTTCTGATCCTGAATTAAGTGGTCCCAGTGCGTACCCTTTATTCAAATCCTTGTCATTCGGTATTGATGTAGAGTTTTAAAAGAAAATAAATTAATCATGAATTCAAAAGCAAAAAAATTTTCACTTTCGATTCTGGCAGCATCTTTATTTCTCCTTTTGAGTTGTAATGATGAGTTTTTAGATAGATTTCCTCTCGATAGAATTAGCTCCGAAACATTTTGGAATAATGGAAACGAAGTTTTATTGTACGCTAATCAATTTTATCCGATGTTGTTTGATGCGACAAATGCATGGTATTCCAAGGATAACCGGAGTGATAATCAGGTTCCCAGTCGTCAGAGGGAAGTATATACCTGGGGACAGTATGTCATTCCCTCTTCTGGAGGTGGATGGGGGAAAGCGGATTGGAAGCCCATTCGGGATTGTAATTTCGCTCTTCAAAACATCAAGAATCTTAATGATGATCCGGATGCGGTAATCGGAGAAGCGGAAATCAGATTTTTCAAGGCTTTTTTTTATTTTGAAATGCTGAAGAGATTCGGTGATCTCCCCTGGTTGGATTCTGATTTGAATACCGATTCTGAAGATTTATTTAAACCCAGAGATTCCCGGAGTGTTGTTGTTAATAATATTTTGGCTGATTTAAATTTTTCAATTAATAATCTCCCTCCAACTTCACCTGCGGATCGACTTACGAAGTACGCTGCTTTAGCTTTGAAAGTTCAGATATGTTTATATGAAGGAACTTTCATAAAATATCATAATACTGGTTTAGAATACAATGGTTTATTGAGAATGGCTGCAGAAGCAGCAGAGAGCATTATTGATTCCAAACTGTTTTCGGTTTATAATACAGGAAATCCGGAGGAAGATTACGCTAGTTTATTTATTCAGGAAGAATTAAAAGGGAATCCTGAAGGTATTTTGATTCAGAGATACATTACAGATTTAAGGACTCATAATAACCAAGCCCAATACTATCAGCCGATCACTGGATTTAGTCAGAATTTTGTAGAATCATATTTGTGCACGGACGGAATGCCCATCGGATTGAGTCCTCTATATCAAGGGGATGACCAATTTGATAATATGTTCGTGGCCCGTGATCCGAGAATGAAACAATCGGTTTACAATTCCAATCAACCATGGCTAATATACAATAACGGAGATGTGTCCTATAAAGAGATGCCGGAATTTGATGTAGGTACATTTGCTGCAACCAGCTACTTAATTATAAAGGGAAAAAGTCCGTATGACAAAGACAATAAACCGCTATTGGATGTGATTGATAATTTTATATTCAGGTATGGTAGAGTTTTGCTGGATTATGCTGAGGCCAAAGCCGAACTCGGTGAATGCACTCAGGACGTTCTGGACAACTCTATTAATTTGCTCAGAGAGAGGGTAGGAATGCCTTATCTGAATGTAGATGTCGGATTCACAGATCCGAATTGGCCGGATTGGGAAATTCCGATTTCTCCTCTTTTGAATGAGATCCGGAGAGAGAGAAGGGTAGAAACGGCAGTTGAGGGGGGCAGATGGGATGATATAGTAAGATGGAAAGCCGGACGTCTATTGGAAAACCCCAAAACCATCCTTGGAGCCCGTGATCCGGCTACGGGAGATTACAGAATAGTGTACAATGGATCTCCTTCAAATAGGACGTGGAGTGATAAATTATATTTGTTCCCTCTTCCGTCGCAGGAAATAACTCTGAATCCGAATTTGAAACAAAATGTAGGATGGTAAGGATCGGAATTCTATTTTTTTCGAAACTATCGATATAAATTTTACTTTCTTTAATGATGAAGATGAAGTCTTTAGAATCGTTACTTGTATTCCTTTTTAGCTTTTATCCCTTGTTATTTATAAACGGACAAAATCTTTATGATGCGCCGCCGGAAGGTATTCATACCCGGTGGGTGAGCCCTGAAAATCCGGATGGCTTCAAAGGAGAAGGTGGAAAACTAAACAAGGGTGCTAAAGGGAATCCATTCTATATCGTGGCTCCCGGTGCTAAACAAGTAATACTGGATGTAGAAGGTCCGGGGATCGTGCAGAGGATGTGGATGAGCGGAAGTATCGCGGCCAATGCAGAACAACGCAGAGCGGTAAGGATTGATATGTATTGGGATGGGGCTGTTAAACCTGCCGTTTCAGCACCTATAGGTGACTTTTTTGGTGTTTCACATGGCTTATTGACTTCTTTTGATAGTGAATTATTTCAAAGCCCTGAGGGTAGATCCTTTAATTTCACCATACCGATGCCATTCAAAAAATCTGCGAAGATTGAAATTACCAACGAATCCTCCAGCTATGTTCTGTTTTGGTATGATATTAATTATAACATTGTGCCGGAACTGGACGATGATGTATTGTATTTTCATACTTTTTGGAACAGATCTGTGAAAACCGAATTGGGTGAAGACTATGAAATATTACCTGGTTTAGAGGGGAAGGGAAGGTATATTGGTGCGAATATTGGCGTTATCGGAGATACTTCCTATCTGGGAACCTGGTTTGGTGAGGGAGAGATAAAAATATATTTGGATGGAGATACTGAATATCCGACTTTAGTCGGAACCGGAACGGAAGATTACATCGGAACCGGATGGGGGCAAAATCTGTTCACCGGAAATTATTTTGGATCCTTGATATCTGACAAAGAAAATGATATTTATTCGTTTTACAGATACCATATTACGGATCCCGTCTATTTTCATGAAAATATCCGAATTACGATTCAACAAATCGGTGCTGCTCCCACGGAAAAAATAAGGTCAATGCTCCGTAATAATGCGGAGCTGATCCCGGTTTGGGTCGTGGATGCTAAAGGTGAAAGTGCTGTTACGAATATGAAGGATAAAGCTCCTGAAATAATTCGGTTACTTGATGGAGGTAGTAAATATGAAGTGTTTGACGAAGGGTTTCCAAAGGGAGCGACAGGATTTTATCGCAGTGATGATGTATCTGCTACGGTGTATTTTTATTTGGATAAAGCAGAAAACAATTTACCCGATCTTCCTTCCCGATCTATAAGGATAGCAAAACTGCCGGATCGGGTATGGAAGAAAAGTAAAGGCTTTAACCTTTATTAGGTAATCTATATGTCGGATTTCCTTGGATTATCCGGGTGATATTACAATTATTCTGTCCTTTATTGCTCCAGTTCTATATGATCGATAATTAACGGAGTAAGGGCTTCATTGTGAAATTTGATTTTGGTAATTTGATTTTTACCCATTAATTATACAGATATGAAATTATATAATATCATTGTGACCACGACGGTCATTTTCTCGGGGATTCAATATGCTTTTTCACAGAGTCCTTTTAATAGTGATTTTGAGATTTCCCGACTATCGAGGATAGATTCTGTTATTGATAATGCCATTGCTTCGCATGAAATCCCGGGAGCGGTTGCTCTGGTAATTCATCAGGGGCATGAAATTTTACACAAGAGTTACGGTTATTCTGATATTGAGAGAGAGAAACCTACGAGAAAAGACGATATCTTTAGGATTGCGTCTATGACTAAAGCTATTACTACCGTCGGGGTGATGATTTTATATGAAAGGGGCTATTTTTTACTAAATGATCCGATTTCAAAATACCTTCCTGAATTCAAAAATCCTCAAGTAATAGTAAAATCTGATTCCCTGGGGAATATATTAGAAACCAGACCTGCTAAACGAGAAATTTCAATAATGGATCTTTTGACCCATCGTTCAGGAATCAGCTATCCTTTTATCCCTAACATGTTACAAGCCGTCTATAAAAAAAATGATATTATAGATGCGATATCTACTGATAATGTCCTGTTGGAGGAAAAGATGAAAAAACTGGCCGGACTTCCTTTGCTTTTTGACCCCGGATCGAAGTATCAATATGGACTTAGTGCGGATGTCTTGGGGTATCTTATCCAAGTCATTACTAAGAAATCTTTAAAAAAATTTTTTCATGATGAGATTTTTGAACCTTTGGGTATGATGGATACCGATTTCTATTTTCCGGAATCAAAATCAGATCGGCTCGTATCCCTTTATTCCTGGATCAAGGATCGAGGCCTTGTGCAGTTTCGAAATAATTTTAGTCCGATAGAAATTGATGACCCTGATTTTCCTATTGTTGGCGCGAAAACCTATTTTTCCGGTGGAGGAGGACTTTCTTCTACAGCGTCAGATTATGGAAAGTTTATTCAGATGCTTTTAAATCAAGGTGAATTTAATGGGAAGAGGATTTTAAGCAGAAAAGCTGTTGAGTTTTTAATAACACCTCGGGTCGATGTGAATGATGACGGGAGCCCGGAATTTGGGTTAGGGAATATTTATATTGTGAATGAGGCAAAAAAACTGAATGAAATCGGTTCTTTAGGATCTTACCTCGGAAGCGGTGCTTTTTACGGCTTCTTTTGGATAGATCCTTCTGAAGATCTCTGTATGGTTTTTTTATCTCAGGTTCATCCGGCTCAGACAAACGTAGCTGAAAAATTTCGAGTTGCTGTTTATCAGGCATTAAAATAGCAGGACAGTATAGTATAGTGGAGGATCTGTTGGTCATAGAAATAATGCTCAGGATGATAGCAATGTCCTTCCCGTACGGGTATTTTTGGCAAATTAAATAATATCACATTTAAATATGAATAATCTTATATATTGATCTTTGATCTGAAAATTTGATGAAAATTGCAATGAGATGTATAGAACAATAAAAAAATGGGTTGATAATAAGATCTGCTATTTGGTTCTTTTCCTTTTTCTGGTAAATATTACCCAAGGACAAGAGTATAAAACCGACGTTTTTGAAAAGCCCAATATTATTTTTTTTCTGACCGATGATCAGCGTTGGGATGCTCTCGGAGTGGCCGGAAATCCTGTTATACGAACTCCTAATATTGATAGATTGGCGAGTGCAGGTATTTTGTTCGAAAATGCTTATGTGACTACCTCCATCTGCTGTGTAAGTCGGGCAAGTATTTTGACGGGGCAATACGAAATCGGGCATAAAATTCATAATTTTTCAACAAACTTTCATCCGACCATTCTGGCCAATACTTACCCGGCTTTGCTGAAAGAATCCGGATATATGATCGGGAACATCGGCAAATTTGGTGTTGGAAAGACTCCCCCGGATTCTCTGTATGATTACTGGATAGATACTGAACCCGCGGGAGGAGGTCAACCGGACTATTTAATAAAGCGATCGGATGGAAGCGTAATTCATGATACGGACACTATTAACAATGCGATTCAGGAATTCCTGTCGGGTTATGGAAGTACATCAGATAATAAACCTTTCTGCTTATCTGTCAATTTTAAGGCACCCCATGAACAAGATGGATATCGCCCTGAATATATTATTCAGGATAGATATAGCGAATACTACAAAGATGTTGTGATTCCCTCTCCGGTTACTGCAGATCCTAAATATTGGGAGCAATTACCGGAATTTTTCAGAACCGATTCGAATTTTGGGAGAGTGAGATGGAAAGGACTTTTTGGAACGCCGGAATTGTTTCAAGAAAACGTGAAAAATTATTATAGATTAATTACCGGCGTAGATGATGTGGTAGGCAATACGATAAGAAAACTTGAAAAGTTAGGTGTTGAAAATAATACCATTATTATATTTATGGGTGACAATGGCATGTTTCTCGGAGAACACGGGATCGAAGGGAAGTGGTATGGCTATGAAGAATCGATCAGAGTACCTCTGATTATTTTTGATCCCCGATCCGAGGATAAAATACAACAGTACCGTGCCACTCAGATGGTGTTGAATATTGATCTCGCGCCCACCATTTTGGCTCTATCCGGTGTGGAGGCACCAGAGACAATGGATGGGATTGATTTGATGGGATTGATAAGAGGGGAAGTGCCTGAAAGGACGGATTTTTTTTACCAACATTATTTTTTAGGAAGCCCCGGTATTCCTAAAGTAGAAGGAGTTGTTACACAAGACTTGAAATATATGAAGTATATTGAGCATGGCTATGAGGAATTGTATGACATAAAATTTGATCCGCATGAAACGACAAATTTGGTTCAGGATCCGGATTACAGATTACAATTTTTAAAATTGCAAAGAAGATATCAGGAACTTCGGAAAATATACTCGGTTCCATTCCATCAAAGCGTTATGCAGGATTTTTAAGAACTCTAATATCCGTGTGACGAATATGATCCTTCTATTCGGGAAGGTTTGCTATTTAATACCATTTCGCAAATATTTATTCGGCATGAATATATGTATATGATAATTTGTAAATAGATTAAAAACATGGCTGTTTATAAAATGTTTTTTCGACTTAATTTCTTGCTTTTTAATTTTTTAGTAGTCTATTCATGTTCAAATGGCCATGTTCGCACTGGTGACTTTGATAATAACCGTCATATTGTCATTATTGGGAACACTTTTGCTGAAAGGATCCAATATTATAATTATTTCGAGCCTCTGTTGTACAACAGTTTTCCGAAGGGGAATCTGATTGTTCGTAATCTGGGATGGAGTGGTGACGAAATCGATGGCGGATCGAGACCTTTAAATTTTCCAACTCAGGATGAATTGCTTTACAGGAACAAAGCCGATATTATCATCGCCTGTTACGGGATGAATGAATCTTTTGACGGTCGGGACAGTTTGCTGCCTTTCGAATGGAAGCTCACGAATTTTCTAAATCATTTAAAGAATCAAAAGTACAATGGCAAAAGTTCTCCTGAGATCATCCTGGTTTCCCCGATTGCGCACGAAAAGAAGAGCGGCATGCGCTTACAATCGGAATCTCATAACGCAGATCTCTTGTTGTATGTTGAAAAGATGCGGGAAGTCAGTACGGCTCTGGATATATCTTTCGTTGATTTATGGACTCCGACGCTGGCATATGATTCTTCTGCAGAAGATATCACCATCAATGGCATTCATCTAAATGATAGAGGGTATCGGATGGCCAGTGAGATAATGGCGAAATCTTTGGGCTTCTTGAAATGGAAATGGGAGGATGATCCGAATCTCTTGAATTTGAAAAAAATCATTGATCACAAGAATCAGCAGTTCTTTTACTATTACAGGGCTGTCAACTGGGAATATATAGCAGGCAGAAGGAAAGAACCCTGGGTGCAACCTCCTGGAGGGCCTGTCTCATATCCGTCAGAATTAAATAAGCTGGAAGGAATGGTGAAAAAGCTGGATTCTCTTGTCTGGAAGCAGAGTCTGCAAGATGATGCTCTTAATATCATCGCCGCGGATCATATCATCAATGACACGATTCAATTTATTCCTTTAGACAGACAGAGTGTGGTACCACCTTCATTAGATCAGTTTGTTTTACCTGAAGGATTTGAAATCAATCTTTTCGCTTCTGAAGCGGACTTTTCGCTGTATAATCCGGTTAAGATGACCTTTGATCCGGACGGAAGGCTTTGGGTATCCGTCATGCCCTCCTATCCCCAATATCTTCCAGGAGCACCACCGAATGACAAGATACTGATCCTGGAGGATACGGACGGGGACGGGGTGGCAGACAAAGAAACGATCTTTGCGGAAGATTTGTACTTACCTATGAGCTTCGAATTGGGGAAAGGGGGCGTTTTCGTATCGCAGCCACCGAATATCCGGTTTTTCAAAGATACAGATGGTGATGATATCGCTGATGAGGAAGAGATCCTTTTACATGGATTCGGGACAGAAGATGTTCATCATACCCTGAGTACTTATACCTGGGGGCCGGACGGTGCTTTATACTGGCACAGTGGGACGTTTTTACATTCTCAGATCGAGACGCCATACGGTCTTCAACGTTGCGATTATGGAGCGACCTGGAGATATGAACCGCTGACACAAAAGCTGGAACCTTACATCTCCTATCCGTACGCCAATCCCTGGGGCCATGTTTTTAACCGGACAGGAATGGAGATCGTCAGTGATGTGTCCACTGGGATGAATTATTTTGCGCCTCCGCTGACGGTAGCTACCTCTTATCCGAATAAACTTTCCCCCATGAAGGATTTTCTTACTTCGGAGGGCAAACCTAAAACCTGCGGGACTGAAATAATCTCGAGCCGCCATTTTCCTGATGAGATGCAAGGAAATATTTTACTGAATATTTTTCTCGGAGTTACCGGAATCCATCAACATCAGATCCGCAATGAAGGAAGCGGGATCACAGCGGAAGAGACCGAACCCTTGTTAAAATCTAAAGACCCTTATTTTCGACCGGTGGATTTGCAATTCGGACCGGACGGGGCATTGTATGTCCTGGATTGGTATAATCTTATTATCAATCATGGGGAAAGAGCATTGCGAGATTCTTTGCGGGATCATACCCACGGAAGGATTTGGCGAATTACCTATAAACACAAAGATTTACTAAAACCGATCAAACTCTCTGAGCTTTCTATCTATGATTTGCTTGAGCTGCTAAAAGAAAAGGAAGACCGATTGCGGTACAGAATACGGACTCAGCTAAGACAGTATGATGCCGGGGAAGTGATTCCAGTTCTTGAGAAGTGGTTGTCTGGTTTGAACACAGAAGATCCGGACTATGATCGGAACAGATTGGAGGGTTTATGGATCTTCCAGCAATTGAATATTCAAAACGAATCATTATTGGAGAGCTTACTGAAGAGCAGGGATGCAGAGATCCGGACTGCCGGAATACGAGTACTCTTTTATTGGAGAGACAGAATGGACAGAGTTGAAGAAAGATTAGCAGAACTATCTAAGGATGAATCCGCCGAAGTCAGGCTTCAGGCATTGATTTCGTTGAGTCATTTTGATAATGAAGGGGCTCTCAACGCATTTCTGGAAGCTCTGGATGATCCGTTTGATTACTATATAGACTATGTAATAAAAGAATCTTTACGGAGACTAAGCCCTCTGTGGTGGCATAAATTTATGACGGATTCCGATTTTTTAGCGGACGATCCGGCAAAGGCTCAGTATCTGATCGGTATTTTAGCGGATGAAGGAGAACTCAAGATGCCCGGATTTATGACTGATGATCCGGAGTGGAAAAAATATACCTGGACAGCCATAAAACCGGAAGATTTGAAAGGCTTGCGAAATGGAGAGATTTTAGTCGAATTATTCGAAAAAGATATTACGGAACAAAAGGCAGTGTCAGAAGTGGCAATGGGTAAATTACTTATTTCTAACTCTGACTGCTCAGTTTGCCATAAGATCAAAGAGGTTGTGGTAGGTCCGTCTTATGAGCAAATTGCACGAAAATATATGATAGAAAAAGATATTATTCCAAAGCTAGTTGATAAAATCATTGAAGGGGGTTCGGGTGTCTGGGGTGAATCCATCATGACACCTCACCCGGAATTAAGTCCGGAAGAGGCGAAATTAATGGTGAAATATATTTTAGCAAACAGTGAACTTTAGTATTGATGAAGAAATCATTTTTGTTTTTATTGTGCGGAAGTTTATTATATGGATGTTTTAAAAATTCAAGTGAGACTGATTCTGCCAAAAACTTGGTGTTTAAAAAAGGAACATTTGGTTATGATATTAATTTCCTTAAGCAATATGATGAAATTTATATTTTAAAAACTGAAGATGAAAGAGGGCAGATTATTGTTTCGCCAAAATATCAAGCAAAAGTTTTTACTTCTACCACCGATGGTCTATCCGGGTATAGCCTCGGTTGGGTGAATTATGATGCTTTTGAAAGAGACATAGATCTGCAAATGAATGCTTTTGGTGGAGAAAATCGTATTTGGTTGGGGCCGGAGGGTGGTAAATATTCCTTATTTTTTGGCCCGGGAGAAAAAATGGAATTTGAAAATTGGACAACTCCTTCTCCTATTGATATAGAAAATTGGGATGTTGAGTTCAGTAATCGTAAGAAAATTATATTATCTAAAGATGCACAATTCCAGAATTATGTAGGATCATATTTGCATACTTCTCTTAAAAGAAGAATAGAAATTTTGGAATCGAACGAAATTTTCAAAGAATTAGCTTTAAACAAGTCTGAAAAAATACAAATAGTTGGATTTCGAACTGAAAATACGATTACGAATTTAGGGAAAGAGAACTGGAATAGGAAAAGTGGCATGCCATGTATATGGATTCTGGATATGTTTAAAGTTTCACCACAAACGGTGATGGTTATTCCCTTTGAGATAAATTCGAAAGCGAAAATTGCGACGACAGATTATTTCGGAGAAATTAGTGAGGAAAGAATAATATATAAAGACAGTGTTTTGCTGTTTAAAGCAGATGGAAAATCCCGCGGAAAGATTGGAATTGGACCTCAAAGAGCTAAACCGATAGCTGGTAGTTTTGATTCTGAGAATCAAATTTTGACGATTACTAAATTCAGTATTGATAGGGAAGCTCTTTATTTAAACCAGGAATGGACATTAGAAAAGGATCCCTTTAAAGGCGATGTGGTTAATGCATATAACGATGGACCGCTTGGAGATGGAAGCCAATTAGGCCCTTTTTATGAATTAGAGAGCGTCTCCCCGGCTGCTTTTTTAAAACCAGGAGAGTCTTTGACTCATAATCACAATGTTTATCATTTTACAGGGGACAGAGATGTTTTAAACCAAATTTGCACTTATTTGCTAGGTATTCCACTCCATGAAATTCAAAATGCATTTAAGCCCTAATTTGCCTTCTTTTCTCTTCCTATTTGGACAGATAAGTAGTGTAGTATAGAAAAATATCTATTCTGGAATGTTAGTGAAAAGTACTTTCTGTGGTTCTAACTCCTGACTTGTCTAGTGTTTTTTATACGTATCCCTCCCACCAGCTGCATATTGGTGGTTTAGTTAGGGTCTCCTCATAAACTCAGAAATTGAACCCTTGGAGTTCTGCGAATTTCACCAGATTGGTCACGAATAAAGTGGCAGCTATCCAGGATTCAGATGTGTTACTGAGTTTCGCCTTAATATTATTCAATCCATATCCCTGTTTGGCCTGACCTATCTTACCCTCTACAGCATTACGTTCATTGATGGATAATCCGGTAATACTGCCCCCCCAATCCGGTGATATTGCCCCCCCTGAGAAGGTTTTGTATATACCAACCTAGAACTACCCCACATTCCAATTAGAAAGTATACCAGTCATTAAGGAGTATGAGGCTTAGAAATTGCCTTGACAAAAAAATGATTGATATGTATACAAAACAAGAGA
>CAZVQI010000035.1:0-14013 GCA_964629155.1 uncultured Flavobacterium sp.
TTCTTGTTGTTATTTGGAGATTCTTCTGTTGCCAAATATATGAAAGAAATTTTTGCGACGGGTTACGGATAAATTATTTTGAATGTGATTTTTTCTCTTATTGATTAAATTTTCATTCTTGCTTTACTGGTAATTGACACCTTGTCAAACATCCCCTTTTTGTATTTCAAATAGCCTGTAATTCCAATCATTCCTGCATTATCGGTAGTATATTCGAATTTAGGGACAAAAGTCTTCCAACCATATCGCTCTTCTGCCTCTTTCAGGGCTTTTCGGATACCTGAATTAGCAGAAACTCCACCTCCAATGGCCACTTGATTAATTCCCATTTCTTCTACAGCCATTTTAAGCTTATCTATTACAATGTCAATAATGATATGTTGGATAGAAGCACATATGTCGTAAAGGTATTCTTCTACAAAGTTTGGATTTTCTTTAGTTTGTTTTTGTATGAAATATAAGATTTGGGTTTTAAGTCCGCTAAAGCTGAAATTTAATCCTTCTACTTTGGGTTTTGTAAAGCTGAAAACAGGTTTTCCGAGTTGTGCATATTTGTCAATGAGAGGACCTCCGGGATAGGGAAGTCCTAAAATTTTTGCACTCTTGTCAAAAGCTTCACCGACAGCATCATCAGTAGTTTCTCCAATAATCTCCATTTCGAAATAATCGGATACTTTGATAATTTGTGTATGTCCACCGCTGATGGTCATTGCTAAAAACGGAAAAGAAGGCTTGTCAAACCCTTCTTCATCAATAAAGTGAGCTAAGATGTGACCTTGCATATGATTTACTCCAATTAGCGGAATGCCTAAAGCTAAACTTAATGACTTAGCAAAACTTCCTCCCACTAAAAGTGACCCCATCAGTCCCGGACCTTGAGTGAAAGCAACAGCAGAGAGTTTTTCTTTGGTAATTCCTGCTTTATATAAGGCTTGATGAACAACAGGAACGATGTTTTTTTCATGAGCTCTCGAAGCTAATTCAGGTACTACCCCCCCGTATTGTTCGTGTATAGTTTGATTTGCAACAACATTTGACAGAATTTTATCGTTACAAAGAACGGCTGCTGCAGTATCATCACAAGAACTTTCTATAGCTAAAATATAAACAGGCTGAGTATCCATAAAAACGGAACGGAATTTGAATGTTTTTCAAACACAGATTATTTCAATAGAATTGCTTCGTATGAAGCAAATAAATTCTGAACATCTGTGGTGATTTAATTATATTTGCATTACAAAAGTAAAACATTTTAGCAGTATCAAAAAATTCAGGAAAATACTTGTTCGCGTTTTTGTAGGAATTATCCTATTGGTATTGTTCTTGGGAATACTCCTTTCACTCCCGCCGGTACAAACATTTATTGGAGGAATTGTTACTAAGGAGCTTAAAAAAGCTACCGGAGCGGATATTAGTGTAGATAGAGTGGCTATCTCGATTTTTGGAGGGGTAAAATTAAGAGGGGTATTAATCAAGGATCATCACCAAGATACACTTATTTATTCCAAAAGTATTCGAACTAAAATTTTAAGTGCTCAGAAACTGATTGAAGGTGATTTGATTTTTGGTGATTTGAGAGCCGAGCAACTTACATTTTACTTGACGACTTATAAAGGGGAAGACGATTCTAATATCAACATTTTTATTGAAAAGCTTGAAAATGAAAATAAGCCAAAATCCGAAAAACCTTTTATACTGCAAGTATCTAATCTGAAAATCATAAATGGACGTTTTAAGGTCGAAAATCAAAACAAAGAAACTCCTGTAAGCGTTGACTTTACGAGGCTTAACACAGACTTTGATAATTTTTCAATAATTAGAGACGTTATTACAGCTGATTTTAAACTTTTTTCATTTCAATATCACACGGGAGTTTTTGTTGAAAACCTTACCGGAAAAGCTAAATATTCAAATAATCAGATTCATATTTTGGATTTGGAAGCCAAAACCAAAGAGAAAACTTATCTGAAAGGAAATGTAATACTGAACTATCAACAAGGAGATTTAGCCGATTTTACGGATAAAGTGATAATGGACGTTGAATTTGAGAGCGGAAGCAAATTAGCCAGCAATGATATTTACTTCTTTTATCCTGAATTGGCAAGAAACAAGATTTTTGATTTTAGAGTTAAAGCTAGCGGAACATTGAATAGTTTTCAGACTCAAGATTTGTTCTTGTCAGATTCTGAAATGATTTTAAATGGAGACTTAGCTTTCGAAAACATCACAGCTGTACAAGAAAGAGGTTTTACAATTTCCGGAAACATTACTGAATTAAACACTTCAAATAAATCTATTAAATGTTTATTACCTAATGTTTTAGGTGATAAATTACCTCAGCAATTAGACAGTTTCGGTAAGATAATTCTTACAGGTCAGATGCGACTGACCCGAACCGATTTAGACTTAAGATCTAACATTGTAACTCATATAGGGAATCTGACAACGGATGTTAAAATGCAAGATATTAATGAGCCGGATAATACTTCGTATCAAGGAAAGATAACTACCCAAAATTTTAATCTCGGACAGTTTTTAAATACCAAAACAATCGGGAAAATAACCTCAAACTTGACAGTAAACGGAAAAGGGTTTAGTCAACATACGGTTAACACAATCATAGACGGAAGTATTTCATCAATTTATTTCAACGGATATAATTACCGCAGAATTTTAGTAAGCGGAAAAATGAGACAGCCGTATTTTCAGGGAGAAGTGCATATTGATGACGATAATGTAAAACTTTCGTTTGACGGACTTTTGGATTTAGCCTCTGAAGTAAAGAGATATGATTTTGAAGCACAGATAGATTATGCCGATTTACATAAACTTAAATTCATGGAGCGAGATTCTATCTCGATTCTTAAAGGAAATATCGTTTTTAAAGGAGAAGGGAAAGAACTTGATGATATTGTAGGAGAGCTTAATTTTTCGGATGCTTCGTATCAAAATCAAAATGATATTTACTTTTTTGAAGATTTTACCGTTACCTCAGAAATTAATCAACATAAAATTCGTACTATAACTATAAATTCACCTGATATTATAGAGGGGAGTGTAATGGGAAGGTTCAGTTATAAGGAACTTCCTCAAATCTTTGAAAACGCACTTGGAAGCCTTTATACTAATTATTCACCTCACAAAATAAAAGAAAAACAATTTTTGAGGTTTAACTTTTCAGTTTATAACAAAATAATTGAGGTTTTTTACCCTGATATTTCTTTCGGTAATAATACCTTTATTCGAGGCAATATCAATCCGGATGAAGAAAGGTTTAAGTTGAATTTTGCTACGCCAATTTTAGAAATAGGTGAGAATAAAGTTTATAACATTGATTTTCAAATAGACACGACCAATCCGTTGTATAACGCTTATGTCGAAATGGATAGTATCAGCAATAAATATTACAAAATTTCGGATTTTGGTATGATTAACGTAAAAAACAATGACACACTATATTTCAGAACCGAATTTAAAGGAGGAGACAAAGCACAAGACTATTATAATCTGAACCTGTATTATACTATTGATAAAGAACAAATTTCAATCGTGGGATTCCAAAAATCAGAATTGTTCTTTAAAGATAATCTATGGCTTTTGAATGAAGAAGATACTCATGATAGTAGAGTAGTTTTCAATAAGTCATTTGATGAGCTGAGTGTTGATAATTTCAGATTGTCTCACCAAAATCAGTTTGTGCAGTTTGGAGGAATAATCAACGGAAAGAATTATAAAGACTTTGATTTGAACTTTCGGGATGTTGATTTGTCTAAAATAACCCCACATATAGAAAACTTACAACTCGAAGGGATACTTAACGGAAATGTTCACTTTTTGCAAAATGTAGATGTATTTAAACCTACTTCATCGCTTGAAGTAGTGAATTTGGCTGTTAATAACGTAGAGCTCGGAGATTTGATGTTGGATATAGAAGGAGATGATGTTTTACAAAAATTCGGAGTGAATGCCTATTTGTATAAAGATGAAGAGGATATACTTTCTGTAGAAGGTGATTTGCAAGTTATGGATAAACAAACTTTCGCGAATATAGATATTAGAATGAACGACTTTAATTTAAGTCCGTTTAGTTCGTTTGGAGGTGAAATCATCAATAATTTAAGAGGATATGCAACAGGGCGCACAACCGTTACGGGAAGTTTAAAAAATCCTGAGATAAACGGTAGATTATTTTTGGATAAAGCAGGGATGAGAATAGTATATCTGAACACGGATTTTAATTTTGATGATAATACTATAATTGACTTAACCGGTGATAATATTTTCTTAAGGCAAATAAACCTGACCGATACAAAATACGGAACCAAAGGTTATCTGAACGGCTCTATCAGTCATAAACTTTTTAAAGATTATGCTCTTGATTTATATTTGAGTTCAAATCGATTGTTAGTTTTGGATACACAGGATTCGGAAGATGCAATGTATTATGGAACTGCCTTTATCAAAGGAACTGCCACCATAAAAGGACCTGCATCAGGATTGATAATTACAGCTAATGCCACATCTGAAAAAGGAACTTCAATTAAAATCCCGATTGGAGGTTCTAAATCAGCAGGAGAGGTATCACACATTAAATTCTTGAGTCCGGAAGAAAAGTATAATAAAGAAGAAGTAACGGAGGCAAACTTTATCACTACAGGATTAGAGTTGAAACTAAACTTAAATGTAACTACCGATGCAGAAATTGATATTATAATTGACAGAGATACAGGACATGCCATAAGAGGAGGAAGAGGAAACGGAACTTTGGAATTAGACATAAATACACTCGGCAGATTTACGATGAATGGAATTCTTACTGTTGAAAGTGGTCATTATGATTTCAGATACGGAGGTCTTATCAGTAAGCGTTTTGATGTAAAAAAGGGTGGTACCATTACTTGGTCAGGGAATCCGTTGCTTGCTAATATGAATATTCAGGGAGTGTATTCTACAGAGGCTAATCCGGCTGTATTGCTTGATAATCCATCTTTTAACAGAAAAATTCCGGTAGATTTGGTTATTGATGTGAGAGGAACACTTGAGGCTTTGCAAGAACCGGATTTTGACATTACATTTCCTAGCGTAAGCTCGGTATTGCAATCAGAAATTCAATACAAGTTATCTGATGCTGATACTAGAAGAACACAAGCTTTTGCCTTGCTTTTGTCCAGAAATTTTCTGGGAGGGCAGGGAATGGGCTCCGGAGCTTTGGCAGGAAGTCTGACTGAAACAGCAAGTAGTATTTTTAATAATTTGCTTTCTGATGAAGATTCTGTGTTTGATATTGGAGTAGATTATACAGTAGGAAATCGAAATCCGAATAGAGATTTTGATGATTCAGACCGATTTAATATGACACTTTCTACTGAGATAAACGAAGATATTACTATAAATGGTAAGCTGGGTGTACCTGTCGGAGGAACGAGAGAATCGGTTGTGGTAGGTAATGTCGAAATTATGATGCGTTTGAACGAAGACCGAACGCTTAATGCAAGGGTTTTTAATAGAGAAAATGATATAAATTATTTTGGGGAAGGAATAGGATATACCCAAGGTATTGGTCTTACTTGGGAAGCCGATTTTGATTCGTTTTCAGAATTGATGCAAAAAATATTTATAAGCTCAAGAAAAAGACGAAAAGATCAACAAGAAAATCAAAATTCCACCTTAGATATTGATTCTGATTTCAACAAGGAATATCTCAAATTTATTGAAGAGAGAGGGAAGCAGCGTCAAACCAGCCACGAAAAAGAAGAGGATGATTTTCAGAGACCTCCCGATCCGATGGATTTAAGTCAATAGGATTATTCGTCCGGAGTTATTTCTTTAATTAAAATCTTATCGATTTTTACTCCGTCCATATCAACTATTTCAAATTCGAAGCGATTCCATAAGAGTTTTTCTCCTTGTTTCGGAATTTGTCCGAGTTCGGTTATGATAAGTCCGCTTACGGTAGTTACATCATAATGAGCAATTAAATCATCTAACTCAAAATGAGTTAAGAAGTCGTGAAGTGAATAATGTCCATCTACAAGCCAACTCCCGTCTTCTCGTTGAGTGAGTTGAAATTCATCTTGATAAAAATCAGAAGCATCACCTACTAAAGCTTCCAAAATATCATTTAAAGTAATCATTCCTTGTGTTACACCATATTCGTCCGTAACTAACGCATAGTGAATTTTAGAGCTTTTAAACGTCTCTAAAGCCCGATAAGCAGAGGTATGTTCAATGAAATAAACAGGTTCGTGAAGTAAATCTCTTAAATTGAATTCAGCTTTTTTTTCAAAAGCTGCAAATAAGTCTTTCAGATATACTACCCCAATTACTTCGTCCAAATTATTGTCTTCACAAACCGGATAAATAGAATGGATTTCGTTTAATATTTTTTGCTTGATTTGGTCTAATGAATCTTTAAGAGAAAGATAAACTACCGATTTTCGGTGTGTCATCAAAGAATTAACCTTACGGTCTCCGATATGGAAAACTCGTTCCACAATATCTTGTTCAATTTCTTGCACTTCTCCACCTTCGGTTCCTTCTTTGATAATAGCTTTAATTTCTTCTTCCGTTACTCTTCCGTCTTCACTTGGTTTAATTTTCAGAATATTTAATAAGAATTCGGTTGAAGTAGTAAGCAACCAAATAAAAGGAGCGGTAATCAAAGAAATGAATCGCATAGGTAGAGCCACTATTTTGGCTATGGATTCGGGATAGGTAAGTCCGATGCGTTTAGGAACTAATTCACCTAAAATTAATGTAAAGAAAGTAACTAAAATTACAATTATGGTTACTGCCAGGGTTTTTGCATAAGGAGCTAAAGGTGTAAATCTTTCTAAAAATGCTTGTAAATCTGCTGTTATGGCATCTCCTGAATAAATACCTGTTAAAATTCCGATAAGAGTAATTCCTATCTGAACAGTAGAAAGAAATTTGTTAGGAGAATTTGCCAAATCCAAGGCGGTTTTGGCACTGGAACTGCCTTTTTTGGCTTCGCTTTCTAATCGGCTCTTTCGAGAAGAAATCAGAGCAATCTCAGACATCGAGAAAACTCCGTTAAGCAAAATAAGCAATAAAATAATTATAATTTCCATACAGGTTACTTATCTATAAAATCGTCTATAATCAGGCTAAGCCTTCGGGTTACTTCTTCGATAGTTCCGATTCCGTTTACCGAATAAAACAGATTTCTTTGAGTATAATAATCAATCAGAGGAGCTGTTTTCTCATTGTATTCATCATAGCGGTTTCTGATTTTTTCTTCGTCTTGGTCATCCGGTCTTCCACTTGTTTTTCCTCTTTCCAATAATCTTTGAATGAGTACTTCATCATTAGCTTCAAGGGCTACAGTAGCTGTAACACTCCAACCTTTAGAGGCTAGAAAATTATCTAAGGCTTCTGCTTGTGCAATGGTTCTTGGGAATCCGTCAAATAAGAATCCTGTGGCTTGAGCATTTTTTTCCACTTCGTCTTGTAACATTTTGATAGTGAGTTCATCGGGAACCAAATCTCCTCTGTCCATATATTCTTTGGCTTTTTGCCCGAGCTCCGTATTGTTTTTTAGGTTATATCTGAACACATCTCCTGTCGAAATGTGTACTAAGTTGTATTTTTCTTTTAAAAATTGTGCTTGAGTTCCTTTTCCGGCTCCCGGTTTCCCGAATAAAACTATGTTAATCATTGTGTTTAATTTATTTTAATTGTGTGAATTGTTTTCGTTTAGTTGATAAACCTCAGCTAAATTTCTGCCTTGTTCATCGTAATCCAAACCATAGCCTACAATAAATTTGTTTGGAATTTCCATTCCTACATAATCTATCGGAATATCTTTGGTATAGGCTTCCGGTTTGAGAAATAAAGTGGCGAATCGCAGAGATTTTACTTCTTTGTCTTCAAAAAGGTTTTTAAGGGCAACAAGAGTATTTCCGGTATCGACTATATCTTCCAAAACAATAACTGTTCGGTTTTTGACCTCGACACCTAACCCTATGAGTTCGTTTATTTTTCCTGTAGAAGTTGTTCCCTCGTATGAAGATAGTTTGATAAATGATAACTGACAAGGTTTTTTAAAATGCTTCATCAGGTCAGATACAAACATAAAGGAGCCATTCAGAACTCCTATAAATATGGGGACTTCATCGTCAATGTCGTCAGCAATTTCCTGAGCCATTCTGGCTATTACACTATCTATTTGGCTTGCTGACAAGAAAGGAACAAAATGTTTGTCGTGAATACGAATCAATTTCTGTCAAAGTTTACAATCATAGGCAAATATAATAAAAACAAAAATATAAAACAGAAAAAAATATATGCCCAAATTGTATTATTGGTGATGGTAAGGCTCATTTCGCAAAATGGTAAAAGCTCGATATATCTGTTCTATTACAAAAAGTCTTACCATTTGATGAGAGAATGTCATAGAAGAGAGAGAAACTTTTTCATTTGCTTTTTGGTACACTGAATCGGAGAATCCATAAGGTCCTCCGATTACAAATACCAAAGTTTTTATTCCCGCATTCATCTTTTTTTGCAAGTATTCCGAAAAACTGATACTGGAAAATGTTTTTCCGTTTTCATCAAGTAAAACAAGTAAATCTGAAAGAGAAATTTTAGATAAAATCAATTCACCTTCTTTTTCTTTTTGTTCTTTTTCGGACAACTTTTTTACGTTTTTTATATCAGGAATAATTTCTAAATCAAACTTTACGTAAAACGAAAGACGTTTTTGGTATTGTTCAATCAGAGCTTGCAGGTTTTTGTCATCGGTTTTTCCGATAGCCAGCAGTTTGATGTTCATTCCTTAAAATTCTAAATTAGGCAAGCTGCTTTACAATTTCTCTCCATTCTTCCAATTCAGGAATTCCGGGTTTGCGTTTTCCGAAAAATTGGACAATTAAATCCCCCATTTCATTAAAAACCTCGACCGAAGTCACAATGTCACCATCTCCCGGTTTACGCACAATGTAAGTGGAAGCTATTTTTGACATATCTAAATGCAAATTAAAGTCAGGGTCCATTACGTTAAACCATTCTCGATGCCACATTGTTTTGCGGATTCTTCCGGTATGGATTTGGATATTTCCTCTATTTCCAACAAAAACCATAATAGGGGTTTTGGTTTCTGCTGCTAATTCTAATAATTTGACAGAAGCTTGATTATCAATTTTCTGAGCATAATATTCTGAAGGGGCTAATCGTAAAGCTTGAGTTCGTGTTAACCCGAATTTTTTCAGCAATCCGAAAAAATCGTGAGTGTCTTTCAGTCCTTTCCAAGCCTTATGAAATTCTTCTAAATCCACTTCAGAATCGGGTTTTTCATCCAGATTTAAAGGTATAGCAACAGTAGTCTCATTAGTAGATTGATCTTCGGATTTGTATTTTTCAACCAAAGCCCAAAACGCATCTTCATTACTATCTTTAGTTAAGTAAACTTTATGGATAGCCTCTCCGTCTTTTCCAAAGAATTGCAGGCTTGTTCGGGTTCCGTGTTCAGATTCTTCCGTTACGGCATAAGCTTTATCCCAAGCAGATAAAAAGATACGCATATCAATATCTTCGTTTACAAAAAGCCCTGCGTGTGGATTGGAAAAGTCTCCGTTAGAATAAACCCCTTTGCGTTCATGGACACACTCGTTGTTGCGGGTAAGTCCCATTAGTCTTCCAAGAGGTTCTAAATCTAAAAGAATATTTTTGAATTCGGGACGTAATCGAGTTACGTTTTTTCCTGTTTTTGTGGCTAAAAGTTCTACTTCACTAACTCCCAATTTTTGGGCAGCATTTCGTATTCTGATGTGTGGGTTTTCTGCTTTGAGAGTTTCCCATTTTTCTAATAGAGCATTCATTTATATCTAAAGTGTATTTAAATTTTTGTGTTTTAATATATTGATAATCAATTGTTTATGTATTTTGAGTGATTTTGTCAAAGCTAAGAAATAATTTTTAAAATATCGGGTAAAATTTGTTGCAATTGTAAAAGAAGATTAAATAGAGTTGTTGTTAGATTTGACTTTCATTACAAGTTCTATGACTTGTTTCGCTTCTTTGACATCGTGAACACGAAGTATATTAGCTCCTTTAAGTAGAGCTATTGTATTTAAAGTTATAGTTCCGTTTAAAGCTTCTTCTTGTTTGATATTTAGTGTTTTGTATATCATTGATTTTCTCGAAATTCCAACCAAATTAGGAAGTTTTAGTTCACGAAAGAGTTCCAGTTTACTTATTAATTCAAAGTTTTGTTCAATAGTTTTAGCAAAGCCAAACCCTACATCAATAATTAAATCATTGATTCCTTTACTTCGAGCTTCTGTAATTTTTTCGGAAAAATAAAATAGAATCTCCTGAACCAAATTATCGTAATGGGTTAAGTTTTGCCTGGTTTGAGGTGTCCCTCTCATATGCATCATGATGTACGGTACTTGGTATTGGGCTACCGTATCCATCATTTTATGGTCTAAATTTCCGGCAGAAATATCATTGATAATCGATCCTCCGTAGTCCAAAGCAACTTTGGCAACTTCACTCCGAAAAGTATCTATTGAATAAAGAACATTCGGAAATTCTTTTGAAAGGATTTGCATTACCGATTTCATTCGAGAAATTTCTTCTTCTTCTGAAACAAAAGCTGCATTTGGCCTGGAAGAATATGTTCCGACATCTATAAAATCAGCTCCTTCAGAGAGCATTTTTTCGGTATGAGACAAGATTTCAATATCGGTTTTGTACCTTCCTCCATCAAAAAATGAATCAGGAGTAAAGTTTAAGATTCCCATTACTTTAGGATAAGATAAATCTATAAGTTGGCCTTTGCAGTTGATAGTCATTGGGTTATTTATTGAGTTTCTGAATTATGGAGTTGATTAGGGAATTCAACAAAAATTATTACTTTTGAGCAAATTTACATCAATGAAAAATACTTCGGAAGAATACGATCAAATAATATCGGTTTGTAGGGAACTTTTTGTAAACAAAACTAAAGATTACGGAACCGCTTGGAGGATTTTACGTCTTCCGTCATTAACTGACCAAATCTTTATTAAAGCACAAAGAATAAGAACGATACAAGAAAAAGCTGAAAGAAAGGTAAACGAAGACGAGGTTTCTGAATTTATCGGAATTATCAATTATTCGGTTATGGCTCTTATTCAGTTAGAAATCGGTGTAGGAAGGTATCCTGATTTGACGCTTGATGAAGCTGTTCGTTTGTATGATGAAAAAGTAGCCCAAACCAAAGCACTTATGGAAGCCAAAAACCACGATTATGGAGAGGCCTGGAGAGATATGCGAGTAAGTTCTTTTACTGATTTAATTCTGCAAAAGTTGCTCCGAGTTAAACAAATCGAAGATAATCAAGGGAAAACTTTAGTTTCTGAGGGCTTAGAGGCCAATTACCAAGATATGCTGAATTACTCTGTTTTTGCACTTATTTTGTTAAAATTTAATCATAAAGTTGCCTAAACCCCATGAAAATCGGATTATATTTCGGGACTTTTAATCCTATTCATGTAGGGCATCTAATCATTGCAAATCATTTTGTGGAATTTTCAGACTTGGACGAGGTTTGGTTGGTTGTAACTCCTCATAACCCTCATAAGCAGAAGAGTACACTGCTCAATGATTATCACAGGTTAGAAATGGTGAGATTAGCAACAGAAGACTATCCGAAACTTAAACCGTCAAATATTGAGTTCAAACTTCCGCAACCTAATTATACTATTGATACTCTTGTTTATTTGGAAGAAAAGTATCCTCAGCACAGTTTTTCGTTGATTATGGGAGAGGATAATTTGAATTCTTTTCATAAATGGAAAAACTATGAGGTAATCTTAGAGCGATATTATATTTATGTCTATCCGAGAGTAACTGCTAACTCTATTGAAAATCAGTTAATAAATCATCCGAAAGTCCATAAAATTGATGCTCCGGTTATTGAAATTTCATCTACCTTTATTCGTAGTGCAATCAAAGAAAAGAAAAATATAAGGCCGCTTCTTCCGGAAAAAGTATGGCAATATATAGACAGAGAGCTTTTTTATGTATAAAATTTTTCTCATTTTGTAAGTATTAACAAATTTTTACTACTGTATTAATACTGTTTTCAGAAAATTAAAATATTTTTACAGGAAAACAATTTTATGGATAAAAAATTACTCATATTTGTTTTCTTGTCCTTTTGTTTTTTTTCGTTTTCGCAACAAAAAATACTTAAAGGAAAAGTTGAAACAGGGACAATGCTGTCAGATATTTTAGTAGTAAATTTGACTAAAGAAATTCAAACTACTACAGATGGTTTCGGGAAGTTTTCCATTTATGCAGACTCAGGAGATTTGCTGATTTTTAGTGCAATTTTTATAAAAAGAAAGCGTTTTTTAGTGGAAGATGAGCATTTTGAAAAACAAATCACAATTCAGTTAGAAACACAAGAAATCGAAATCGAAACTGTTGAAATCAATCGATCTGATATAACTTCCGAAAGTTTGGGAATAGTACCCAAAGGACAAAAGAAATACACTCCTGCAGAAAGAAAACTAAAAACAGCAACAGATCTTAACCTTGAATACTTTTTGTTGATTCCTACATTGAGTTTTAGCTTAGACCCGCTTCTTAATGCTGTTTCGGGAAGAACCAAAAAGCTCAAAAAGGGTTTAGAAATAGAGCGATACAATATCAATCTTCAAAAGACTTATCAATATTTGTCTGATGAATTATTGGTAAACGAATTTAAAATTCCTGAAGATTACACTCAAGGTTTTCGTTATTTTCTGACTGATAATCCTCAATTTGTACAAGTAATGAATACTAAACGTAAAAATCAAATCATATTTAAGGCATTTTCGCTTTTGGAGGACTATCAAAAATTGATTTCTGATGAGTAATAAATTCCTGATATTGTTTTTGTTTCCTGTATTTTGTTTTTCACAACAAATTATAAAAGGAAAAATTATAACCGAGACTCCTGAAATTTCAGGAATTTTAATTGTAAATCTTACTGCAGAAAACGAAACTAAGACAGACGGCTTCGGTAGATTTTTGATAGAGGCTAATGTAGGAGACTTACTTATTATATCTGCTCCTCATGTTTACAAAAAGCGATATTTGGTAGAAGAAACAGATTTTAAAACAGAACTTCAAATAGAGGTTGAAGCTCAGCCGGTTGAGATAGAAGCAGTTGAAATTAATGCTTACAGCCACATAAACTCCGTAAGTTTAGGGATTGTCCCGAAAGGGCAGAAAAAATATACTCAAGCCGAAAGAAAACTTTATACAGCAAGTAGTGAACAACATTTAGGGGCTTTAATCAATGCTATTACAGGAAAAACAAAAATCCTGAAAAAAATAGCGGAGATGGAAAAAGAAAACCAAAGAGTAGCTTATCTTACTAATAATTTTTCAAAGGAGTTTTATACCGAAACGCTTAAAATTCATCCTGATAATGTAGAAGAATTCAAGTTTTTTGTGTTGTATAACCTTGAGAAAGACTTGCCTAAAAAGAAGAAAGACACTTATATTAAAAACCTTAATAAGAAAGAACTTGAATTAAAAATCATTTCACTTGCTCCTTTGTATCTGAAACTTAAAGAAAAAGAATAGATATAGTTTTATGATTCAGGTCATAAACAGCAGGGTTTGAAGTTCCTTAATTTCGTATTGTAAAAATATACAATAATGAAAAAGGATATTCAAAACAGAAAAGATATAGAGGTTTTGGTAGATAACTTCTACGAAAGAGTTCGGAAAGACGAAATAATCGGATATTTATTTAACGAGGTGGCCAAAACCGATTGGAGCCATCATTTGCCTAAAATGTATGATTTTTGGGAGGTAATTCTCTTCGGTACAGGAAACTTTAAAGGAAATCCTTTGTTAGTACACAAAGAACTGCATCAAAAAAGCCCGTTGAGTCCGGAACAATTTCTGCATTGGTTTGATTTGTTTGAGGATACGGTAAACAGTTTGTATGAAGGTATAAACGCTGAAAATATTAAGCAAAGTGCCTTTAGTATTTCTCAAACCTTGAAG
>CAZVQI010000036.1:0-13943 GCA_964629155.1 uncultured Flavobacterium sp.
ATTATATAACTAATTTAGTATATAAAATTATGACTCCGGAGCTAACTCAATTTCTAATCCGTCTATTTCTTCAGTAATAAAGATTTGACATCCCAAACGCGAATTTTCTTTTACGTTAAAAGCTTCCCAAAGCATAGCCTCTTCGTCTGCACTCTTTTCCGGAAGTGGAACATCGTTCAACACATAACATTGGCACGAAGCACACATAGCCATTCCGCCACAAATCCCGATAGTACCTTCTTCGGCCAACTCATACGCACGAACCAACTCCATCAGATTCATATTCATATCAGTCGGAGCCTGCACCGTATGACGCATTCCGTTTCTGTCTATTATGTGAATAGTAACATCTGCCATATTTCTAATTTTAAATTTTGAATCATAAATTTTAAATGACTAAACATTCAAAACTCATAACTCAAAACCAGTTATTCTATAGATTTCACCACTGCCTTTTCAGCCTCTTTTCGGGTTCCGTCAAAACCGTCTACTCCCGACACAGTGGTATATTTCAACACATACTTTTTACCGGGATTGAGCTTGTTGTATATGCTCTGACACATCAAGGTAGCTTCGTGGAAACCACACAAAATCAACTTCAGTTTACCCGGATAAGTATTGATGTCTCCGATAGCGTAGATCCCTTCGATATTGGTTTGATAATCCAGAGCATTATTTACCACTATGGCGTTTTTCTCAATTTGTAATCCCCAGTTGGCAATAGGACCAAGTTTAGGAGTAAGTCCGAAAAGCGGAATAAAATAATCAGCCTCAATAGTCATTTCGGCTCCGTTGATATCCACTACCAAAGACTCTAAATGTTCGGCTCCGTTTAGTCGAATAACTTCGGCCGGAGTAATCAGATTGATTTTGTCTTGTCTTTTGAGTTCTTGGACTTTTTCTACCGAGTCAAGCGCTCCACGGAACTCGTTTCTGCGGTGAACCAAAGTGAGTTCTTGGGCAATATCGGCCAAATATATCGTCCAGTCCAATGCCGAATCGCCTCCTCCGGCTATAACTACTTTTTTACCGCGGAATTTTTCCGGATCTCTGACAAAGTATTCCACTCCTTTATCTTCGTAAAAGTTTAGGTCTTCTATAACCGGTTTTCGGGGTTCAAAACTTCCTAAACCACCTGCAATAGCTACGGCCTTGGCGTGGTGTTTAGTTCCTTTATCCGTAGTTACGATAAAAGTCCCGTCTTCGAGTTTGTCAATGGTTTCGGCTCTTTCGTTCAACGTAAAGCCCGGTTGGAATTGCTTGATTTGTTCCATGAGGTTGTTTATCAACTCCTGAGCTCCGACACTCGGAAAGCCGGGAATATCAAAGATAGGTTTTTTCGGATAAAGCTCCGAAAGTTGTCCTCCGGGTTGCGGAAGAGCATCAATAATATGACATTTTAATTTGAGTAATCCGGCCTCAAAAACAGTGAATAATCCTGTAGGACCGGCTCCAATAATTACTATATCTGTTGAAATCATTAATACTGTAAAATTTGAAATTTAAGATTTGAAATATTACTGCAAATCTCAAATTAAATAAATAACTATCCTATGACAAAAGTCAGTTATTATAAGAAAAAGAAAGTACAAAAACCTTAATATCGTGATAAACAAACCAATATCAGTCCTACTCTATTAAGCCACATTAATTACTTGCTCAATTTGTGGAGCATATTTCTTAATTGTGGTTTCAACTCCTGCTTTCATCGTCGAGAAACTCAGGTTACAGTCTCCACACGCTCCTTCCAGACGTACGTTTACAATTCTGTCGTTTTCGATAGAAATTAACGTGATATCACCTCCGTCAGATTTCAAAAAAGGGCGAATCTCCTCAAGAGCTTTCTCTACGTTAATTCTAATTTCTTCTGTTGTAGTCATATACTTTAAATATTTAAAGTTTATCAATTAGGTGGTTATTAAAATTTTGCCGCAACAAGGTGAATGTGAAATTTATTACTTTTTCACTGCCGAACACCCTGCCATCGTTGTAATCTTAATTGCTTCAGACGGAGGTAAGCTGTCGTTGCGTAATACAACTTGTTCAGCTACATTTCTGGCTAATTCTTCAAAAGCTTTCGAAAGAGGAGTATCTTTCTGTAATGCAGCCGGATGACCATAATCTCCTGCTTCACGTATGCTTTGAACAATCGGAATTTCTCCTAAAAATGGCACATCTAAATCCTCTGCCAAATTTCGAGCTCCTTCTTTTCCAAAAATGTAATATTTGTTATTCGGGAGTTCTTCAGGAGTAAAATATGCCATATTTTCTATAATTCCCAATACCGGAACGTTAATAGCCTCCTGACGAAACATAGCCACTCCTTTCTTTGCATCAGCCAAAGCCACATTTTGAGGAGTGCTCACCACTACGGCACCCGTAAGTGGAAGACTTTGCATGATAGAAAGGTGGATGTCTCCTGTACCCGGAGGAAGATCAATTAAAAGAAAATCTAACTCACCCCAATTTGCATCAAAAATCATTTGATTAAGCGCCTTGCCTGCCATTGGACCTCGCCAGATGACTGCTTGATTGGGTTGAGTAAAAAATCCTATGGAAAGTAATTTCACTCCATAGCTTTCAATCGGTTCCATTTTTGATTTTCCATCAACTGTTACAGAAAGCGGTCTGGCTCTCTCAACATCAAACATAATTGGCATAGAAGGTCCGTAAACATCGGCATCAAGCACTCCTACTTTAAATCCCATTTTTGATAGAGCTATAGCTAAATTTGCAGTCATAGTAGATTTTCCTACTCCTCCTTTACCTGAAGCAATAGCTACTATATTTGAAATTCCGGGAATTGCCTTCCCTTTAATTTCAGGTTTTTCAGGCGCTTCAACTTTAATATTTACTTTTACTTTTGCTTTTTCATACACCAAATCCTGGATAGCTTTCATCACATCTACCTCAGCTCTCTTTTTTACATGCAAGGCAGGTGTTGTGAGTATCAAGTCCACCACCACTTCATCTCCAAAAGTAATCACATTTTGAACTGCCCCACTTTCGACCATGTTTTTACCCTCCCCTGCAATAGTAATCGTTTCTAAGGCTTTAAGAATTTCTTTTCTATCTAATTTCATCGTATTTTTTATTTTAATGTAGAATAAATCTAATCAGGCAAAGGTACTAAATTTGAGAAGAATGAGAAAGGTTCTGAGTAAACAAAAATAATTGCCTATGTTATTACACGAGCAAATACAAAAATCTGCTCCAAATAACAATTTTTGGTTTAACCCTAAAGGATTAAATAACTTTTTTGATAACTCTTAACTTATGTGTATGTCGCTTGGTGTCCACATTCATAATTCCTAAGTGGTCAAGACGGTCAATACGAACTTTCCCGTGAGCGTGGATGATGTAGTTATCGTTCATTAAAATTCCGACATGAATGATTTTTCCTTCTTCGTTATCAAAAAAAGCTAAATCTCCTGCTTCAGCTTCTTCAATAAAACTTAAAACTTCGCCTTGAGAAGCTTGTTGATGAGCGTCTCTGAACAACTTATATCCGTTAAGTTTGTAAACCATCTGAACAAAACCTGAACAATCTATACCAAAAGGAGTTTTTCCTCCCCACAGATAAGGTGTATTCAGATACATAAATGCGGTTTTAAGGATTTCGGATTTAGATTTCTGACCTATAGTTGTAAGACCTTCAAAACTGAATTCCGAAGTGTTGATTTGAGGAATATTTAAAAAAGAAAGAGATGAACCAAGAGGAACAGGAAATAACAAATTATCTTTTCCCGATATGTATTCAATTAAATCTGCATTTAACACCATTTCTTTAGAGGAAAGCAATCCGAATTCACTTTCAGAAATAGACTGATATTGCTTTTCATCTATCCATCCTTCATATTCATCAAAATGAATTTTTATTTTAACCCAACCCTTTGTTTGTTCAAGAATTTGGAAATGCTCTCCAAATAAAAGCTGAGAGACCATTTCACTTCTGTGGTTAGGTTCTAAACGTACAGGTACTATGGCTAAATTACAGATTCCGAACATTATTTAAAAAGAATGAAAATGTAAAAAATGGAAAATGGAAAACAGGATATAAAAAACTTTTTTTACATCCTGTTCTCCGTATTCTAAAGTTATGCTCTTTCAATCACAATAGCAGAAGCTCCTCCTCCACCATTACAAATTGCAGCTGCCCCGCGTTTTGCATTGTTTTGTTCTAATACGTTGATAAGCGTAACAATGATTCTGGCACCTGAACATCCAAGAGGATGTCCGAGAGATACCGCTCCTCCGTTTACGTTAACTTTTGAAGCGTCAAGCCCTAAGATTTTAGTGTTAGCTAACCCTACTACAGAAAAAGCTTCGTTAAACTCAAAGAAATCAATATCAGAAAGCTCAAGTCCTGCTTTTTTGAGTGCTTTCGGAAGTGCTTTTGCAGGAGCAGTCGTAAACCATTTTGGCTCTTGCTCCGCATCGGCATAGCTAGTGATATAAGCCAGAGGTTTTAAGCCTAAATCTTTAGCTTTTTCTTCACTCATCAACACTAATGCTGCAGCTCCGTCATTGATTGTCGAAGCATTAGCAGCTGTTACAGTTCCATCTTTTGTGAAAACAGCAGGAAGAGTAGGGATTTTATCTAGTTTTACGTTAGTGTATTCTTCGTCAACGCTAATTACGATTGGGTCCCCTTTACGTTGAGGAATTTCAACAGGAACTACTTCGTTGTTGAATTTTCCGGCTTCCCAAGCTTTAGCCGAGCGATTGTATGATTCGATAGCGAAAGCATCTTGCTCTTCTCTTGATATTTTATATTCTGAAGCACATAAATCTGCACAAACTCCCATAGCATTTTGGTCGTATGCATCAATAAGACCATCTTTTTGAAGCCCGTCAATTAATGTAGCAGGACCAAATTTAACTCCGTTTCTCATATGTACATAATGAGGAATTAAACTCATATTCTCCATTCCTCCGGCTACTATAATTTCAGCATCTCCCAATTGAATGGCTTGTGCGGCTTGCATCACAGCTTTCATACCTGATGCACAAACTTTATTTACTGTAGTTGCAATAACAGAATCAGGAAGTCCGGCAAATTTAGCTGCTTGACGAGCCGGGGCCTGCCCCACTCCTGCCTGAACTACATTCCCCATAATAACTTCATCAACCAAGTTATAATCTAATCCGATTTTATCCAATGCTCCTTTAATAGCAACAGCTCCTAATTTCGGTGCAGGAACGGAAGACAATCCTCCTAAAAATTTCCCGATAGGAGTTCTTGCTGCCGAAACAATTACAATTTTTTTATTCATAACTTAATATTTGTTTGTATTAGTAATTTTCAAGCCACGAAGATAATGATTTTTAATATTTTTTTAGCCTTAAATTGAGATATAAAATTGCTTAATGAATTTTTGATACAACCCTCAGTTTTTCTTTATACTTTTGCCTTATGCAACTGTTTTATTCTGCTGACATAAATTCTGATACTACTTCTTTCTGTTTTGACAAAGAAGAAAGTAAACATATTGTTCGTGTTTTACGAAAGAAAGAAACTGATATTATTCATCTTACCAACGGAAAAGGCTGGTTATTTGAAGGAGAAATTACTTCGGCTTTAGAAAAAAAATGCGAAGTAAAAATAATTAATTCCAATTTTTTTGAACCGTTAGATTATGAATTACATTTAGTTGTTGCTCCAACTAAAATGAATGACAGATACGAATGGTTTTTAGAAAAAACAACCGAAATCGGAGTAAGTGAAATTACTCCGATAATCTGTGAACATTCCGAAAGAAAAGAAGTAAAAATAGAACGTTTTGAAAAAATTTTACTTTCGGCCATGAAACAATCTTTGCAATATTACTTACCAAAAATAAACCCTCCCCTACGCTTTTCTGATTTTATTCGAAAAGAAAACAATGGACAACTTTTTATTGCCCATTGTATAGAGACAGATAAAAAAGAATTAGCTAAAGAAGTAAAGTCTATAGGTAAAATTACCATTCTTATTGGTCCTGAAGGTGATTTCTCTGAAAAAGAAGTACAAATGGCTTTAACGCACGGTTATGTTCCGGTTTCACTTGGTAGCACCAGACTTCGAACTGAAACTGCTGCAGTATATGCTTGTGCTACAATTTCAGTAAAACAATCGGAAAATTAGATTTCAATCGACTCTCCTATTCCGAGTAACATCAAATCTTTCCCTTTATCAAAGAATTTGCGTTTAGCTTCTTCGTGGTTGATTTCAATATACCCGAAAGTGTCAAAATGATAACCTAACACTTTATCACATTCCACAAAATCAGAAGCTATAATGGCATCTTCAATATCCATAGTAAAGTTATCTCCGACAGGTAAAACCACTAAATCTAATTTTGTTCGGAGTGGAATAAGCTTCATATCATACGTAAGAGCCGTATCTCCCGAAACATAAATATTTCTTTTTTCACCTTCAATTACAAACCCTCCCGGATTTCCTCCGTATGTTCCGTCTGCAAAAGAACTACTATGAATAGCAGCTACATATTTTAGTTTCCCAAAATCAAAACTCCAACTCCCTCCGTGATTCATCGGGTGAGTTTCAATACCTTTTCTGGAATAATAATCTGCTATTTCGGCATTAGAGATAATTATCGCACCGTTTTTCCGAGCAATAGCTTCAGCATCTAGTGTATGATCTTGGTGAGCGTGAGTAAGCAAAATATAATCTGCCTTAATCTTATCTATGTCAATGTGAGATGCTTTTGGGTTTCCGCTAATAAAAGGGTCTATCAATAAATGCTTTCCTGCTACTTCAATCCCGATACAAGCATGTCCGTAATATGTGATTTTCATAATTAGTTGGATGTTTATTGATTATCTTAATCGGTTTAATTGGCAAACTCGTAATCTTTTTCTGTATTTCTGTCAGCTATTTGAACATTAAGAACCTGCCCTGCTTCATTCATCAAAAAGGCAACAACCTGTAAATTGTTTGCATTTTCAGAAGAATAATTTACAGTCAAGTCAGATAATACCACCTCTGTTCTTTCGGTAGCCTCTTGCCCAAGATTGTTTCCGACAATATTTCCGTAAACACCTCTTAGGGTATGATTATGAGTAAAATCATATAAAACAGGAGCTCCATCATAAAGGTCTCCATTATAGTTTTTTTGGTCTGCGATTAGTCCGTTTTCTATGATATAAACCGCATACTTAAGCTGTCCGGGAATAGTTTCTTTAAAATAAAATGACACATCAACTGTTCCTGAAGAAGCTCCTAACTGTGAACTGATTTTGATTCCCACAGGAGATTGAGGTTGAATTTGTTCAATAGGTTGACTTACATTATAATGTTGCGGATTTTTCCATATAATCTTTCTGTTAATAGCAGCAAAAGGATATGCTCCTTCAATCATTAAGTAATCTTCTAAAGGCATTCTGCCCGAAAAATCAAACTCATCATTATTATGGATTGCTACAGGTATCACATTGTGAGTTTGTGCTTCAATGAGTTCTAAAGCATGAATTACTCTCGTACACCAACCGCACCAAGTTCCCGTAAAGTCTTCAATCAACACTTTATGCTTAAAATACATGTCTTCTGCATTAAGCGGGTCTATAACATTAATAGACTTAGCGTCACTTAAAAACTCCTTTCCGCTTACAGGCTCAATATATTTGGCACGTACCTGAAAAGTTCCTAATTCCGACGGAATAAAAATATTTGATTCTGTCTCAACATCGTTTATCAAAAATACTGAATTTTCGGTTATATCTAATCCCGCATTGTTGGTAACCTTAAAAGTAATAACATCCTGTTCTTCAGGATTATCTTTTAATATTACATTATATTTATCAGGTAATATTGAAATTAAGCTTACCTGATTATTGTATATGTGGTCATCATCATTTTCTCCTCCACCACAAGACACAAGTGCAAGAGATAAATTCATTAAAATAAATAAGACAGAAACAATCTTTTTCATAACTTCTTTAATTGGTATATTGTTTGTGAAAACAGGTCTACATAAATATTTTACGAAAATAGAATTTTTTTTCCATTTTACATCATCTAAAAATTCAATTTACATATATTTGCTACTCATTTTTTTTTTTTTACTAATCACACTCTATATGAAAAAAATAATCACTATCGGACTTTTGCTTTTTTGCTTTTTTGCTAATGCCCAACAAAGTAAATTACCTAACCTGACTCTGAAAAATTTAGATGGGAAAAATATAAATATATCTCAATACAACAATACCGACCATCCTGTAATTATCAGTTTTTGGGCTACATGGTGCGGACCTTGTATCAATGAACTTTCGGCTATACACAACGTATATCAAGATTGGCAAGACGAATTGGGAGTAGAACTTGTAGCAGTTTCTATTGATGATGCTCGAACTAAAAAACGAGTTAAACCTATGGTTAACGGAAAAGGTTGGGAATATGAAATTGTATTGGATGACAATCACGATTTAAAAAGAGCATTAAACATTATAAATGTACCTTACACTATTGTTGTGTACAAAGGAATTGTAATTTATGAACACTCCAACTATACTCCCGGTTCTGAAAAAGAAATGTATAAAGTAATACAAAATAAAATCAAAAAATAAGTTTATTTTTTAAAAATGATAAAAAAACTGACCTGTCTAACCTTTTCTTTAGGTTGTTTATTTGCTTTTGCTCAAGAAGAGCAAGACAATCAAAGTAAGGGAACACTAAACATAGGAATTGAATCTAACAGTCAGTGGTATATTGACGATGATAAGATTAAAATTTCCGAAATTGATGCTGTAGAGCGCTTTCGATCAAACAGTTATATAAAAGCTGATTATTTTATTGACAAATGGGAATTTGGGTTTCAAGTAGAATCTTATTCTCCGATGGCTTTACTTAAATATTCTCCTAAACTTGATAAAACCGACATTGGTACAATTTACGCAAGATATAACAATACTGAAATGGGGCTTGATATTACAGCCGGCCATTTCTACGAACAATTCGGCAGTGGACTCATCCTTCGTTCTTGGGAAGACAGACAGCTCGGAATCAATAATTCTATCTTTGGAGGAAGAATCAGTTATGATATTGGCAAAGGAACCAAAGCTACCATTTTGGGAGGAAGACAACGTATCGGAATGGGATTTGATTTAGCAAAATCATTTATTTCAGGAGCTAATGTAGAGGTCAGTATTTCTGATATTTCCAATATGGAAAATATGGATTTGAACGTCGGGGCGAGCTTTGTAGGAAGATATGAAGATATTCAAGATCAACATCCTCAATTGGATAAAATGACCAATATGTACTCCTTTAGAGCAGACATGGCCAAAGGAGGTTTTTATGCAGGAGCAGAATATGTATATAAAACCAAAGACGCATTGGTTGAAGGAACAGGAGGTGTTCAAACCATCTTTGAAGACAAACAATACGACGGAAATGCGTTACTCCTTAATTTCGGTTATTCTCAAAGAGGATTAGGAATTGATGTAAATTTAAGACGATTACAAAACATCGGAATGTTCTCTGAAAGAAACCTAAGCGGAAATACATTTAATACAGGAGTAGTAAATTATGTTCCTGCTCTTACTAAGCAATACGATTTTGCTCTTCAAAACATATATGTTTATCAAGTAGCGTCTGTTACTTCTTTCTATCCGCATCTAAAACCGGGTGAAATCGGAGGACAATTTGATTTGTATTATCAATTCAAAAAAAATACAGCTATAGGAGGAAAACACGGGACTTATTTTGCTGTTAACGGTTCGTTCTGGAATGCATTAGATTACAAAGATGATTTGAATGTAGAAGAAAAACACGTCAGTTCAGGATTTTTTGATTTCGGGAGAAAATACTACAATGATCTGGCTATTGAAATGAGAAAAAAACACTCTGATAAATGGCAGTCTATATTCTCTGTAATGGGTCAATATTATAACCAAAAGTATATTGAAGATGCTTCAGGTGAGCTAAAAACTTACATAACTGCGGCTGAAGTAATTTATAAATTTGGAGACGCTCAATCTGTGCGTGTTATCGGACAACATTTGTGGGCTGACGGAGATAAAAAGAATTGGTTAGCAGGAACCATAGAGTATGTGCCTTCTCTTAAATGGTCTTTTTATCTTCAAGACTTATATAATTATGGAAATGATAAAGAAGAAAACAGAATTCACTATTACAGTGTAGGAGGAGCTTTTACTAAAGGTGCAAGCCGAATCGGAATAGGCTACGGAAGACAAAGAGGAGGAATGATTTGTGTAGGAGGAGTTTGTCGCTGGGTTCCGGAATCTTCAGGATTAACGATAAACTTTTCTACCAACTTTTAAACTCACTACTTAAGTTTTTATAACCACTTTTTCAAAAAGTTTTGCCCCGATCTTAAATGCTAAAAATTTAAGTCGGGGCAAAATATTTTTTGAGATATTTTATTTGTGTTTTAGTCGGTCTAAATCTCTTTTTATATCTCGTTCTTTCATAGTAGCTCTCTTATCATAAAGTTTTTTACCTCTTGCTAAGGCAATATCTAATTTAGCCAATCCTTTTTCATTAATAAATAATCGTAAGGGAACAATGGTTAATCCTTTATTCTGTACGCTTTTATGTAACGAACGAAGTTCTCTTTTAGTAAGCAATAATTTTCGTTGACTTTTTGCTTTATGATTATAATGAGTTCCAAATGAGTATTCCTCAATATAGCTATTAATCAAAAACAACTCTTTATTCTCGTTAAATTCACAAAAACTCTCAGCAATTTGTGCTTTCCCCATTCGAATAGATTTTATTTCTGTTCCGGTTAGCACAATTCCTGCTGTATATTGCTCGAGAATCTCGTACTCAAATTTTGCTCTTTTATTAAGTATGTTTACCGTTTTTTGCATTTTTTTGTTTTAAGCGATTGCAAAGCTACTAAAACTCCACATATCTTCTTTTATAATATTTGTCAAAAATCATCATCACACAACCGGATTATTTTCCATCTTTGTCAATCATCGGTCTATTTTCTGCATTGACTAACTGCCAAGCTGTTGCAAAAGCCAATTTAGTTCTTTTAGCATACAGAGGAAAATCAATTTTGTCAGATGTATCAGTAGTTTGATGATAGTCTTCATGAACTCCGTCAAAATAAAAAATAGCCGGAACACCTTTTCGAGCAAAATTATAATGGTCTGAACGATAATAAAAACGATTCGGGTCATTCAAATCATTATAAGTATAATCTAACTCTAATTGGACGTATTCATTAGCTTTTTCAGATAATTTATGTAAATCTGTACTTAACCTGTCTGACCCTATTACATATACATAATTATCATTATTTTCTTTTCCTTCTCCACGTCTTCCAATCATATCAATATTGATGTTGGCAACAGTATTTTCTAATGGAAGAATTGGATTAGCAGTATAATATCTTGAGCCATGAAGTCCATATTCTTCTCCTGTTACATGTAAAAATAAAATAGAACGTTTTGGAGTATAACCGGCCTGTTTTGCCTGAACAAAAGCATCTGCTATTTCCAAAAGTGCAGAAGTTCCGGAACCGTTGTCGTCTGCCCCGTTATAGATTTCATCATTTTTCATTCCTATATGGTCATAGTGGGCAGAAATAACAATCAATTCGTCTTTTTTTTCTCCTCCTTCAAAATAAACCCAAATATTTTCCGAATCGGGTAAGTTGGGTGACCAAGCTTTTTTCATATATGATGACGGAACAGTTTGATAAAAACTATCTGCTCCGGGAGGATAAGACAGTCCTAACTTTTTATATTGTTCAATCAAATATCTTCCTGCTTTTTTTTGTCCCTCACTACCAGTATCTCTTCCTTGCATCTCATCTGAAGCAATTACGGATATATGTGTTTGGAGTTCACTTTCAGTAATGGTATTCATATACTTCACCAAAGGGGCTTCTGCTTTTTCTCCCAGGTTTTTTTGAGAAGTTGTACAACCTGTCAAAAATGGTATCAACAGAGTTGAAATTATTATTTTTTTCAGCATATAATCCGGATTAAAATTGTGAAAATTAACATATAGATAAAATCTATATAATATGTTTATATAATTGAAAATCTTACATTTATATAGTTTTTATTAAACTAATTGTTTAGTATCCAATTTTTGAAATCATGAAAATTTTTTGGAGCTACTCCATGCCCGACAGGATACTCAAAATATACATTTTTAATTCCTAAACTATTCAAAAACTCGGGAGTTTTTCTTGCCCATTCTATCGGAATAACTTGGTCAACAGTACCGTGTGAAACAAAGAAATTAAGTCTTGAAAAATCATTATTTTGATAACCTTCTTTCAGAATATCGTGATTCAAGTATCCACTCAATGCCACTACCCTACTTATCTTTTCAGGATAAGAAAGAGCAATCGAATAGCTCAAAATACTCCCTTGGCTAAAACCTATTAAAGAGATATCATTTTTATCTATCGGATATTTTTCGATTATTTCATCCAAAAACTCAACAATAAGCTCTCTTGATTGCACCGCTTGCTCATTATCCGAAAACTTATTCATATCTGCATCAAAATTGATAGCATACCAAGCATATCCACCATAAGGAGCTAATGAGTAAGGAGCTTGAAGAGAAATTATATAATATTCTTCCGGCAACTCTGGTGCAAACGAAAATAAATCTTCTTTATTACTCCCATATCCGTGAAGTAAAAGTAACAACGGGTTTTTATCTTTTTTTACTTTTGGTTCTCTTATTAAGTATTTCATAAAATGAGATAAATATTAAAGCGACAAACTCACATTACTTGATTTGGAGGATTTAATTGTTACTATTATGATTTTAAATCCCTTTGAATAATTTTTGAAAGATTTTTCCTAATACGGGGATTTCTCTTTCTTCATATTGTAAAGCCCCAACAAAACCATATACCCAAAGAATAAAAAAGAATAAATAAAATCCCATTGTAACTGTCCAACTGTCAAAATACCCTATCGGGTATCCTAAAGCAAAAAACAGCAAGAAAATCCCCAAAGCTTGTCTGTTATGAAATGAGGTAAAAGGGTATTTTTTCTCGCTATTCATAATCATGGCTATCACACAACCAATTATTGTAAAATAACCGATAATTGCTATTTTTTTATCTTGACGTTCTTCCATATAACTATTTATTTATTACAGTTTTGAGAATATTTACAAATTAACGAAAACCAAGGCTTACAAACAAGTGTATTTCCTTATTTCAAAATTTCATTTTACTTTTGCAGCGCACAAAAAAAACTACAAAATGCTAATTATCGGAATTGCCGGAGGTACGGGAAGCGGAAAAACAACCGTTGTACATCAAATTATGAATGAATTACCCAGTACAGAAGTCGGAATCATCTCACAAGATTCTTATTACAGAGACACTTCTAATTTAAGCTTTGAAGAACGTACCAAAATCAATTTCGATCACCCCAGAGCTATCGATTTTGAATTACTTGTATCTCATCTTAAAGACCTTAAAGAAGGAAAAACCATTGAACAACCTGTGTATTCATTTGTAACTCATAATCGTACAGGTGATGTTGTTATTACTCACCCTCGAAAAGTGATGATTGTTGAGGGAATTCTTATACTCGCCAATCCTGAACTTCGCGATATGTTCGACATAAAAATATTTGTTCATGCCGATTCTGACGAAAGGCTTATCAGAAGACTAAAACGTGATATTTCTGAAAGAGGCCGTGATATGGAAGAAGTATTGAATCGTTATCAGACCACTCTCAAACCAATGCACGAGCAATTTATTGAACCTACAAAATCTTTTGCAGACATCATCATTCCAAATGATAAATACAATACTGTAGCTATTGATGTAGTAAGAGCTGTAATCAACCAAAAAATTGATAGAAGATAAATTTATTTTCTTTTTAATATTAAAAATCCTGCCTAAAAAGGCAGGATTTTTTTATTTATCACTTAAATTACACAAGTACCCACTCACCTGTTTTTAACAAAGGTTCTGCCTTTTTGT
>CAZVQI010000037.1:0-13842 GCA_964629155.1 uncultured Flavobacterium sp.
TAAAACAATTTTAAATAGTTTTAAACAGATTTCAAAAATATATTGTATATTTGCAGCCTTAATTAACAGAGGTCGGGAACCTCGAAATTTAATCAAAAGATTATGCCTGTAAAAATTAGATTACAAAGACACGGTAAAAAAGGAAAACCTTTTTACTGGATTGTGGCTGCTGATTCAAGAGCCAAAAGAGACGGTAAATTCCTTGAAAAATTAGGAACTTACAATCCGAACACTAACCCTGCAACTATTGAATTAAATATTGATAGTGCAGTTAAATGGTTACATAACGGAGCTCAACCGACAGATACTGCAAGAGCAATCCTTTCTTATAAAGGAGCATTGCTTAAACATCATTTGGACGGAGGAGTTCGTAAAGGTGCTTTAACTCAAGAGCAAGCAGATGAAAAATTTGCTAAATGGTTAGAAGAAAAAGCAGGAAAAGTAACTGCTAAAAAAGAAAGATTGTCTAAAGAAAAAGCAGAAGCTAAATCTAAAGCTCTTGCAGCTGAAAAAGAAGTAAACGAAAAACGTGCTGCTAAAGCTGTCGCTACAGAAGAAGCTGTTGAAACAACAGATGAAGTTGTAGCAGAAGCAACAGAAGCTCCGGAGGCAACTCAAGAGAACACAGAAGAGACAGAAGCTTAGTAGTTTAGTGGATTAATGCGAAAAGAAGACACTTTCTATTTAGGTAAAATCGCTAAAAAATTCAGTTTCAAAGGTGAAGTCTTGATATATTTAGATACAGACGAACCTGAACTCTACGAAAATTTGGAATCAGTCTTTGTCGAATACGGCAAAGATTTGATTCCTTTTTTTATTGAAAACTCAGCTTTGCATAAAAATACTTTATTAAGAGTAAAATTCGAAGATATTAACTCAGAAGCAGAAGCCGATAAAATTATCGGATGTGAGGTTTATCTTCCGCTGTCTATACTCCCTAAACTGGAAGGGAATAAATTCTATTTTCACGAAATCATTGGTTTTACGGCACAAGATGTAAATCTTGGGGATATAGGAGTTATAACCGATGTAAATGACACAGCCGCTCAGGCTATTTTTATCATTACCAACTCAGATAACAAAGAAATTCTCATTCCGGTAATAGATGAATTCATCAAAGAAGTAAACAGGAAAACAAAAACTATTTTGTTTAAAACCCCGGAAGGATTAATCGATTTGTATCTTTAATTTTTTCATTAAGCTCCCACTATAAATTTGTATATTTACTCCCTAATAATAGGGGTGTACAATATTTTGTACACTTTTTTGAGGAAAACGAATTAGAATTTATGAAATTAAGAAACATCATTGCGTTATTTCTGGTAATATTTGTTTTAGGAGCTTCTGCTTATGGATATTTGATTTATAAAAAGATTTTCTCAGAAAACACGGCTTTTTCAGAAAAGCAAGTATATGTGAATATTCCTACTGATGCTACATATATGCAGGTTGAAGAAATACTGACTCCTTATATTTCGGATATGGATAAATTCCGTATGACGGCCGAAAAAAAGGGGTATCCTCAAAATATTCGTCCGGGAAGATTCCTGTTGAAAAGAGGAATGAACAGCAATGATATAGTTAATGCTTTACGAATAAATATTCCTGTAAAATTGACTTTCAATAATCAAGAAACTATTGAGGAATTTGCGGGAAGAATTGCCCAACAAATAGAGCCGGATAGTCTTTTGATTTTACAAACTATTACTGATGAGGAATTTCTTCAAGATAACGGATTTACTAAAGAGACAGCTATTTTAATGTTTATTCCGAATACGTATGAGTTTTTTTGGAATACTTCTCCTTTTCAGTTTAGAGAAAGAATGGCAAAAGAATATCGGAAATTTTGGAATGATACCAGAAAGGAACAGGCAGAAGCATTGAATATGACTCCGCAAGAAGTTAGTATTTTAGCTTCGATTGTACATAAAGAGACCGTAAAAATTGACGAAAGACCAAGAGTAGCAGGAGTGTACATTAATCGCTTAAGAAAAGGAATGGCTTTAGAAGCTGACCCTACTGTGATTTTTGCCATTAAAAAACAAACAGGAGATTTTAATCAGGTTATTAAAAGAGTATTGCACAAACATCTTGAAATAAATTCTCCTTACAATACTTACCGAAATACAGGATTACCACCCGGTCCTATTACTATGCCTGATATTTCAGCAATTGATGCAGTGCTGAACTATGAGAAACATGATTATATGTTTTTTTGTGCGAGTATAGAACGCTTTGGTTATCATGAATTCGCTAAAACCTTAGCACAGCATAACGCAAATGCAACTAAATATCGCAAATGGGTTAGTCAGCAAGGTTATTAATATGATATAATAATTTGCAATTCAAGAAGCAACTGTGATTGGTATATTTGATTCAGGAGTAGGAGGAACTTCAATTTGGAAACAAATCCATGATTTGTTACCCAATGAGGACACTATTTATTTAGCTGATAGTAAAAATGCTCCTTACGGATATAAAACCAAAGAAGAAATTATTGCCCTTTCCGAAAAAAATACAGAATATTTACTGAATCTGGGGGCAAAAATCATTGTAGTGGCTTGTAATACGGCTACTACTAATGCTATTAAGGAATTAAGAGAAAAATATAAAGTTCCTTTTATAGGTATTGAACCAGCCATAAAACCTGCGGCATTAAGCTCTAAAACGCATAAAGTGGGAGTTTTAGCAACTCAAGGAACTATAAATAGTGAACTTTTTCACCAGACAATGTCTAATTTTTCAGAAGTTGAATTTATAGAGCAAATTGGACATAATTTGGTTCAGTTGATAGAATCAGGACAAATGAATTCTCCTAAAATGGGTGAATTATTACATCAATATCTGCAACCAATGATTGAGCAAGGTATAGATTACTTGGTGTTGGGTTGTACACATTATCCGTATTTAATTCCGCAAATTAGAAAAATATTACCTCAACATATTCAGATTATAGATTCCGGAAAAGCAGTAGCCAGACAAGTTAAAAATGTTTTGGAACAGAACAAATTATTGTCTGATTCTACCCAAAAAGGCAAAGCTGTTTTTTATACCAATGCAGATAAAAAAGTGTTGCAGAGTTTGATTGGTAATAAATTTTTGGTTGAAAAAAGAGATTTTTAATATTACAAAAATGTTGATTTTTCAACAACCTCATATACCTTTTCGAGTTGTTGATCAGTAATTACATAAGGAGGAAGGATATAGACTATATTTCCTACCGGACGTAAAATAATTCCGTTTCCGATAAAGAATTTATAGAGTTTTTGTCTGAAATCTCCGTAATAACTTTCCTTACTTTCTCTTTTAATCTCAAAAGCGAGAATTACTCCTAAAATTCGTATGTTTTTTACATTCGGATTAGATTGTAATTTGATTGCGAATGTTTGATGTTTTTGATTTATCCGTTTGATATTTTCTTGCATTTCGGTAGATTGTAACATTTCGATACCGGTGAGAGCAGCAGCACAACCTACAGGGTTTGCCGTAAAAGTATGTCCATGAAAAAGAGCTTTGTTAATATCAGAGGAATAAAAGGCATCATATAATTCTTGAGTAAAGGTAGTTATAGCCATCGGAATGGTTCCACCGGTCAAAGCCTTAGACAAACACATCATATCAGGATTTTCACTCAGGTAATCACAAGCAAAGTTTTTTCCTGTTTTTCCAAACCCTGTCATCACTTCATCCGCAATGGTAAAAACATTATAAGTTTTGCATATTCTAATCATTTTGGTTAAAACCTCAGGTGTGTACATTACCATTCCTGCAGCACCTTGTACAAGCGGTTCAAAAATAAAGGCAGCGAATTGTTTGGTTTTTACGTGTTTGGTAAGTTCATTCAAAGCTTTTTCTTCATTTCCCGGGGTAGGGACAGGAATCCGCACTACTTCAATAAGAGAATCTTGAAAAGCTTCCGTAAAAAATGAAATTCCGCTTGCAGCCATAGCCCCAAAAGTATCTCCGTGAAAGGCATTTTCAAAAGCCAAGATTTTAGTTCGTTTTTTTCCTGTATTGAAGAAGTATTGCAAAGCAACTTTAAGAGCTACTTCAACAGCGGTTGAACCATTATCAGAAAAGAAAATCTTCTTTTGATTTTTAGGTAAAATCTCCATCAGTTTTTCGGAGAGCAAAACTGCTGGTTCGTGAGTAAAACCTCCAAACAGTACGTGTTCTAACGAAGTTAATTGCCTGTAAATAGCATCAGCCAATTTGGCATTAGAATGCCCGTACGGATTCACCCACCATGAGGCGATGGCATCAATGTATTCTTTACCGTTTTCGTCCCAAAGCAGCGCATCTTTTCCTTTGACTATGGCGATATGGGCATTAAAAAGTTTGTGCTGTGTATAAGGATGCCAATTGTGTTTTTTATCTCTTTCGGAAAGATTCATTTTTGTGAATTTAATTTTATAATAAGGATTTTAGAGAATCCCATTTATCAGTATAATATTTTACTACGTTTTTATCAAAATAAGGTTCAGGTTCAAGGTGTCCGATACATTTGAGCTTAGTTTTTTTTAAGATGATTTCTTCATTTGAGTGGTTTTTTTCTCCGTTAAAGATGATTCCTAAAATATCTGATTTTTTGTTTTTTAGAGCTTCAATAGTAAGTAGGGTATGGTTTATACTTCCTAAATAGTGTCTGGAAACTACTATAACCTTATAGTCAGGGCGGATAAGGTCTGCAATAGTATCTTTTTGATTTAAAGGAACATAAAGTCCTCCGGCACCTTCAATAACTAAATGATTTTTGGTTTTAGGTTCTTTGATTTTTTTCAAATCAATAGTTATACCGTCAAGTTCTGCAGAATAATGAGGACTTGCAGGTGTACTTAGTTTATATGCACTTTCGTGAAATTGTGTTTTATTATTCGATATTAGTTTTTTGACCTTATCAGTGTCCGAATAATGTAAATCACCGGATTGTATAGGTTTCCAATAATCCGCTTCAAGCGCTTCGACGCATATAGCTGAAACAATAGTTTTTCCGACATCTGTTCCTATACCGGTTATAAAAATTTTCATATATCGTTAGACTTAAAAATAATAAATAGGTTAATGATTTGATTTTATCTCAGTAATCAGAATATTTAATTTTTCGATTAGCTCAACAATGAATTTTTTAACTTGTCTTTTCGGGACTTTTTTCTCTTCTAATTTTTCTATCAACAAAACAATTTCATTACTTTCTATTTGTCTTAGCATTGGAATCATTTTGTGAGCTATTTCAGCCAATTTATCTAAGTCATTGAGGTTGTTTTTTAAGTCTTCGATGTTGTTTTCTATACTTTGCACAAATACGGATACAATGTTGTCAAGAGCCTCTTTATCATCTCCGGTAAACTGCTTTAAAGAGTTAAAATCATATATTTTATTTGATGTAGTCTTTTCTGTATGATAGTTGCTCTTTTTGGGTAGAGGAGAATTTTGTTTAAATATGAATTCCATTACTTCTAAGGCTTCATCCATTTGTAGTGGTTTACCTAAAAAGTAGGTAAATTCTTTTTCTATATAATCATCAAGAGAAAAATCTCGTTTTCCTGAAAGAGCAACCACAGGAATATTTTTAATTTGGTCGTTCGGATGATTTCTGATTTTTTCTATAAAAGTATATCCGCTTTCTTTAGGCATTTGAATGTCTGTGAAGACTAAATCGAATTTTTCTTCTTCCAAGATAGAAATAGCTTTGGTAGAGTCATTAAGAGTAGTCAGCTTAATAGGATAATTAGCAAATAACGCAGTGATAAGTGAAAGTTGCATATTATCGTCATCAATAATCAGAATTTTTTTACCTTTTAAAAAATCATAATTATTAGATTTTTTCTCTTCTTGATTAGCGGTTTCACTTATTACTAAAGGAATAGAAAACGAGAATGTAGAACCGGCTCCTAATTCACTTTTTACTTGAAGAGAACCACCTAAAAGTTCTGCCATACGTTTGGAGATAGTAAGCCCTAAGCCTGTTCCTCCAAACTGTTTTTCAATATCCGGATGTGCTTGAGTAAATTCATCAAAAATATATTGTTGTTGCTCTTCGGATATTCCTATTCCTGTATCTAAAACCTCAAAAACAATCATGTCATTAGCTATTTTTCCAATGATTTTCACATGACCTTTTTGAGTAAATTTAATGGCATTCGTAACCAAGTTAGTAAGTACTTGTTTTACTCTGTAAGGATCAGAAACAACATTAATATCAAGAGAATCTTCCACTTCATAAAGCAATAAAATATCCTTATCAGTGGCATTTCGTTTTAGGGTATTAAAGATAGTTTCTATAAGTTGTTTTGGGTTGAAAGTAACTTTTTGAATTTTGATTTTGTTATTTTCGAGTTTAGAAAAGTCAACTAAGTCGTTTACTAAACTTAAAATATAATCGCTGGAACCGGAAATATTGTTTACATATTGTTTTTGTACTTCATCTAAAGGAGTGGTTTTTAACAGGTCTGAAAAACCTAAAATAGAGCCCAAAGGAGTTTGTAAATCATGGGTAACAGTAGCCAACAACATTGTTTTGCTTCGCAAAAGCATTGTATTTTCTTGATTGAGTTTTTCCAATTTGTCTCTATAATGTTGCTGACGACTTAAATCTCTTAGAATTATCCATCCGAATAAAAGTAAAAGCAACACGCCCAAAACCCCCGACCACAATAGTATAAGAGTGGTACGTTCCATCTCTTTTTGGTTTTGCTCCATTTCTTTATACGAATTTTCGAGGATTTCATCACCTATACCGGAGAGCAAAAGTTGAATCTTTCCTGACAAAATAAGATTTTCGTTTTGCAGGATTCTTTCTTTTTCTTGGAGTTCGTTTCGTATTTTATTTTCACGAATAGTGAGTTCAGAATAGGTTTTATTATAAAGGGCTAATAATTCCGTTTCTGAAATGGGTTGTGTTGTTAAGCGTTCAATTTGTTTTGGGGTCAAAAACTCAGAGAAATCATCAATCCCTTTAGAGTGGACACTTTTTACATATTTATTTTTTTTAGATCTGTTTAAAGAGTCTATTGAGCGTTCGATTTTTTTCTTTGCACTTGCAAGACTTGTTTCATGAGTATATTGATGATTCAGAACCCTGATTTTGGCAATACTGCTTTTCTTTTTTTTCAAATAAATAGCGATGGAATCAAGTTTAGAGTCATAAACGGAGTCTGTTAGGTCTTTTATTCTATTCATCCGGTAGATAACACTATCAATCATCCGATTGTATTGTGAGAATCCTTCTTCGGAAATAATAAACTCTGAGTTTTGACCGGCAGATTCGGCAGTATAGAGCATTGTGAGAGCATCACTCAAATCAATAAGTTGTCTGCTTTTGGATATTTTATCTTTCGGTTGAGTTGTTTTTACAATTTGGTTGTATAAAAACGTCATCGAAACTGCTCCGACAATAAACAATAAGATATATCCTGTGATTACTGTGCCTTTGACCGATTTTGATTTTGTACTCATGATATCGTAATGGGGTATAAAATTATGGATTTTTATTATGTCTATTGTTCATATTATGACTAATTAAACAAAAAATGATGTAATTTTGCCCACTATACTCCGCGCATAATATACCAAATAAGGAGTTATACATTAAATTCTAAAAATGATAACAACAGATACCATAAAAGATATTATTCATAGAGTTGAAGCTTTAGAAAACTACTTAGATATTGAAAAAAAGCGAATACAAATCGCTAATGAAGAAGAAAAGACCTTTGCTCCCGATTTTTGGAGCAATCCGAAAGAGGCAGAAATTATAGTAAAAAATCTTCGTACTGAAAAAAAATGGGTTTCTGATTACGAAAAAGCGGTATCGTTAGCAGAAGAACTACAATTAGCTTATGACTTTTATAAAGAAGGAGGTTTGACAGAAGAAGAACTCGAAGAACAATATCGAGTAACGTTAAATCATCTTGAAGACATAGAGTTTCGTAATATGCTCTCTGATGAAGGAGACAGTATGAGTGCTGTACTACAAATCACAGCAGGAGCCGGAGGAACCGAGAGTAACGATTGGGCTTCAATGTTGATGCGTATGTATTTGATGTGGGGAGAAAAGAGAGGCTATAAAATTAAAGAACTGAATTTTCAAGAAGGGGATGTAGCAGGAATTAAAACAGTTACCTTAGAATTTGAAGGTGATTATGCATTCGGGTATTTAAAAGGTGAAAACGGAGTACACAGACTTGTAAGAATATCTCCTTTTGATAGTAATGCCAAACGTCATACTTCATTTGCTTCGGTATATGTTTATCCGTTGGTGGATGATACAATTGAGATTGAAATTAACCCGGCTGATATTGAAATTACTACAGCTCGCTCAAGTGGGGCAGGAGGGCAGAATGTAAATAAGGTAGAGACAAAAGTACAGCTCTTACACAAACCAACCGGAATACAGATTCAGTGTTCGGAAACCCGTTCGCAACACGATAACCGTGAGAGAGCTATGCAAATGTTAAAATCTCAATTGTATGAAATTGAGCTCAAAAAACGATTGGAACAAAGAGCTGACATTGAGGCTAGTAAATTAAAGATAGAGTGGGGGTCACAGATTCGAAATTATGTAATGCATCCTTATAAATTAGTGAAGGATGTTCGTACGGGTTATGAGACCAGCGATGTGGAAGCCGTAATGAACGGAGAAATAGATGAATTTTTGAAGTCTTATTTGATGCTGATGGGGCAAAAGGAATAATTTTATTTCCGGGGTTTATTTTCTTGTTTGAAATCAACACGGAAGTTGGAACTCAAAAAAACTGAATTCAATAACTTGAAATTATCATTAATCATACCTGTTTATAATCGTCCTGACGAAGTGGATGAATTGTTGGAAAGCTTATCCAAACAAGATTTTACGGAGGATTATGAGGTAGTAATTATTGAAGATGGTTCTACGATAGATTGTAAGTCAGTAATAGAAACATACCCGAATCTAAATATTAGTTATTTTTTTAAATCTAATTCGGGTCCCGGAGATTCCCGAAATTTTGGTATGCGAAATGCAAAAGGAGATTATTTTATCATCTTAGATTCCGATTGTATTTTACCGAAGGATTACCTTTCTCAAGTAAAAAAATCTCTACTTAATGATTATACAGATTGTTTCGGAGGAGTAGATGATGCTAATCACAACTTTTCAGATATTCAAAAAGCTATCAATTTTGTAATGACCTCTGCAATTACCACAGGAGGAATCAGAGGAGGTTCAGAAAAGCTAATAAAGTTTCAACCTCGTAGTTTTAATATGGGAATTTCCAAAAAGGCTTTTGAAGTTTCAGGTGGTTTTAGGAATATTCACCCGGGCGAAGACCCTGATTTGACTATGCGATTGTGGAATTTAGGTTTTGAAACGAGACTTTTTAAAAATGTAAAAGTTTATCATAAACGCAGAATCAGTTGGAGTAAGTTTCGAACACAAGTTCATAAATTCGGTAAGGCCAGAGTAATTCTCAATGTGTGGCATCCTAAGTACATTAAACTTACATTTTTATTTCCGAGTTTATTTCTGATAGGTTTTATACTGTCGGTTGTTATGGCTTTATTTGGTTCCGGATTTTTCTTAAGCCTGTATGCGTTGTATTTTTTTATTTGCTTTATACTTTCGGCAGTACAAAACAAAAGTCTGAGAATAGGTTTATTATCCGTATATGCAGTAGGGATACAATTTTACGGTTACGGCACAGGATTTTTAAAAGCTTTTTATAAGATAAATATTCAACGTAAGCAACCCGAAGAAGCTCTTCCGGAGATGTTTTTTTAGCTGTAAATTGTCATTTATAAAATTTTCTTGTTAGATATCAGTTACTTAGTAATAGGTTAGATTAAATTTTAATTTCTTGGCTTGATTCTTGTTCAACAAAATAACTGTAAACCATAACTATTATAAATATGAAAAAAATTGCTTTTATTTTTACTTTAATAACCGGTTTTATTTTTTTACAGAGTTGCACAGGACCTGAAGGTCCGAGAGGTCCTCAAGGAATTGCCGGGCCGGCAAGTGAAGTGTTTGAAGTTACTACTACATTTACTGCAACAAGCGGATATGAGAGAGTTTTTAATTTAAACCCACCTATATATTCGTCAGATGTCGTATTGGTTTATGAATTGGCAGGGGTGTTTAATGGACGTGATATTTGGAAATTGCTACCACAAACCTACTATTTTAATGAAGGGGTAATGAGTTATAATTATGATTTTACTACTCATGATTTCAGATTGTTTATGGACTCTACATTTGATTTGGCTTTATTAGACCCTTCATGGAAAGAAGATATCACTTTCAGAATTGTGATTGTTCCGGGTTATTTTTCAAATTCGGATATTGATTTTTCTGATATTGAAGCCGTAATGAGTGAATTAAACCTTACAGATGATTCTTTTATTCAATTGTAATAAAAAAAATATGAATAGTCCTGATATAAATTTATCAGGACTTTTTACTTTTATAAGGGAGGTTCCTCTTCGATTTCTTCAGCTCTTTTTAATAGATTTTCAGGTAGTGATTTTTGAGCTTTAGCTCCCATTTTTTTCAATTTTTCAATAGTTGTAATAACATTTCCTCTACCTTCAACCAGTTTATTCATAGCTCCTGAATACTCAGATTTAGCTTCGTCCATTTTTTTACCGATTCTAATCAAGTCACTTATAAACCCTTCAAACTTATCATAAAGAGAGCCCGCTACTCGTGCTATTTCAAAGGCATTTTCCTGTTGTTTTTGATTAGTCCACATACTGTCAATAGTACGAAGAGTGGCTAATAGGGTAGTAGGAGTTACTATTACAATGTTTTTTTCAAAGGCTTTGTTATATAAAGAGTTGTCAAAATTAAGTGCTAAGGCAAAAGCCGGTTCTATTGGAATGAAAAGCAGGATAAAATCAGGACTTTCCATTCGGTAAATATCTTGGTATCTTTTTTCTGATAATTGTTCGATATGGCGTTTAATGGAAGCTACATGCTCTTTCAGATAAGATTGCTGTAAGTTTTCATCGTGTTCATTTATGTAACGTTCGTAAGCAGTAAGTGAAACTTTAGAGTCTATAATAATTTTTTTGTTATCGGGAAGGTGAATAACCACATCGGGCATAATTCGTTTTCCTTCTTCGTTAGTGAAGCTTTGTTGGACAAAATATTCTCTGTCTTTTTCCAATCCTGATTTTTCTAACACTCTTTCTAGTACTAACTCGCCCCAATTTCCTTGCATTTTAGAATCTCCTTTTAGTGCTTTAGTTAGATTTTCAGCTTCTTGGGTTATTTTGAGATTTTGATTTTGTAAGTGTAGCAATTGCTCTTTAAGCGAAGCATGAATACCAATATTTTCTTTTTGAGATTCTTCTACCTTTTTTTCAAAAAGCTGGATTTTTTCCTGTAACGGGTTCAGAATATTTTTGAGGTTTTCTTTATTCTGTTCAGTGAACTTGTTGGATTTTTCTTCCAATATTTTGTTAGCTAAATTTTCGAATTCTTTAGTAAACTTAGCTTGAAGTTCTTCAACTTCTTGTTTTTGTTCATTACTTTTTTGTAATAAATTATTGTATTCAGTTTCCTTTTTAGAAAGAGCAATCAATAGCGATTGTTTTTCATTTAAAAGTTTTTCTCTTTCATTATTTAGTTGTTGAAATTGAGTTTCAAATCCTTTTTTTTGTTCAGAAAAAAGTTGTTTTTGAGTCTCAATCTCTCTATTAAGACTGTTGATTTTTTCGTCTGAGATGATTTTATCAGAACGGAAAGAACTTTTAGATATAGTTTTTCCAACAAAAAAACCGATTAATAAAGCAATAAAAAGAGAGAGAATAATAAGTATTGGGCTCATTGTAAAACAATAATATTGATTGTTACAAATGTAGTTTTTTTCAGTGTACTAAAAAAGCCTCCATTTAGGAGGCTTAATAATGTTTATTATTGTTTAATTATTACAACTTAAATCCGGGTCTAAGTGTATTTTTTTACCACTGGTACAAACAGGAATAAGGTCAAAAGGATAAATATTACCTTCCGAATCTGTAATTTCACTTCGAGTGACTTTTCCGTCATTATCATCATCAATGTCTAAATAGTTAGGGATCCCGTCACCATCTGTATCATACTGTCGAGGGTCATCTCCTGTATTTTCTACTTCGAGATAAGAAGGGATTCCGTCATTATCATGATCTCGGTATCGCAAAGTATTTAAGTTAAAAGAGAAAATTAGGGTAGAATAAGCAGGAATAGAGGCATTTCCGGCATTGTAATATCCTAATCCGGAAGGAACAAACATAATTCCGGATCCTGCATTTGCGAATACGTTAAGGTTTTCATCGTAAATACCTGTTTTGAATTCAGGTAAAATTTGTGCCCAACCTTCAATTACTTTATCTAATGTAAACCACACAGGGTTAGGAGCATAATCAAATTGTTCCCCGTTAGTTAACCATCCTTTATAAGTTACAAATACAGAATCTACGTGAGAAGGTCTTTTGTTTACTCCCTCGTTAAAATTGATATAGTACAATTTATACTCTATATTATGCTTGTTTACAATTTTATATTTTAGTACATCTTCAGGTAATTGAGAAATGGGAGTTTGAGTTCCTCCTTCAGGGATTTTAATAATTTTAGCACCTAGTCCTTCTCCTGTTAAATAATGAGTGTTTAGAAACTCTTCTACTTCTGCGATTTCATTAGTATATTGTTCTCCATAATCTCTCGGTGGAGTATAATTTATATTGTCATCCTTTTTACAAGAAACAAAAGAGAATAGAATTATTAAACCAATAAGACGTGATACTAAAATTTTCATTGTTTGAATAATAAATGTTATTTTGAGGGTGCAAGATACAATTTTGCTTTATTTTTGTACTGATATTAACGTAGTTTTTGCAAAATTATGCGGATAGATAAATACTTATGGTGTGTAAGATATTACAAAACCAGAAACATGGCTACAGAAGCCTGTAAAAAGAATCATATAACCGTAAACGGTCAAGTGGCCAAATCATCAAAAGAGGTTTTTCCCTCCGATAAAATCACTGTTAGAAAAGATCAAATAAATTATCAATTGACGGTTTTGGCAATTCCGCAGAATAGAGTAGGAGCTAAACTTGTAGATATTTATCGTAAAGACGAAACTCCACCTGAAGCATTAGAACATTTGGAAATGCTGAAATTTTCAAAAGAATATTACAGAGCCAGAGGTCAAGGTCGTCCCACCAAAAAAGACCGTAGAGATATTGAAGATTTTTATGAAAGTGAAATCTGAAAATAAACGTATCTTTGATGAAATAAAAACACTTATACAACAATGAGTCAAAATTTAATTCTTAACTCAACTCAGATTGAACATAAAATAAGACGTATTGCGTATCAGATTTACGAAACTTTTCCTAATGAAAAAGAAGTAGTGATTGCAGGAATTAATGGAAACGGATATGTCTTTGCAGAAAAACTTACCAAAGTTCTTTCAGAGATTTCCCCTATACAGGTTTTAATTTGTGAAATTAAAATAAACAAAAAGAAACCTATGGAGAAAATAGGAACTTCATTAAGTGAAAATGAATATAAAAATAAAGCCGTAGTTATAGTTGATGATGTATTGCATTCAGGTACTACATTAATATATGGAGTGAAGCATTTTTTAGAAGTTCCTCTCAAAAAACTTAAAACAGCAGTACTCGTAGATAGAAATCATAAAAAGTATCCTATTAAAGCAGATTTTAAAGGAATCTCTTTATCGACTTCTTTACAAGAGCATGTAAGTGTAAGTTTTGACAAAGATTCCCCCGGCATTTACTTAGGGTTATTGGTTTATTAGGGGTTTTTTGATGTTGTATAATGTTCTTATTCAGTGGGTTGATTTTTGATTGAAAAAT
>CAZVQI010000038.1:0-13830 GCA_964629155.1 uncultured Flavobacterium sp.
AGACATTCGGTAAAAAGTCGGGGAATATTCTTCCGACTTTTTTTGTTTTTTACAGAAACAGAAATTTATTAATATTGGAAATAATTTAATTCTCTTTTTATCTTTAATCAAAGAGTTTGAATAAATTTTATTGACTATAATGTTAAAAATAAGTAGTATTGGCTTGTCAAATAGGATTTATTTAACGAAAAACGAGTAAATTTTCTTTTTCTTTGTCATTAAAATTTGCAGCAGTATGTCAAGACTGACAATAGTGTTATTTTCGGCAATTTTAATTGAAACCTATTCTTTTATAGCGGTAAAACAGCTTTCTCGTTCCCGATTTGTATGGTGGGGCTATATTGCTGTTTCTGTTTTATGTATCGGGTACTTTGTTTATTCATTTTCTAAATTTGACCCATATGCGGGGCAGAATAAACAAACATTGACATTTTTTTCCGTCCTGTTACTGTATTTAGTTACTAAGTTGTTTTTTGCTCTTCCATTAGTTTTAGAAGATGTAGTCAGGATTTTTAAAGGAGTGTATAATTATTTTTTTAAAAAGGCAGACAATCGAATGATTCCTTCTCGCAGGATATTTATCAGTCGAATTGCTTTAGGAGTTGCGGCTATTCCGTTTTCATCTATTCTTTACGGAATTTTTGAAGGAAAATATAACTTTAAAGTAATCCGAAAAGCTATTTTTTTCGATAATCTTCCTGATAGTTTTGACGGGTTAAAAATTTTACAGATTTCTGACATTCATTCCGGGAGTTTTGATAACAAAGCAAAAATCGAATATGCCATAAATTTAATAAATGAACAAGATTTTGATTTACTGGTTTTTACGGGAGATTTAGTAAATAATTTTGCTTTTGAAATGACCCCGTGGGTAGAAGTTTTCCGAAAAATAAAAACTCCCAAATTCGGAAAATTTTCGATTTTAGGAAATCATGATTACGGAGAGTACTCCATTTGGGAATCCGAAACCGAAAAACAAGCAAATTTTGAAGGAATCAAAAACTTACATCGAGAAATAGATTTTAAATTGCTGTTAAATCAAAGTGTATATTTGGAAAATAATTCTGAACGAATTGCTTTAGTTGGAGTAGAAAATTGGGGGCATAATTTCAAAAAAAGAGGTGATTTAAACAAAGCGTCCGAAAATATAAAAACAGAAGATTTTAAAATTTTGCTTTCACATGACCCTTCTCATTTTGATTATGAAGTAAAGAAGCATCCTAAAAGATTTGATCTTACATTATCCGGACACACTCACGGACTACAATTCGGAGTCGAGGTTCCGAATGTTTTCAAATGGAGTCCTGTACAATATATCTATAAATATTGGGCAGGATTGTATCAGGAAGCAGGAAGATTTTTGTATGTAAATAGAGGGTTTGGTTTTCATGCTTATTCAGGGAGAGTGGGTATTTGGCCTGAGATTACGGTGTTAGAATTGAAAAAAATACAAAAAAATTAAATTATCCGTTAATTATATTATTTTTGTACTAATAAAACGATAAACAGATGTCTAAATTCGGAGAAATCATAAACACGGAAAATCCGGTTTTGATTAGTTTTTACACCGATTGGAACGAATCTTCAGAAGTTATGCATTCCGTGATACGGAATGTTGCTGCTGCATTAGGAGACAAAGCAAAGGTTATAAAAATTGATGTTGATAAAAACCAAGAATTAGCCGAAGCTTTGCGTATCAAAGCAGTTCCTACTCTTATGATTTACAAAAATGGACAAATGGTTTGGAGGCAGTCCGGAGAGTTGGATGCCAATTCCATTATTGTTACAGTACTAGAATACGCCTGATGTCCACACCTCTTAGTAAATCTTTTTCTGCTGAAAATTATTTTTAATTACTTACCGAATTGATTATCCCTACCTTTTGGACTTAGTAGGCATAAAAATAAATAGTAAAACAGTTTGTTTGTTTTTATTAATTGTTGTAAATTTGCCAGCTCTTAAAAACAATTTTTAATCAAAAACATATTGTTATGTATGCAATCGTAGAGATAGCAGGGCAACAATTTAAAGTAAGCAAAGACCAAAAAGTTTTTGTTCATCGTTTGGACGTAGAAGAAGGAAAAAGTATCAAATTTGACAAAGTACTTCTTATGGACGATAACGGAACAATCACTTTAGGCGCCCCGGCTATAGAAGGAGCTTCTGTTGAAGCCAAAGTGTTAAAACACTTGAAAGGAGACAAAGTAATCGTTTTCAAAAAGAAAAGAAGAAAAGGTTACAAAAAGAAAAATGGTCATCGTCAGGCTTTAACCCAAATTGAAATTGTTTCTTTGGGGGCAGCTAAAGCTAAAAAGACTTCTAAAAAAGTTGAAGACCAAACAGCAGAATAATTCGTTAAACAATATTAAAACTTAAAGACAATGGCTCATAAGAAAGGTGTCGGTAGTTCGAAAAACGGTAGAGAGTCTCACTCAAAACGTTTGGGTATTAAAATCTTCGGTGGTCAAGCTGCTATCGCAGGAAATATCATCGTTAGACAAAGAGGAACAAAGCACAATGCAGGGGAAAATGTTTACATGGGTAAAGACCACACATTGCATGCTAAAATTGATGGAATAGTTGAATTTCAAAAGAAAAGAGGAAACAAATCCTACGTTTCTGTTGTTCCTTTTGAGGCATAAAACTTATTATTTTATAAACATAAAACCCATTTGTTTTAAAACAAATGGGTTTTTCTGCTTGTATAAACTTTGATACAACAAATGACAGGAATTGTATATAAATCTACAGGAAGTTGGTATTCCGTAAAAACAGAAGACGGAGTATTTTATCAATGTCGTATCAAAGGGAAATTTCGCATTAAAGGGATTAAAAGTACCAATCCGATAGCTGTTGGAGATGTGGTTGATTTTGAATTAGACCATTCATCTGACCAAGTCATCGGACTTATTACAAATATTCATGACCGAAAGAACTATATTGTTCGTAAATCGGTTAATCTATCTAAGCAAATTCATATTATAGCGTCAAATATTGACCAACTTTTTTTGTTGGTTACGATGAATTATCCGCTTACTTCCACCACGTTTATTGATCGATTTTTAGCTACGGCAGAAGCCTATAATATCAAAGCTATTCTTGTTTTTAACAAGATTGATACACTCGAAGAGGAAGAGTTTGATAATCAACTTTTCTTGCAACACATTTATACTTCTATAGGTTATAAATGTCTTAGAGTTTCTGCTACCCAAGGCATAGGAATAGAAGAACTTAAGGAGCTGATGAAAGGAAAAACAAGTATGTTTTCAGGACATTCGGGGGTAGGGAAATCTACCTTAGTCAACACACTTGAACCTTCATTGAATTTAAAGACAAGCGAAATTTCTGAATCTAATAAACAAGGGCAGCATACTACTACGTTTGCTGAGATGTACGATTTGGCATTTGGGGCAAAAATTATTGACACTCCCGGTATCAGAGGGTTCGGGATGGTAGATATGCAGCCGCAGGAAGTAACTGATTATTTCCCCGAGTTTTTTAAACTAAAACAACACTGTAAGTTTAATAATTGTTTGCATAAAAACGAACCAAATTGTGCTGTAAAAGAAGCACTTGAAAGAGACGAGATATTTTGGTCAAGATATCGAAGCTATCTTCAAATTCTTGAAGGAGATGATTCGGTTTACAGAATGGATGATTACTTAAATCAATAGTTCTGCTTCCGAAGTGTCTCTACAAAATTTACGATGGCACTATGAGATATAGGTCTGCCTTTAAAGCGTTTAATGGTTAGTTTTTTTTCTTCGTGTGTGGCCTCAAGCTGGTTTAAGATGTTCATCAGGTGCATTTTCATATGTCCCTCCTGAATTCCGGTAGTAATTAAAGAATTCAAAGCTCCGAAATTTTGAGCTAATCCGGTTGCTGCGGCAATTTGCATCAGCTCTTCAGCTTTAGGGTTTCCTAACATTTGGAGAGAGAATTTAACCAAAGGATGTAAAGAGGTCAATCCTCCGACTGTTCCTAAAGCTAAAGGAATATCTAACCAAAAATGAAAAATACCGTCTTTTATTTCAGCAAACGAAAGACTTTTGTATTGCCCGTCTTTACCTGCATAAGCATGTACTCCTGCTTCAACGGCTCTAAAATCATTTCCGGTAGCCAATATCACTGCATCAACTCCATTCATAATACCTTTGTTATGGGTTACGGCTCTAAAGGGTTCTATTTCTGCTATTTTTACAGCTTGTACAAATTTTTCTGCATACGATAAATCAGAATTTAAATCTTCGATTTTGCAGGATACTTCGGCTCGCACTACACAGTTCGGAACATAATTAGACAGAATACTCATTACCACATCAAGTTCCAACCCTGAATTTTCGGCTTCTTCTTTGAGTGTTTTGGCAAATTCTTCCAAACAAGTGTTGATAAAATTAGCCCCCATACTGTTTACGGTTTCAAAAGTAGCGTGAAGTTGGTAATAATGTTCTAAATCCGCAGTTTTGTCTCGAAGCTCAATAGAGGTAATTCCTCCGCCTCGTTTTTGCATATTAGCGGTTATATTTTGAGTATTTTCATAGAATTTTGGTTTTACAAGTTCAAAAAACGATATTAGTTTTTGTTTTTCGCCTTTGTATATAAAATGCACCTGACCAATTTTCTGGGTTCCCAAAATAGTGGTTTTAAAGCCCCCTCTTTCTGACCAAAATTTAGCTGCTTTTGAAGCGGCAGCCACCACAGAGCTTTCTTCAATAACCATCGGAACAGTGTAATACTTTCCGTTTATCAGAAAATTTGGTGCTACTGCATACGGAAGATAAAAGTTAGAAAGGGAATTTTCTATAAAATCATCGTGTAGTTTTTGCAGATCTTCATTAGTGTTCCAGTATTGTTTCAAAATTTTTCCGGCTTGAGAATCATCCGAAAAATATTTGCTTAAAATCCAGTTGATTTTTTCTTCTTTAGAAAGTTTTGAAAAACCTGATTTTGATTGGGACATTTTAAATAAAATTAGACAACAAAGATAATCTCTTTACAATAAAGAGCAAAGATTTAATAGTTGGTTATTGTCATCTTTTACTTTTTACGAAAGCATTGTAATTGCTTTGTGTAAAGCCCGGATAAAACGATCAATTTCTTCTTTGGTATTATAGAAAGAAAACGAAGCTCGAATAGTTCCGGGAATACCGAAGAAGCTCATAATGGGTTGAGCACAATGATGCCCGGTTCTTACCGCAATACCCATTTTGTCAATAATTGTCCCGATGTCATAAGGATGAATGTTTTCTACATTAAACGAAATAACCGAGACTTTGTGAGGAGTATTTCCGTATATTATGACCTTTGGAATTTCTGCTAATTTTTGATTAGCATAGTCTAACAGTTCTTTTTCGTGTTTTTCGATGTTATCAAAACCAATTTTGTTCAGGTAATCAATGGCATAGCCAAAAATAATTCCACCGGCAATATTGGGAGTTCCTGCCTCAAATTTATGTGGAATTTCAGCATAAGTTGTTTTGTCAAACGACACTTCTTTTATCATTTCGCCTCCGCCTTTGTAGGGAGGGATTTTTTCTAACCATTCTCTTTTTCCGTATAAAACTCCTACACCCGTAGGACCACACATTTTATGAGCAGAAAAAACATAAAAATCACAGTTCAGTTTTTGAACATCAGGTTTTAGGTGGGCTACGGCTTGAGCCCCATCAATCAAAACACAAGCCCCAAAAAGATGAGCTTTTTCAATAATTTTTTCAAGCGGATTTATTACTCCCAAAGCATTAGAAACGTGGTTTACGGCTACAATCTTGGTTTTGTCCGAAAGGAGTTTGTCGTATGCTGATAAGATGAGCTCTCCGTTTTGGTCAATCGGGATGACTTTGAGTTTTGCTCCGGTTTTTTCGCATAGCATTTGCCAAGGAACAATATTGGAGTGATGTTCTAAATGCGAAACAATTATTTCGTCATTTTTTTGTAAAAGTGAAGTAAAGCAATTAGCGACCAAATTAATACTTTCGGTTGTTCCGGAAGTGAAGATTATTTCGGCTGATTCTTTGGCATTAATGTGATTTTTTATTTTTTCTCTTGAAACTTCGTAAGCATCAGTAGCTAACTGGCTCAAAGTGTGAACACCACGATGAATATTAGCGTTTATGGTAGAATAATATTCTGAAATAGCATCAATTACTACTTGAGGTTTTTGTGAAGTAGCTCCGTTATCGAAATAAACCAATGGATATTTTCCGACAGAAGCTGAAAGTATAGGAAAATCTTTCCGAATTTTTTGAATATCAAAACTCATATCAACATTACTTTTTCAGCATACAAAGGTACGTTAAATTCCCGAGAGGAGTATAAAAGAAGAGTTTCCTCAAGGGTTTTTTTGTTAAAATTACCCTTGATTGGATTTTTTTCCTTAAACTTGAACGTTTTTTGTTTGAAATTTTAAAGAATGAACACCGGAAAAATACTTCTTTTATTTTTACTTATTCCTCTTAGCTTCACAGCCCAAGAAAAGATTACAATAGAACAAATTTGGGGAGGATACTTCAGGGCTCAACATATGCAAGAGCTCCAAGCCATGAAAAACTCCAATGAATATACGGTTCTGAATCGGAATTCGATTGACCTGCATGATTTTGCCTCGTTAGAAAAGAAAAAAACGCTCTTTTCAACAAATACGTTTAATGTTGAGAGCTATATGTTTAGTCAAAAGGAAGACAAAATTCTGATTGCAACAAACAGTGAACCTATTTATAGACATTCTTTTACGGCAGATTATTATGTTTTTGACATTCCTTCTCAAAAACTTCAAAAAGTAACGGACAAAAAAATTCAAGAACCGATTTTTTCGCCTGATGGGAAAAAAGTTATATATGCCTATCAAAACAACTTATATATTTTTGATTTAAACACAAGATCCGACATTCAAATTACTACAGATGGAGAAAAGAACCATATTATTAATGGAATTACTGATTGGGTGTATGAAGAAGAGTTTTCCTTTGTAAGAGCTTTTGACATTAGCAAAAACGGAGATTATTTGGCTTACATCCGATTTGATGAAACCGAAGTTCCTCAATTTTCTATGGATATTTACACAAACGCATTATATCCTACTCAACAGGTTTTTAAGTATCCGAAAGCAGGAGAAAAAAACGCAGTGGTTTCCCTTCATATTTATAATTTAAAGACTAAAACAACTCAAAAAGTTAATTTAGGGAATTATACAGATTTTTATATTCCGAGGATTAAATGGACAAATGACAATGAATTATTGAGTGTTCAGGTAATGAATCGTCATCAAAACAATTTGGATTTACATTTTGTAAATGCTAAAACAGGTATAACAAAAATCATCTTAAACGAAAAGGACAACTACTATATTGATATTCACGATAATCTCACTTTTTTAGACGACAATAGTTTTATCTGGACTTCTGAAAAAGATGGTTTCAATCATATTTATCATTATGATAAAAACGGAAAACTGATTCGTCAGATTACTCAAGGAAATTGGGAAGTAACTCAATATCACGGTTATGATGCCAAAACCAAAACAATTTTTTATCAATCTACCGAAAATGGCTCGATAGGAAGAGATATTTACAAAATTGGGTTAAACGGAAAAAATAAGGTTCGTTTGTCTAAAGAAAACGGAACTAATAAGGCAACCTTCAGCCCGAATTATGAATATTTTATCAATTCTTTTTCATCCACAACTCAACCTCCAAGATATACACTTAACGAAGTTAAATCAGGCAAAGAAATAAAAACTATTATTGATAATTCAGATTTAAAAAACCGCTTAAAGAAATTTAATTTACCGGAAAAAGAATTTTTTGAACTCAAAACAGAAAAGGGACACAAATTAAATGCCTTTATTATTAAGCCAAAAGATTTTGATCCAAACAAAAAATATCCTGTTTTGATGCATCAATATTCCGGTCCCGGCTCGCAACAAGTGGATAATGCTTGGAACAGCTCAGATGATTATTTTCATTATATGCTTGCGCAAGAAGGGTATATTGTTGTAACGGTTGACGGACGAGGAACCGGCTATAAAGGAGCTGAATTCAAAAAATGTACTTATAAGCAACTCGGAAAATACGAAGTAGAAGATCAAATCGATGCCGCTAAAGTAATCGGAAGCTATCCGTATGTAGATAAATCCCGTATCGGAATTTGGGGGTGGAGCTACGGAGGATTTATGTCAACCAACTGTATTCTGAAAGGAAACGACGTGTTTTCATTTGCCATTGCGGTGGCTCCGGTAACGAGCTGGAGGTTGTACGATACCATTTATACCGAGCGTTTTTTGCAAACTCCGCAAGAAAATCCAAGCGGGTATGATGAGAATTCGCCGTTGTTTTTTGCCGACAGACTCAAGGGAAATTACATGATTATTCACGGAAGTGCCGATGACAATGTACACGTTCAGAACACTATGCTAATGGTTGAGGCTTTGATTCAGAACAACAAGCAGTTTGAATGGGCTATCTATCCGGATAAAAATCACGGTATCTATGGAGGAAAAACCCGTTTGCACCTCTATACCAAAATGAAAAACTTTATTCTGGAAAAACTTTAAAAACCAAATCTGACTTAATATGAGCCACAATACGAAACACCCTAAAGGACTTTATTATTTGTTTTTTACCGAAATGTGGGAGCGTTTCGGGTACTATTTGATGCTCGGAATTTTTGTTCTGTATATGATTGATGCCGACAAAGGTGGAATGGCATTCGGGGACAGAGATGCAGACGACATTTTCGGGACGTTTATAGCTTTGACTTATCTAACTCCGTTTTTAGGAGGATTTTTTGCCGATAGAGTATTGGGATATGTAAAATCGGTATATATCGGAGGAACTCTGATGGGAATCGGATACATCTCGCTTGCCCTTCCGGGACTTACTTCTTTCTATATGGCATTAGCCCTTATTATTATAGGTAACGGACTCTTTAAACCAAATATCTCTACACTTTTGGGGAATTTGTATTCCGAAGAGAAATACAAGCCGATGAAGGATTCCGGTTACAGTATTTTCTATATGGGTATTAATATCGGAGCTTTTGTTTGTAATATTATGGCAGCCTTTATGCGCAACAAATTCGATTGGGGGGCAGCTTTTATTACGGCAGGAGTAGGAATGTTTTTAGGGCTTATTATTTTCTCGTTCGGATTGAAACACTTTAAGTACGCCAATGTGATTAAGCCGAAGCAGGAAGGGGATATAGGCATTGACAAAGTGTTGTTGTATGTGTTCCTTCCGGCTATCATTGCCGGGTTTATCGGGTGGATTATCCCGAATAATATTTTCGGTAGCGACAGTACCGATGCTTTTATTTTTGCTTGTATTCCTGTGGTGGTATTTTACGTATCGCTTTATTTCAGAGCCAACACTCTCGAAAAACGACCGATAGCTGCTCTTTTGGCCGTTTTCGGAGTGAGTGTAATGTTCTGGGCGGTATTCAAGCAAAACGGAACGGCTCTTACGCGTTGGGCGAATTATTATACTGAAAGAAGCGTGTCGGAATCTATCGAAAAACCGCTCGGAGCTTTGTACTTGGCCGAAGAGTTGAAGTACGAAGATGCCGAAGTTACCGTGTATGACGAACAATTCCGTGTGGTGTATGACCAAGATAAAAAGCCTGTAAAAGAGATAGGTAAAAATGTTTACTTCCGGAATATGGCTCCGGAAAAACTTCCGGAAGAAGGAGATAGTGTTTTTTTGATTAATACCGAGCTGTTTCAGTCAATCAATCCGTTTTGGGTAGTGGTGATTACCCCGATTTTGGTTTGGTTTTTTTCGCTTTTGGCTCGAAGAAAAAGAGAACCTTCTACAGCTAGTAAGATTGCTTTAGGACTGTTTATTTCAGGACTTTCGTGCTTAGTAATGGTACTGGCAGCTTATATCGGAAGTAATGGTGAAATTAAAGTTTCCCCTCTTTGGTTAGTAGCTTGCTATGGTGTAATCACTATCGGAGAATTGTGCTTAAGCCCAATGGGATTGTCGCTTGTGTCAAAACTCTCTCCACCGAGAATTACGGCGCTTATGATGGGAGGATTTTTCCTGTCAACTTCAATAGGAAACAAGCTTTCGGGAGTTTTAGCCAGTATGTGGTATGATTATGAACATAAAGCGAACTTTTTTATTGTGAATTTTATACTTTTGATGATCGCCACCACACTTGCTGTTCTGTTACTTAAGTGGCTCAATAGAATAATGAAAGAAAATAATGTATAACACCAAAACTATTCTAATGAATACAAATTCACAAACACTAAATCCTGAATTAGAGCAAATTCAGAATTTTGAAGGAAAATACCCTAAGCAATTATGGTATCTGTTTTTCTCTGAAATGTGGGAACGTTTCTGTTTCTACGGAATGAGAGGGATGTTGACATTCTTTATGGTGCATCAACTATTTTTTAACGAAAAAGACGCTCAGTTGCAATATGGTGCTACACAGGCGTTTGTGTATGCTTTTACCTTTGTTGGAGGGCTTTTTGCAGACAAAATTCTTGGATTCAGGAAATCACTTTTTTGGGGTGGACTCCTAATGATTACCGGAAGTTTGATTTTAGCGGTTGACCCGGTAAAATTTTTCTTCTTGGGTATTTCGTTTACAGTTGTCGGAACCGGTTTCTTCAAACCAAATATTTCTACCATGGTAGGAGCACTTTACAAACAAGGTGATTCTCGTAGAGATGCCGGATTCTCGTTATTCTATTCAGGAATCAACCTGGGAGCATTATTAGGAGGTTATGCTTGTATTGCAATCGGTAAAGGAGAATTATTAGGAAACGTAATTCCCGAAGGGTTGCGTTGGAATGTAGCCTTCGGACTGGCAGCTATAGTGATGACTATCAGTTTGGTTACTTTTGTTTTTACCAAAAGGAAAATGGGACCAATCGGGCTTTCACCGCTTAAAGATATAGACGGTAAAAAACGTTCTATTTATGAAATCGCGGTATATATCGGAGCTTTAGCTTGTGTTCCGCTTATCATGAAAATGGTAGCAAAAACGGAATATACAGACTATTTTATGTACACCATCGGACCTGCAACGGTGCTGTATTTGGTTTATGAAATGACCAGACATAATGCTTCTGAAGTTAAAAAGCTTATTGCGGCCTTAATTTTTATTGTTTTTTCCATTTTGTTCTGGGCATTCTTCGAACAAAGCGGAGGTTCGTTGAGCCTTTTTGCTGCCAATAACTTAAACAATGAACTTTTAGGAGTAATTAAACTTGACCCAAATGGAGTAAATAACTCTGCCAATGCTTTTTTTGTAATTGTTTTTGCAGCTCTTGTAGGATTGTTGTGGGTAGCAATGGCTAAGAGAAAAATTGAACCCAATACAGTTGTAAAATTCGGATTAGGGTTTTTATTCTTAGGAGCAGCATTTTATATTTTGTATGCAACGCGTTTGTTTGCTGATGAAAACGGAATGACTTCGCTTGACGTATTCACCTTCGCTTATTTTGTAATGACTTTAGGAGAGCTTTGTTTGTCACCTATTGGTCTTTCGATTATGACGAAACTTTCACCTGCTCGTTTGCAAGGAATCATGATGGGGATGTGGTTCTTGGCTTCTGCTTATGGGCAATATGTAGCAGGAATTTTAGGAGCCGGAATGACATTAGCCGATGAGAATGCTACTAAAACCGAGAAACTTATCGCCTATACAGACGGTTACCAACAATTAGCAATTTATGCCCTTATTGCAGGAGGTGTGCTAATTGTGATTTCTCCTATAGTTAGAAAACTAATGCAAGACGTAAAATAAAAGAACTGTCCGGATGATGTTTGCATTGACTGAAAAGCAACTAATAGCTGCTTTTTTATGATTCAGAACCGCTATGCGTTGTTTTTAGATTTGTAAAGCAACCTAGAAAATATTGAACAGTTTGGAAAAGTTTAGGTAGGAGAATTCAAAAACAGATTAGACAGAAGCTTTTGATTCATTGGTCGAAAAAAATGTTTTGAAAAAAACGATGATAAATGTGATTTTACAGAATTCGGAAATGAGATTAGAGGGAAAATAGACCTCCCTTTTTTCAAATACAAATAAAGACCTTTTTCATTCAAAAAGGTCTTTTGTTTTTACTAATAAAAAGACAATTTTTAGTCCATTACATCTCAGATACAATATATTTTCATAATTTTGGTTATTATTGGAAAATCAGGAGAAGATGTTTTTTAGAACAAATGAGGAAAAGAAATCAGCCATTATTACTGCTATTTTGTTTGTAATAATGATTCTGGTGATGTCTATAGCCATATTTCCTCCCGAATTTAAGGAACTTGAAGGAGGTGGAGGTGGAGGCACCATTGCTCTGAATTTTGGTTTTGACGATTATGGAATGGGAGATAATTACACTTCTGCTGACCCAATCGCTTCTCAAGCGGAAACAATTGTATCTGAAAGTGACGAAAATGAAATTTTGACTTCTGATAATGAAGATGCAGTGGCAATACCTGAAACACCCAAAAAAGACGATAAAAAGCAACCTGAGAAAAAACCCGAAAATAAGCCGGAAGCTAAACCTGTAGTAAATACTCCGGTAAAGCCTCAGCCGGATAAAACTGTAACAGATGCCATAGGGAATTTGTTAGGGGGAGACGGCAACTCTAATAAAACAGGAAATCAAGGAAGTCAATCGGGTAATTTGAACAGTCAGGGATATGACGGAGACGGAAGTGGGACAGGTTCAGGAGGAGGACATGGAAGTGGTCAAGGATTAGGAACAGGCTCAGGATATGGAACAGGCTCAGGAGCAGGAAGCGGTTCGGGTCACGGGAATTATAAACTCGACGGGCGAAAATCCATAGCAATGCCGGCTCCTCAATATAAATGTAATGAAGAAGGTATTGTGGTTGTAGAGATTTTTGTTGACAGAACCGGAAAGGTCATTGAAGCGAAGCCCGGAGCGAGAGGAACAACCAATACAGCCAAATGTTTGGTAGATATAGCAAAACAGGCAGCTTTGCAGGCTAAATTTGACCCGAGTACAACAGCTCCTGACAGACAAGTAGGAACCATTACATATAATTTTAAACTTAAGGAATAAAGTTGAATTATCAGGAAATTCTGAACTGGATGTTCAGTCAGCTTCCGATGTATCAAAAGCAGGGGGCAAGCGCTTACCGAAAAGATTTACATAACACTATTTTACTTTCTGACTACCTCGGAAATCCTGAAAAGGAAATTAAAACTATTCATATTGCCGGAACCAACGGGAAAGGCTCAACATCGAGCATGATTGCTTCTGTTTTGCAAGAAGCAGGTTACAGAGTAGGGCTTTATACTTCTCCTCATCTCAAAGATTTTAGAGAACGTATCAAAATCAACGGAAAAAAAATTTCTCAAAAATTTGTATGTGATTTTATACAAAAACATAAACCTTTTTTTGAAAGTAATAATTTGAGTTTTTTTGAAATGACCGTAGGTCTGGCTTTCGATTATTTTAAGCAACAAAAAGTTGATGTGGCTGTGATTGAAGTAGGAATGGGCGGGCGTTTAGATTCTACCAATATTATTTCTCCGCTTGTTTCTGTTATTACAAACATCGGATTTGACCATACGCAATTCCTTGGCAATTCACTTGCTGAAATTGCAACAGAAAAAGCAGGAATTATAAAACCGAATATTCCGGTTGTAATCGGAGAATATACTCCTGAAACCAAAGGAGTTTTCCTTAAAACAGCAAAACAAAACCGTTCTGAAATCTATTTTGCTTCGGATTTGATTCACAAAACTCCTAAGTCAGATTTAATCGGAAAGTATCAGCAAAAGAACAAAAAAACGGTTTTGCAGACCATTAAAATACTTCAAAAAGAAAATCATTTTAAGATTTCG
>CAZVQI010000039.1:0-13689 GCA_964629155.1 uncultured Flavobacterium sp.
CCCTGCGCGTCGACCACCTCGGGCTCGAGCACGATGCCGAGCACGTAGCGCTCGTCGCTCGGGTCTGCGCCCTTCACGAGCCGGGTGGTCTTGTCGAAGACCAGCGCGTCGACGCTCGAATCGAGCGGGAGGTGCTCGCACTTCGCCACGAGCTCGAACTCCTCTGCCTTGCGCACCGGGTAGTTGGCGACGAAGAGGCGCATGGCCAGCTTCGCGCCGCCGCGCCCCGAGGCCTCACGCACCTTGAGCCGGAAGACGTGGCCCACGCGCTTGAAGGCGGCGACGTGCTCAGGCGTCGGGTTGAGAACGGCGATGAACTTGCCCTTCACCTTGGCGAGCTCATCGACGAACTCCCCGAGGTCGATGACCTTGTCTTTGTCGAACCACTCGCCGGGGTAAGGCGGATCGATGAAGAAGAAGGTGTCAGGCGCGTCGTAGGCCTTGAGCGTCTTCTTGTAGTCCTGGCGCAGGATCGTGACGCCCTTCAGGCGCTCTTGGGCCCTCAGGTATTTCTCGGGGTTCGTCGTCGAGCCGAGGTGCTGCCGCGCCGGGTGCGTGCCGTCAGGGCGGCAGTCGCGCGCGTGCGTACGCACGAAGACGAGCTTGTAGAAGCGCGCGAGGTCGTCTCGCGGCGTCATGTCGCGCGCCTTGGCGAAGCTCTCCTCTGTGACCGTCCACTCGAAGCGGCGGCGCAGCTCCGCGACGCGCTCTGGCGTCATCGCCTTGATGCTGCGGTGGAGGAACACGACGTCGTCATCGAGGTCGGCGAGCACCTCCCTCTCGCTCGGCTCCTTCGCGTGCAGGACGGCCGCCGCACCGGCGAAGGGCTCGACGTACGTCTTGTGCGCCGGGATGAGCGGGACGATGCGCTTGGCGTATTGGAACGAGCCGCCGAAGGTGCCGAACGGCTGCGCCTTCTCGAGCTCGGAGGTGTCGTCGACGGACGCGCCGTCCCACTCGTCGACGATGAGGGTGTCGTCGAGCCCCTTGAACGTCGGCTCGTAGTTGGCGACGAGCAGCTGGGTCAGCACCGACGAGCCGCCGACGCCGCGCATGGCGGCGATGGTCCGCGGCGTGCGGATGCGCTTCACCCAAAAGCTGGAATCCTTCACCAGCTGGGGGAACTTGCCGCGTATGCCGTAGGTGATGAGGAACTTGCCCTTGAGCGACTTGAGCAGCGCGAAGAAGCGCTCCTCGTCGAACTCGGCCTCACCAACGTCGACGTTGTAGCCGGGGTACGGCGGGTCGAGGAAGAAGACGGTGTCCTTCGCGTCGTACTTGCGGACGACCTTCTCGTAGTCGCCGCTGTACACCTTCACGTGCTTGAGGCGCGGGGCGAACTGCTCGATGCGCTGGATGGTCTTCGCCTCGACGCCGATGACGGACGGGCTGAAGCTCCGGCCTCGCATCTTCCCGTACGAGAAGTGCGTCAGGTACAAGAAGCGGTGCAGCCGCTCGACGTCGTCCGCGGGCTCGGCGTCGAGCAGCGCCTTGAAGGTCTTCTCGTCGCCGACCCACGGCAGCTCCTTGAGCCGCTCGAGCCCCTCGGGCGTGAGCTTCTTGAGCAGCCGGTAGGCCTCGGCGATCTCCGGGTCGGCGTCGTTGATGACCTCGACCTCCGAGGGCTCCTTGGCGAAGAGCACCGCGGCGCTGCCGGCGAAGGGCTCGACGTACGTCTTGTGCGCCGGCAGCATCGCCACGAGGCGGTCCGCGAGGCGCTTCTTGCCCGCGGGCGAGCCCCAGATGGTCTTCTCGACCTCCGCGGCGTCCGTTAGCGCGCGCTTGTTCGCCGCGAGGACGCGGCGCGCGTGGGCGATCGCGGCCTCGCGTCGGTCACGCATTCCGCAGCGCCTCCGGGTCGAAGCCCCAGGTCGGGTCCTGCGTGGCGGGCGCGTTCATGTCCCGCGGCCACACCACCGGCTCGTCGCGCTTCCGCTCGCTCGAAGCCACGGACGGCCCCTCGGCGGCCCCCTGATCGTGGGCGGGGCTCACGGGCTCGCGCGGCTTGGCAGTGTCGGGCATGCGTCGACCTCCGCAGGGGCAAAGCCGGCACCCGCGTGCGGAGGGGACACGTGGTAGTAGGGACGTGATGAGACTCGACGTCCGACGAGAGATGCCGGGGGACGAGCCGGCCATCCACGCGCTGAACGCGTCGGCCTTCGGGACCGATGCAGAGGCACGGCTGGTCGACGCGCTCCGCGCGAATGGCGCTCTCAGCTTGTCGCTCGTCGCTGTGGTGGACGGAGCGCTCGTCGGACACATCGCCTTCTCGCCCGTCACCGTCGAGGCGAAAGGCCGCACGGTGACCGGGATCGGCCTGGCGCCGATGGCCGTCGCGCCGTCACGACAGCGGCAGGGGATCGGCTCGCGATTGATCGAGGAAGGGCTCCGGGCTTTGCGCGCTCAGGGCCACCCCTTCTGCGTCGTGCTCGGTCATGCCGACTACTACCCGCGCCACGGCTTCGTTCCCGCGCCCGCGCTCGGGATCCGCTGGGAGAAGGGACACGACGAGGCCTTCTTCGTTCGGGCGCTCATGCCAGGCGGCCTGGAGGGTGTTTCGGGCGTTGTTCGCTACCGACCGGAGTTTGACGCGGTGTAGGTTGGGCTACACGACCGCGAGCGTCGTGGACCGGCAGAGCCCGTGGTATGGCGGGAAGCCGATCCCGACCTCGTTCAACGCGCCGTCGCTCGCGAGGGCGCGAAAGTCTCCGCGGTCGTCTCGAGTACCGAGCGCGGAGCGGGCGACCTCCGCGAGATCGCGCCTGCCGGCGCCGGCGTCTACGTAGAGCCGGATGCGGCCCGTCTCACGATCCTGTGCCTCTCGGACCCACGGCATCGCCTGCTTGATGGCCTCGGGATCGTCGAGCTGCTCGATGCGGTCGAAGCGCCGGAGGGCGTCGGCGACCGAGAAGGTCTTGCCGTGCAGGAAGCGGCAGATGTTCGTGGTCTGCTCGTCTAGGACTGCCTCGATGCGATACCGCTGGATGCCGGCCTCCGCGTAGCTGCTCATCTGCGCGAAGGAGCGCCCTTGGCTGATGAACGAGCTCGCGACCACCTCCCAGTAGTACGGAGCTCGCTCAACGAACGCCGCCCGGGCGGCGCGTTCGAGGTCCGCGGCGATGTCGTCGCGGCCGAGCCCCTGCTCGAGACCCGTCGCGACGATGGCGCGCGCCTGCTCACCGAACGCGTCGAGGCGGCGGCCGTACTCGTCGCGCACGAAGTTGCCTTGCGAGGTGACGACGTGACGAACGACGCGACGATCGAGGGCGTTGAAGTCGGCCGCGATCGCGAGCCTCTGCGCCCGTCGCGCCTGCGTCCGCGTCGCGGCGACGACGGACTCGGCGGCGTCGCCGAGCGGCGCTTGGATGCGCGCGGGGATGACGGCCGTGGCTCGACCTGCGGCCGCCAGCGCCTGCGCGACGAGACGGCGCCGCTGGGCGGCCGTCGTGCGGCTCCAGTCGACGTCGAGGACGGCGACTGCCTCCCGAACCGCGTCGGCGTCGGCTCGTCCCGTGGCGCGGCGCAAGCGGGCGGCGAGGAGCGCCACCGCGCGATCGAAGCCCGACGGGGTGCCGAGGTCCATCGCCTTGGCGATCGGCGCGCCGAGGTAGCGCGACACGACCTCGTCCGCTGCGAGGCGTGCCTCGTGCACGAAGACGAGGTGCTCATCGGTAGCGGACGTTCCGCACATCGGCGTCCTCCTCGAGCCGCAGCTCGCCGTGGTGTAGGTGGAGGAGCACGCGACAGAACGTGCAGCGAAGCGCCCGCGAGAACGTGAGGTCGTCCGGGGCGTCTCCCTCCTCGATCTCGAGCTCCGCGTCGCCTTCGAGCGCCGGCGTGACGAAGCCGCAGCGGGGGCAGCACACGTGGTAGCCGACGAGGAGGCCCGTCCGCTCCTGGGGAACGCGCCGGACCTCGCCTCGCTCGAGCCGGCACGGTCGCTTGGAGGACGGCGTGACCTTCACACGCCGCCTCCGACGATCAGGGGCCCGCGGCGCCGAGCGCGCACTTCGATGCCGGCGTCGGTCGGCGACAGCACGACGTCGTGCGCGCGGGCGCAGCGGTCGCAGAGCGCGAACACGAGGAGTCCGTTGCGCCAGAGCGTCGTCGTCTCGTCGAGGCTCGCGTGGTGGCGGCACATCCGACATTCGATCACGCCCCGCTCCGCATCGAGCTGGGCCTGTTGTACCCACGCGCGCCGCAGCTCAGGTCGCATCGTGCACCTCGTCGAACCAACGCACGAACTCCTCGCGTGGCACCTTCACGTGCTCGACGTCCTGATAGCGACGCGCGAGCTCGAGCCTTCCGGCCGCGAGCCGCTCCTCCTCGGCGCGCAGCTCTTCACGCAGAGCGAGGAGCTGCTTCGCGCTCGGCAGCAGGGACTCGGCGCCCGCCGCCTTTGGCTTCAGATCCTCCACGCCCGTCTGGATGCCCGCGAGCGTCAGCGTGATCGGGCGCTTGGTCCAGTCGTCGCCGATCTTCCTGAACTCGCGGTTGAAGATGTCGCCCGCGAGCAGGCGCCCCTCCTCGGGCGTGAGCACGCCGACGCGCACGAGCCGCTCCACCATCTCGGTCATACGCTCGGGGTCGCGCGTCACCGGCGTCTGCGAGCGGAAGCGCCAGAAGCGGATGCCCATGTCCGCGAGGAGCTTGCGGTTCATGAGGAAGTCGAACTCGTCCCGCTCGGGCTGGAAGACCTGGTCCTCGGCGAAGCGCAGCGCGCTCTCGGCGGTTGCGCGATTGAAGTCTTTGCTCTCGCCGCGCAAGAGGCGCGGCAGCCGGAACGCGCTGCCGACCTTGTCGATGTTCCGTTCGTCGTAGACCTGAAAGAGCGCGTCTTGCTGCTGCGCGTCGGTCAGCGGACGCAGCTCGATCTTCGCGCGCCCGCCGTCGCCGGTGCCCGCACCGTCCGCCTCGAGGATGAGGATCTTGTGGAAGTTCGCCTTGCCCTTGAGGTTCTCCTCGATGAACCGCTCGATGCGCGGCACCGACGCCTCGGAGAGTCGTCCACCGGAGACGAGCAGCGCCATCGGCGGCACGCTCTTGTTCTCGAAGTACAGGTAGTTGACCTCTTCCATCTGCCGCGAACCGAGCACCGACAGCAGCGTGCCGACCCAGCGCGGCACGCCGTAGGGCGAGCGCGGCGAGTGGATGGCGAAGTGGAGGAGCTCGGTCGCTGGCGCGTCGTCCGGGTGCGCCGCCCGCAGCGCGGCCACATCGGGGAAGACGCGGCCTGTCTCGCGTGAGACCACGCGCGGGTCACCAAACGACTTGAAGTAGACCCGCTCGGTCCCCTGGATCTGCACGTAGCGGCGCAGTCGTCGCCGCGCGCTGACGGTGTCGAAGGAGATGGGCGAGACGCGGACGCGCTCGCGAACCTCGACAGCTTCTCGGTCGAGCGGCAGCAGCCGGACGGTATACGACGGGACGTAGACGAGCCTCGCCAGATCGCCCTTACCGTCGCGCAGCACCTCCCAGAAGGCGTTGCCGGTGACCTCGAGGTCCTGGCGCGTGCGGCGGCGCAGGTCGACGAACGAGTGATCGAAGCACGCGAAGTCGAAGAAGGAGTCGAGGCGCGCGCGCTCGATGCGCGCGAGCTGGCGCAGCTCGGCGAGGCGCGACGAGGTCTCCTCGGCGCTCGGGTAGATGGGCATGCCTTCGGGGAGCGTGCCGGCGTCGCGCGCGGCGACCCGCTCCAGCATCAGCGCATCGGCGACCTTCTGGCGCGCGTCCTCTGCGTCGAAGTCGATCGCAGGCTCGAAGCGGAAGCCGTTGCCGTCGATGTTCGTGGCGTAGGCGTCGACGTTCTGGCGGAGCGAGTTGGAGTGCTCGACCAGCAGGCAGAGCGCCTCCGGGTCGTACGGAGGCTGGAGCGCGCCCGCGGCCGCGAACGCCGTCGCGGTGTCCTCGCCGCCCGGTCTGCTCGCAGGGTCCTGGACCCGCGCCCCGACGACGATGGCCTTCAGGATCGTCTGCAGGCTGCGTTCCGCATCGCGGACGGCGCCGGGTATGGTCACCGGGCGGCCTCCGCGTACGCGACGAGCCCTGTCGGGGTGAACGAGACGGCGCGAGCCCGCTGGCCCCGCTTGGCGAGCGCCTCGTGGGCGGCGGCGAGCAGCCCGTCCTCGGTGGGCGCCTCGAGCTCGACGTCGGGCCCGGGCTCGGGGGGCGTGCCCGCGGGCTTTCCGTCCGGGATGACGAAGGTCTTGAGAATGCGCCGCATGGGTGGACTCCGCGAGACAGCGGAGGCGAGGCGCTTGGCCAGCCTGCGAGGAGGCAGTCCACCTGGGCACCGAGCATCTGGACCGCGCGCCTCGCCTCCGGTGGGGCAAAGCGGCGGGGCGTGGGCGGGAGGGGACGGACTAGACTACGCCTCGTGCCGTTCTCGAAAGAAGTGCGCGAAGAGGCCCTGATTCGCTCCGGTCGCTACTGCTGTGTGTGTCACATGCACGCCGGGCGCGACGCCGAGGTGCACCACATCGTTCAGGAGGCAGATGGCGGACCGAACACGCTCGAGAATGCGATCGTCCTGTGCTCCAGATGTCACGGAGAGGCGGGGCACTACAACGCTCGGCATCCACGTGGAACGAAGTACTCACCGAGCGAGCTTCGTCGGCATCGCGACGAGTGGTGGGCATATCGGGCAAGTGGGTTCAAGGCCGAGCGGCGACCAGCAACTTTCCACGAGCCAGTCGGATCAGGACGCGACATCCCGGTGCATCGTCGAGATGTCGGAGTGCTCTGGTCGCACCGCGCCGACATCTCCGTCGAACGTGAGACGATCGAGTTCGAGGCGCGCTTGCTCGCCGAAGACCGCTTCGAGAATCTGAACGCCGTCCGATGGTCGGAACTCTTCGCGCGATCGGACGGCACGTTCCTTGTCTACGTTGTCATGAACCACCGAGGAGACTGGTCCGACGCGTTCCTTGATGGTGCGCCGCCCGATGGTCGTCCGCTCACGCTTGAGGAACTGCACGAGCGTTACCCGTCGTTGGCTTCACTTGCCGGCCTTCAACGAGTCCGGCGCATCTGAATCGCGAGCTCCTCATCCGAGAACACGCACGCCGATCTCGCCGGTGCGCGGGCCGCTCGCCGTGCGCTCCTTCTGACACGCGAGCGCCACCGCCCAAAACTTGTCGGCGTGGCCGCGCGCGTTGCGCTCGGCGTCGAAGCTCACCTTCCCAGACGGCAACACTCGCCGCTTGATAGCGTGGATCTGGCCGACCAGCTCGCGGTCACGCGGCAGCGTCACGTCGCGGCGCTGGAGCAGGATCTTGAAGTCGGTCGCCCAGCGCTCCTTGGCCTCGTTGGTGAAGTTCTCCCCGACGACCTGCGGGAAGTCGCGCAATAGGTTCTCGGCGAGGTTCATGCCGATGCCGCTCCGGTCGATGGAGAGCCTCGCGACCGGCAGCGTGCCCAGCAGTCGCCGCAGCTCGGCCTCTTGCTCAGCAAAGGGCGCGCCTTCGAAGGTCCGCAGCATGCGTGCGGTGAAGCGGCCCTCGATCTCCTCGAACACCGCCAGCTCGGAGCGGTCGCGTGTGCGGCCGACGTCGAAGCCCGCGACGATGCGCCCCTCGGGCGCGCGCACGCTCGTCGGCTCGTCGTAGAGCACGAGCTCGTCGCTCGTGCACGGCAGGATGAGCTCATACGGGAAGAAGCTGTACGTCTCGTCGACGAACTTCCCCTCGAATTCCTGCTGGAAGTCCTCGATCGGCAGGGAGTCGAACTGCTCGACGATCGTCGGGCGACCGAAGCGCGCGACGCGCTCCTCGGTGGAGAGATCGTGCGCGACCGCGGACGCGGTGAGCACGTCGGTCGAGAAGAAACGGCACAGCCACCAGGGCACGAGCTGCCGCGTGTGGTGCGGGTACTTTCGCAGCTCCTCGTTCGCGATCTCCCAGAAGATGCCGCGACGGCCGAGCGGGGTGCTGCATCCGGTGAGCTGCCCGTTGCTCCGCAGGATGAGCGCCGTCGAGCCCCGGTACACCTCGCGGTCGTTCACGTAGTGCGCGAGCTCGTCGAGGTAGACGTCGCCCTTCTTGCCGCGCGGCGCCTTCGAAGGATGCGAGAGGATGCGCGAGAGCCGCTTGCTCGCGCCGTTCGACTCGAAGGCGAGCTCGGTCTTCGAGTCGACGACGAGCCGCTTCTGGTACGCGAGGGGGAGCTCCTCGTGGACCTGCCGCGCGATGAGGATCTTCTCCTTCGCGTCGTCGAGGTTGTACGAGACGAACACGGCCGTGTGCTTCTCGCGCAGGTGGCAGCGGGCGAGCGCCTCGAGGGCGAACAGGAACGAGAAGCCGACCTGGCGGCTCTTCGTGACCCACCGGAACCGCGCGCGGTTGGCGAGGAACTCCCGCTGGTACTGCTCGAGCGCAACGGGCTCGTCGTCGTAGGACGCGAGCCCCTCGATGAAGCCGCTTTCCGTGGCGAGCCACTCGGCGAACTCTTCCTCGGTGCGCTTGACGATCCCGAGCGTCATGCGGCCCTCCGCGAGGTCGTCCGAGACCTTGCCTTCCTCGGGAACCGAAGCCTGTATGGGCTCGTGCGCGGCCGCGCGCCGCGACAAGGAGAGCCGCCATGACCGCCTACGCCGACGCCACCTCGCGACCCGCGCGCACGCTCACGGAGGCCGAGCAGCGTCTGCTGCTGAAGGTCACAGGGCAGCGCAAGGACGGGTTCCGTGACCACGTCATCTACAGCCTCGCGCTCGGCGCCGGGCTGCGCGAGCACGAGATCCTCGCGCTCGACGTCGGCGACCTGTTCGACGAGGCAGGGCGCGCGAAGCGCCGGATCTCGCTGCGCGTCTTCAAGCGAGCGAGCCAAGAGCCCGCGCCGCAGGAGGTGCTGCTCCCCGATGTCGTGCGAGCCAAGCTCGAGAAGCTCCTCGCCGGGCGCAAGCGCGCCGGCGAAATCATCACGCCGAGCACGCCGGTGTTCGTGAGCCGCCTTGGGCGCCGGCTCTCCGCGCGCCAGCTGCGCCACGCCTTCGGCGTCTGGCAGCAGCGCGCCGGCTTCGATCGCCGCTTCAACTTCCACGCGCTGCGGCACACCGCCTGCACGAACCTCCACCGCGCGAGCCGCGACCTCCGGCTCACGCAGCGCTTCGCCCGCCACAAGTCGGTCCTCACGACGAGCATCTACACGCACCCGTCCGACGAGGAGCTGCTCCGGTCGGTGCAGGGGCTCATCTGCTGACAAGCAGGGCGTGAGGCGGACGCGCGACGAGGCGCCGCTCAGTTTCGACGCCACCTGCACGGCATATCCGAACGAGCCTCGCTGCTCAGTTTGGCGGACCGTGCTCGGTTCGTAATTTCTGGGTCGCTCAGTTTCCCAAAACTGCCGCGCTCGAAAACGGGCCCAGGCACTGCGCCTGGCGGGCGCTCGGGCACGAAAGCTGGACCCTCCCCCCCTACATGCGGCAGGTTGTAGGCAGGTGCCGGCCCTCGGAGGCGCTGGTGCGCCCGCCGCCGCGGGCGCAGGGCCGAGCGCGAGGCGCCCGAGCCAGGGAAAGCGGCGGTTGAGGACGGCAAGACGGCGCCCGAACAGCGCCCCCAACCCCGCCAGAACTCGCTTGGCGCTGTCGACGAACCGCCGCTTTTCTCTCTTACCGGCGGTCGGCGCGCGCGTGGTCGCTGCCATTGCGTCCTCGTGGCCGCGTGGGCGGCCCGGCGCGACAGGGGCGATCATGGGCCATCCTCCGGGTCCGCGGCGCGACGTGGGCCAACGTCGGCGCCCTCACGAGGCCCAAGGTGCGCCTCGACGCGCTCAGTCGCCCGCAGCACCCGGACCTCGAGCAGCGCCTCGTCGTCGGCCTTCGGGGCATCCATCTGCTCCGCCAGCTCACGGGCCAGGCGTACGAGCTCGCGCACCTCATTGAGCAGCGCGCGGGACGTGTTCGGTTCCCCAAGGGTGCCGTCGCTGGGGGGCGGCGGGGGGTCGGAGGTTCGGGAAACTGAGCGCGGAGGCTGCAACTGACCGTGCATCTCCGCGTTCGGTTCGGCCTGCTCAGTTCCGGGTGCTGACGCCGGCTCCGAGCGAACGTCGATGACGCCCGCCATCGCAGGCGACGCGTCACGCTGCTCCCGCATCGTGCGCGCATAGCGCTCCTGGAGCGCCTCGAGCGAGAGGATGTTCCGGACCTCCTGCCGCGAGTCGGCACCGCCGAGGATAAACTGCTTGAGCCGCACCAGCGTGTTGACGTCGGTGGGGTTGTCCGCTCGAACGCGCCCCTCCTTGAGAGCCTTCTCGAAGGCAAGGAGGAACTCGTCGATCATCTGGACGAGGCGCGCTTCACCGACCGCGAGCGCCTCGGCGCGCAGGTCGATGAGCTTCTCCTCGGTGCGAACGGCGACGCGAGTCGCGGTCTGCTCGCGCCGCTTCAGGCAGTTGCGGCTCTTGGCGTAGCTGGCGATGACGCTCGGCGCGACGCCGAAGCGCTCGGCGAGCGCGCGGTACGTCGGGTAGACCGTGGTGCTCGTACCGTCTTCGAGCAGCTGTACCTCGCCGAACACGAGCAGGCGATCCAGCTCCTCATAGGAGATGAGCGGAGCCTCCGCCTTGCGAGGACGGCCGGGCTTGCGTCTCGGCGCCTGCATGGGCGGTTCGCTGACCGCCCCTTCCGGCGTCGGTGTCTCCTCGAGCGCGTTCGTGTTCTCCTCGGACGTCGGCGCGGCGGTCCCTCTCGCCTCAAACTCCTTGCGGCGTTCGGTGCAGCGATGCTGCTTCGCGAACGCGGCGACCAGGCTCGGCGACACGTGGAAGCGCGCGGCCACGTCGCGCTGAGAGAGCCAGACGCGCCGCTCTACGCCGTCCTCGCCGACGATGAGCTCGCCCTCCACGAGCAAGCGATCAACCTCGTGGTACGGCATCTTCGGTCCGTCCTCACGGCGAGGCCGACCACCTTTTCGCTGCGCCCTAGCCGAGTCGGTCATCGCTGCCACCTCAGAAGCCGCTCGCGAGCTGGGTCGGGGTCCGCGCGAGCAGCGCGCGGAGGCGTCGAAGGGCGCGGGTGCGCTGGCGCTTGAGCCGCTGATACATGCGCTCCCGTTCGACGTCGTCGTCCGGGGCGACGCGCTCGACGTAGCTTCTAAGCCGCTCGCGCCGGAGCACCGTCGCCTCTATCACCTCGATGCCGGCTTTGGAGAGCCCCTCGTGGGCCGCGCGCTCGAGGAGCAACGTGACGTCCAACAGCGCTTCATCCGTCGTCGCCGTCCTGCCCGTCTCGGTGATCTCGGCTCCAAGCGTCGCGAGCTCGTCGGACGTGGCGCTCGGGTGTTGCTGTTCGCGCTCCTTGCGCAGGAAGGCGAACACCTGACGCTCAGTGCGCTGCCGCAGTCGCAATGCGATCCGGTCAGCGTGGTCCAACAGCGACAGCTCGCTGATCGCTCCGAGGAACGCCGTGACGACCACCTGGTCGAGCTCATCGCGTGGGACGGTGTCGCAGACCAGCCTGTGCCGCAGGCGGCTCAGCATCGGGTAGTAGGCGACGAGCAGCATCGACGCCCAGAGCGCGTCGCCGCTCTCCCGGTGCTCGGCCAGCAGCGTGCGCGTGAGCGCGTCGCGCTCCGGGTACGTGTGCTCGCGATCGTCGGCGAGCGCTGCGAGCACGGACGCGACGCCCTCGTGGGGCGCGAGCGCGGGGTGCCGCGCGCGGCCGACGTCGAAGCTGCGCCGAGGTGCTGCGAGCACTTCCCGACGCAGCCGCTCGATGACGGTGCGAAGGGCGCCGCTCATCGGTCCCGCCTTTCCCACCACTCGCCGACGAGCTCGAGAAAGTCTTCGAGCTGCATCGTGACCAGCGGCGTCGCGTGGTCGTCCTTGCAGACGGCGATGGGCCAGCGTCCGGGCGGGCATGCATCGATCGCCTGCCTCATCGCCGCGCGCACGTTGGTGCGGTGGTGGTGCTTCGCCTCGACCCAGAAGCACGGCACCTCGACGTCCGAGGCCTCCTGGCCCGCGCGGTACTGGAGCCCACGACGAACGCCGGCGTCGGGCATGATTTCGCGGAACCGCCGCACGAGCTCGCGCTCGAACGCCGCGCCCTTCCTCCGAGAGCGCGCGCCGCTCATGCCCGCACCTCCCGAACGAAGTGGGCATGCAGACCGAGACGCTTCGCCTCGCGGAGCTCGCGCTCCATGCCCTCGGTGACGCTGTCGCCATAGACGCGAACCTCGTCGCACGTGCCGAGCAGCTCGAGGCAGAGCTGGAGGGCCTGCTCGCGCTCGCTCGACTCATCGACGAGCTGCGGCAGGTAGAGGTGCGGCGCGACCGGCATCAGCCCCTCGTCGAGGAGCTGGCGGCTGATGACGCGCACGCGCTCGATGTTGCCGGCAGGATCGTCGGCGAACGGGTGGCAGACGTAGACGCGGCGGCGACGCGCGCCCTCGGCGCGACGCCGGCGTACGAGCTCGGCGGCGACGTAGTGCAGCCCGTCGAGCACCTCCACGTATGCCTCGCTCGGGTAGTCGCGACCATCGTCGACGCGCCACGGGCCGTACTGCTTGCGGCCTTGCTCGAGGCGCGAGAGCAGCGCTTCGCAGATCTCTCGCTCGTCGACGGCGAGCGCGGTGACACGGCCGCCGATCCGCATGCGCTCCGCGAGGCGACGGGCCACCTCGAGCGCGCAGCGAGCGTCCGCGAGCGCCCGGTGAGGTCGCGGGCGATCGATGCCGAGCAACGTCGCGAGGCCGTCGAGCGAGAGTGATGACAACTCACCACTCGCGACGAGCGGCCAGGCGAGGCTCGCAGTGTCGAGGCGGTGATAGTCGACGCGCGGCAGTGTGAGCCCCGCGCGATGGAAGCCGGCTTCGAGGAAGGCCCAGTCGAAACCGACGTTGTGGCCGGCGATGAGCGCTCCCTCCAGGAGCGGGGCGATGGCGAGCAGCGCCTCGCGGAGCGAGACAGCGTTCGTCCAGGCCGCCTTCGAGAAGCCGCAGACGGAAAGCGCCTCGGGCTGCGCGTCCTCGAGGCGCTCTGGAGCGACGAGCGTGTCGCGCTGGGCGAGCACCTCGAGCGACCGCGCGTCGACGCGGAGGACGGCGATCTCGAGGATGTCGTGTCGCGACGGATCCAACCCCGTCGTCTCGAGGTCGACGAAGGCGAGCGCCTGCTGCGGCGGCGGGACGTCGGAGCGCGAGACATCGCGACGGACGAGCGCGGGGACCTCGCGCTGCGGGAGGTTGAGCGCCGGCAACATCAGGCCACCTCCTTCGCCCAGAAGCGAGGAGACACCTTCTTGTGGGCGTGCGCGTCGAGCTCTGCCTTGAGCAGCGACACCCGAGGCTTGTCGAGCTGCTTGCTCAGCGACTTGAGCAGGACGTCGAGCGCCTTCTTGTCGATCGCGCCGAGCTTCTCGAGCAGCTCGTCGCGCGTGAGACCCGAGACCTCGGACAACAGCGAGATGGTCGGCTCGAGCGGGTAGTCGAAGCTCGTGGCGGCGAACATCCGGTAGCGGACGCCACTGAGGACGAGCTCGTCCTGGTGCTTGAGGTGCGCCTTGAGAACGTCCTCGAGCTCCTCTTTGCGGGCGTAGAGCGCCTTCGCGAGCCGCGCGACCTCCTCGCGCTCGCGGGCGACCGCCTCGAGGTCTGCAAGGTCCTCGCAGATGAACTCGCGCTTGCCCTTGAGCGCGTCGGTGTAGGCCGGGCAGTGACGACGGTGATCGCAGTACGAGCAGTTCGCGTTGAGGCG
>CAZVQI010000040.1:0-13346 GCA_964629155.1 uncultured Flavobacterium sp.
TTTGGTTGTAGCGATTATCAGTAGTCATTTTATTGTTAATTGTAGTTGTGTTGTATTTATTTATGATGTGCAAAAATAAGGTTTATTTGGTATTTTTATGATTTACTGAGTCTTTTATTAGTTTATATTTCATAAAAATATACAAAACTATGTAAGGAAAAAATTAAACTTAATCCATTAGTTATCAATATTAAATCAAAAAAGATTACCTTTGCACCTATTTTAAAAAATTATATGAATAAATTTCAAGAATTAGGACTACAGGAGTCCTTACTACAGGCCATTGGGGATTTAGGTTTTACACAACCTTCAGAAGTGCAAGAAAAAGCAATTCCAATCCTTTTAGAAAAAGACACGGATATTGTTGCTCTTGCCCAAACAGGAACGGGAAAAACAGCGGCTTTTGGTTTTCCGCTTATCCAAAAAATTGACACTAACAGCAGAACGACACAAGCACTTGTGCTATCTCCTACCAGAGAACTTTGTCTGCAAATCACAAACGAGCTTAAAGCGTATTCTAAATACGAAAAAAATGTAAATGTTGTAGCAGTTTATGGAGGTGCAAGTATTACTGAACAAGCTAAAGAAGTTAAACGCGGAGCTCAAATTATTGTAGCTACCCCCGGGCGTATGCAAGACATGATTAACAGGGGATATGTTGATATTTCAAAAATTAATTTTTGTGTACTTGACGAAGCAGATGAAATGCTGAATATGGGATTTTATGAAGATATCGTTTCGATATTATCTACCTCTCCCGATGACAAAAGTACATGGCTGTTCTCAGCTACAATGCCTAACGAAGTAGCCAGAATAGCTAAAGAATTTATGAGAAAACCTCTCGAAATTACCGTTGGAACAAAAAACTCCGGTTCTTCTACTGTTTCTCACGAATTCTATGTAGTGAATGCTCGCGACCGATATGAAGCTTTAAAAAGATTAGCTGATGCTAATCCTGATATTTTTTCAGTGGTTTTCTGTCGCACTAAACGTGACACACAAGCTGTAGCTGAAAAGCTTATCGAAGACGGATATAATGCAGCTGCCCTACACGGGGATTTATCGCAAGTACAACGCGATACTGTTATGAAGTCATTCAGAGCTAAGCAAATTCAAATGCTTATTGCAACCGATGTTGCAGCTCGCGGAATTGATGTAGATAACATTACACACGTAATTAATTATCAACTTCCGGATGATATCGAGACCTATAACCACCGAAGCGGACGTACAGGACGTGCCGGGAAATTAGGAACTTCGATTGTAATTGTCACCAAAAGTGAACTTCGCAAAATCTCAGCTATTGAGCGAGTTATTAAACAGAAATTTGAAGAAAAAACTATTCCGAGCGGGACAGAAATCTGTGCTATTCAGCTTTTCCACTTAGCTAATAAAATCAAAAATGTAGAAGTCAGTGAAGAAATTAATGCTTTTCTTCCTTCTATTACTGAGGTTTTAGAAGAGTTAAGTAAAGAAGAGCTTATCAAACGTATGGTTTCAGTTGAATTTAACCGATTCATCAACTACTACAAAAAGCGCAAAGACATCTCTCCTGAAAAATCAAACAAAGGATATGAGAATTACGCTCAAGATGGAAGTGCTATTCGTTATTTTATAAATATTGGTGCCCGAGACGGCTTTGATTGGATGAACCTAAAAGACTTCTTGAAAGAAACTTTGAATTTAGGTAAAGACGATTTGTTCAAAGTAGATGTAAAGGAAGGTTTTTCTTTCTTTAATACCGAACCGCAACATCAAGAATTAGTTATAGAAACTCTAAACGGTTTTTCACTGAACGGTCGAAGAATCAATGTTGAAATCTCTCAAAACGACAGAAGTTCAGGAAAAAGCAGTAACAGACGTGACCATAACGGACGAGGTAAAAAAGAAAGTTTCGGAAGAAACAGAGAGCGTTTCGTAGCGGAAAAATCTTCCGGAAGACGCTCTGAACGGAGTTCTTCCAGACATTCTTCATCTTCCAGAAGCAGAACTTCTGATTCAAGTTCAAGACGTTCGAGAAGAATCTAAAATAATGTGATGAATTACAAATTACGAATTACCTTTGTAACTCGTAATTTGTAATATTATTTGCAATTTCCAATTTGTAGTTTATCAAAATGGTTTTAGATATTGTTTTCTATATTTTTGTAGGAATCGTAGCTATTCAGCTGTTATATTATTTAGGCATTTTTTCTCGTTTTGCTTTTGGTAGCATCCCAACTTCAAACCCGAAAAAAATTCCTATTTCTGTAATTATTTGCGCAAAAAACGAAGAAGAAAATGTAAAACGTTTGATTCCTCTTTTATTGGAGCAAAATTATCCTGATTTTGAAATCGTACTGATAAATGATGCTTCAAGCGATCAGACTCTCGATATTTTTAAAGAATTTCGAAATAAACACAACAATATAAAAATTGTTGATGTAGTAAACAACGAATCGTTTTGGGGAAATAAAAAATATGCTCTTACGCTCGGTATCAAAGCAGCCAAAAACGAATACTTACTTTTTACCGATGCGGATTGTTATCCGATTTCAAAAAATTGGATAACTGAAATGTCATCTCACTTCACTAAAACCAAAACTATCGTCTTAGGTTACGGAGCATACACAAAAATTAAGGACTCATTTCTAAATAAACTGATTCGTTTTGAGACTATGCTTACGGCTATCCAATATTTTTCGTGGGCAAAAACAGGAAGACCTTATATGGGAGTAGGTCGAAATTTGGCTTACAAACGAGAAGAATTCTTTAAAACCAACGGATTTATAAGTCATATAAAAGTGCGTTCAGGAGATGATGACTTGTTTATTAATGAGGCTTCAACTTCTAAAAACACTGCTATTTGTTTCAGTTTTGACAGTTTTACGTATTCGGAACCTAAAAAAACTTTTTCTGACTGGTTCAAGCAAAAAAGAAGACACGCTTCAACAGCCGAACATTATAAGTTTTCGGATAAATTTCAATTAGGGTTATTTTACTTTTCTCAGTTTTGGTTTATTATTTTGACCATTTTTCTTTTGGCTATAGGGTACAACCTGATTTTTGTAGCTGCTCTTATCGGAATACGATATTTAATAACGTGGTTAGTTTTAGGGTTCTCGGCTAAAAAACTCAAAGAAAAAGATACTGTTTATTTCTACCCTATTATCGAAATAATTCTTATCTTCACACAACTGAATGTGTTTTTAAGCAACATTTTTTCAAAACCCGTACATTGGAAGTAACTCCGGAAATAATCCAACAAAATATCGAAAAGGCAAAGCTAAAAAATCAAGTTGCCTTCACGTTTTTATTAGATTATTATTGGAATGAAGTTTATGGTTTTATGCTTCAACGCACAGAAAATGAAACCGATGCAGAGGATATTACTATTGAAACTTTTTCAAAGGCATTTGACAAAATTCACACTTACAACTCTGAATATGCCTTTAATACTTGGTTAATTTCGATTGCCAAAAATGTGCATATTGATATGTTGCGAAAGAAAAAAACTTCGCTTTTTGTGAACCTCGAAAATGAACAAGAGAGCCAAAAAGCTTACAATATGCCGGATACTTCTCCAACAATTGAGGATAAAATCATTCAAGAACAAAATCTGAATAAGCTGCTTAAACACATAAAAAAACTAAAACCTCATTATCAAGAAGTTATACAATTACGTTATTTTCAGGAACTTTCGTATCAGGAAATCTCCGAGCAGCTTAATGAACCCTTAAGTAATGTAAAAGTAAAATTACTAAGAGCTAAGAAGCTTTTGGCTGAAAGTATTTTGAAGAAAAACCATAACTAATCACATTTTTAAAAGCTATAAAATTAAAAATCAGGAGTTTCAAATGAAACCCCTGATTTTTATAACAAGTTATTACACTCTACTTGAACTATCCGCATTTAGAAGAACCACAATCTTTACAAGTCAGGCAACCTTCTTGATACATTAGATTTGTAGAATCACAATTTGAACATTTTCCTTTAGCTTGAGTACCATCCGGAATGTAACGCTTCAGAGCTCTTGCCACTCCATTCTTCCAGGTATTGATAGATTCGTTATCTAATTGTAAACTGTTAATTAACTCCACTACGTTTTCAATTTCCATTCCGTGACGAAGTGTTCCGGAAATTAATTTTGCATAATTCCAAAATTCAGGGTTAAATCGATACGAAAGTCCCTCTATGGTAGTCTTATAACCTCTCTGATTTACATATTGAAAATCATAACGGGAATTACCCTTTTCGTCTTTATTCTTGATAATAAATCCTTTTTCAACCCAACGAGGCAGTAAGATTCCGTCTTCATCATCTGCCAGTCCGGTAAAGATTTCATACGGACGACCTTCTATTGTTCCAATAAAAGCAATCCATTTTTCTTTATTGTTTTGGAAACGAACTACATCTGCTTCCAAAACTTGCGGACGCTTAGTCGGAAAAACCAATTTGTAACCAACTACATCAATGTCGTTAGGTTTTTTCTTTTCTTCAGCCGAAATTAGTACTCCTGAACGAGAACCCTCGCGATAAACCGTAACACCTTTACAACCTTCTTCCCAAGCGGTCATATATAATTTATCTACCAGTTCTTCAGTTGCTTCATTCGGAATATTAATGGTTACCGAAATCGAGTGATCTACCCATTTCTGAATAGCTCCCTGCATTTTTACTTTACTTAACCAATCCACATCGTTAGAAGTAGCTTTGTAGTATGGTGATTTTGCTATCAGCTCGTTGATTTCTTCTTGAGAATAATTTTTAGTTGTATCTATTCCGTTTATTTCCATCCATAATTTGAACTTATGATGAAAAACGATATACTCTTCCCAAGAATCTCCTACTTCATCCACAAAATCTACCCGAACACCTTTATCATTCGGATTAACTTTTCTTCTTCTTTTATAAACCGGCATAAATACAGGTTCAATTCCTGATGTGGTTTGACTCATAAGTGAAGTACTTCCGGTCGGAGCGATGGTCAATAAAGCAATATTTCTACGACCATATTCTTGCATATCGTTATACAACTGCGGATCTGCTTCTTTGATACGCAACATAAACGGATTATTCTCTTCTCGTTTAGCATCGAAAATGGCAAATGCTCCTCTTTCTTTTGCCATTTCTACAGATGCTCTGTAAGCAGCTAAAGCAAGAGTTTTATGAATCTTTACCGAAAATTCATTTCCTTCAGGGCTTCCGTAGCGAATTCCAAGAGCAGCTAACATATCGCCTTCTGCTGTAATTCCTACTCCGGTTCTACGTCCTTCTTCGGCTTTTTTTCGAATCTCTAACCAAAGATTTCTTTCTACCCTCTTCGTCTCCATATCTTCAGGGTCGGAGTCAATTTTAGTTATGATGGCATCCACTTTTTCAAGCTCCAAATCAATAATATCATCCATCATACGTTGAGCATAGCCTACGTGTTTTTTAAACAATTCAAAATCAAAGTAAGCATCTTTCGTAAACGGATTTACCACATAAGAAAACAAATTAATGGCAAGTAAGCGACACGAGTCATAAGCACAGAGAGGGATTTCACCACACGGATTAGTAGAAATTGTCTTATACCCCAAATCAGCATAACAATCAGGAAGAGATTCTCTAATTATAGTATCCCAAAACAAAATTCCGGGCTCTGCCGATTTCCAAGCATTATGAACAATTTTCTTCCAAAGTTCCTTAGCATTAACCTCTTTAGTAAACTTAGGATTTTCACTAAAAATAGGATATTTTTGGATATATATCTGATTATTTCTTACAGCATGCATAAATGAGTCGTCAATTCTCACCGATACATTTGCTCCTGTAATTTTACCTTGTTCTAATTTAGCATCAATAAAATCTTCTGAATCAGGATGGTTGATAGAAACCGAAAGCATAAGAGCTCCTCTACGTCCGTCTTGAGCTACCTCCCGAGTTGAATTAGAAAAACGTTCCATAAACGGAACTAATCCTGTAGAGGTAAGTGCAGAATTTTTAACCGGAGAACCTTTCGGTCGAATGTGCGATAAATCATGTCCTACTCCTCCTCTACGCTTCATAAGCTGAACCTGTTCTTGGTCAGTTTTCATGATTCCTCCGTAAGAGTCACTTTCTCCTTTATTTCCAATTACAAAACAATTAGACAAAGAAGCAATTTGAAACGGATTTCCTATTCCTGTCATTGGACTTCCTTGTGGGATGATATAAGTAAAGTTTTTAATCAAGTCATAAATCTCCTCTTCAGACATTGGGTTTTTATATTTTGCCTCTATCCTTGCAATTTCAGAAGCAATTCTGCGATGCATATCTGCAGGAGACTTCTCATAAATATTCCCTTCGGAATCTTTAAGCGCATATTTGTTTATCCAAACTCGGGCTGCCAAATCATCTCCATTGAAATACTTTAATGACTCTTGGAAAACTTCTTCATTGGAATAAGTTTTCCGCACTACCGTTTCTGTAACTGTTCCCATGATTGTTTTGTTTTGTGGTTTCTATGGGATAAAATTACACAAAAAAAGTCAACATATAAAACCAATTATTTAAAAAAGTTATCAATAATTAATTACTAATTTACTAAATATCAATATTTTATGTTTGATAATATCTAAAAAAGTTTACAAAAATATTGCTCTACAAAAAACTTAAAACCATAAAAAAATCCCCAAAAGGGGATTTTTTATTATAAAGTCCTTAAAATATTATTTCTTAAATCAAGAGAAAAAGATATATATTATCTTTTATCTAATTCTACAAATGGTCTATGGGTATGACCTGTATAAATTTGTCTTGGTCTTCCAATAGGTTCTTTGTTTTCTCTCATTTCTTTCCATTGAGCAATCCATCCCGGCAGTCTTCCGATAGCAAACATAACTGTAAACATATCAGTTGGGATACCTAAAGCTCTATAAATAATTCCTGAGTAAAAATCTACATTTGGATACAAGTTTCTTGATTTGAAGTATTCATCTTCAAGGGCTGCTTTTTCTAATTTTTTAGCAATATCTAAAATCGGGTCATCAATTCCGAGTTCTTCCAAAACCTCGTCTGCTGCTTTTTTAATGATTTTAGCTCTCGGGTCGAAGCTTTTATAAACTCTGTGTCCAAATCCCATAAGACGGAACGGATCATTTTTATCTTTTGCTTTAGCAATGTATTTTTCAGTATCTCCACCATCAGCCTGAATAGCCTCAAGCATCTCAAGCACAGCTTGATTAGCACCTCCGTGAAGTGGTCCCCATAAAGCGGAAATCCCTGCAGCAATAGAAGCAAACAACCCTGCGTGTGAAGAACCTACCATTCTTACAGTCGAAGCAGAACAGTTTTGCTCGTGGTCTGCATGTAAAATAAACAGTTTATCTAAAGCATTTACTACTTTCGGATTGATTTTATATGGGCCTGTAGGAAGTTTAAACATTAAGTGTAAAAAATTCTCTACATAACCTAAAGTGTTATCATAATAATTTAAAGGGTATCCTTCTCTTTTTCTGTATGTCCAAGTTGCAATAACCAAGAATTTACCCAAGGTCTTGCAAACAGCATGGTACATTTCATTCTCATCATCCACATTAACTGTTTTGGGGTTAAAGGCTGTTAAGGCACTCATAAGAGAAGCCAAAATCCCCATTGGATGTGCTGTTTTAGGGAATCCGTCAATTACGTTTTTCATATCTTCATGAACCAACGTATATTTACGGATATCATTTTCAAATTTTTCTAATTGGGCTTTAGTAGGAAGTTCACCAAAAACTAACAGAAAACATACCTCAAGAAAACTTGCTTTATCAGCCAAATCTTCGATAGCATATCCTCTGTAGCGCAAAATTCCCTCTTCTCCATTAAGGTAAGTAATAGCACTAATACAAGAACCTGTGTTTTTGTAACCCGGATCCATAGTGATTGCTCCGGACAAAGCTCTTAGCTTTTCAATATCAATTCCAACTTCGTTTTCTGTTCCTACGATTAGCGGAAATTCATATCTTTTTCCATCAATCTCTAATATAGCAGTTTTTGACATATAAATATAGTAGTTTTTTTTGATTCCTGCGAATATACGAAAAATCTACTAAAACAATTATAATATTTCGTTATAAAATGTTATTAAAAAAATATTTTCAGAAATTAAATAACCCTTTCAACCGGATTTATTCAAAAACCTTAGTATTCTCTCCGTCAAACGAAGCAAACACCATTTTCGGGTGAGAATCTTGGTGATAAATATTTCCGTTTTTATCAATAGCTATTGCTCCTGCAAAACCGTCAAAAGGCTTTAATTCTTCAAAAGTTTTAGCAAATGCGTCTTTTAACGAAAAGCCGTCTGTAACTCGAGTTACTATTTTTGCAGCTACAGCTCCGCTTACAATATCTTCTCCTACTCCTGTACAACTTACTCCACAGAATTCATTCGCATAATTACCGGCAACAGTAGCCGAATCTGAAATTCTACCCACCATCTCAAAACCTTTACCTCCTGTTGAGGTTGCCACAGCAATTTTTCCTTCCTTATCTAAAGCCACACAACCCACCGTTCCTATTCCTGTTGATTTTAACTTTGCTAAATACTCTTCTTTTCTTTGAGGTGTCTCCGTAGAAAAATATTCAAAGCCGTTTTTTCGGGCAAAATCTATTGCTCCCTCTCCTCCTAAAATTCTATCGTTTACATTCAACAGTTTTTCTGCTACCTGAACCGGATTTTTAACATTTTCTATATTAATAACCCCACTCATTTTTTGGGATACGCCGTCCATAACAGAAGCAGTCATTCGGATTTTTCCGTCACTCTGAATTTGTGAGCCAATGCCTGCATTAAAAAGAACATCATCCTCCAAAAGTGAAACCGCATAAACAACCGTTTCTAAAGCAGTATGCGTTTTTAAATATTCAAAAGATTGTTTTACGATTGAAACAAGCGCATCTTGTTTAGCTTTTTTTGTCTCAGCATCTGTCGAAGATTCACTAAAAAATCCTCCGTGAATAATCAGTTTCATTTTAAGTTTCAGATTTATTGGATGATTTGCCTATTTAACAGGAAGTATTATGCATATAGCGAAGTATTAATACTCATATCACGAGTACTCAACACATAAGTATCATGCATACTCATTACGTGTACAATGAGATTTTTAATGGAAATCGGCTGACCTAAATCAACTTGGGTAAGGTTAGTATCTGCTATTTTTTGTCCGTCCACTAAAATCACAAGACCGGAACCAATTGCTTCCATATGATTACCTTCTTTTATAAGCAAACCTGTATCTTCTCCAAGACCAATTCCTAAAACTTTCGGATTAGTAACTACTGCATTAAAAAGTCTTCCGATTCTTCCTCGCTTCACAAAATGAGTATCAATAATAACTCCTCCGATAAGCCCAAGTCCTGAAGTGATTTTTATTTCTCCCTTCAAAAGAGCCTCCTGACTACTCCCTTGATAAATCATCGCATCAGAAGCAGCAGCAGCTCCGGCAGATGTTCCAACATAAATAAAATCTTCTTTTCTGTATTTTTCTAACAGAACATCATGAAAGGTAGTTCCTCCTAAAATTGAAGTTAATCGAAGTTGATCTCCTCCCGTAAACATTACTACATCAGCTGCTTTCAATCTTTTGATATAAGGCTCATAAGAAGCTTCATCTCTTTTTTCGATATTTAAAACATCTACATTCTCAGCTCCTAAATAGTTGAAAGCTCTTACATATTCATGACCAACCTCTTTCGGAATTTTTGAAGCTGTGGTAACAATCTCAATTCTCGACTTTTTCTTGTGTTTTGACTCGTCTAAAATACGTTTTAGAATTCCTGTCTCGAAGAAATTCAAATTGTTAGCTACATTAGCATCAAACGAGGTTTCCGTAAAACTTCCCGTATCTACAGCACCACCTATTATTATTAATTTTCCTTTTACTTTTTTCATAAGTGCAAAAATACGTAAACTGTTTAAATCTGCTTCTTTAATAGGTAAAAAATAAATTTTCTCACAAAAAATAAAAAATATATTTGGTGTTTAATAAAAAAAAATTACTTTAGATAAATTTATTACCAATCCAATAAACCTAAAATTAAACACTAACAAAAAAACTCATAAAAAAGTATGAAGATATTAAAAATACAAGCTTTGCGAGGACCTAACATTTGGAGCGTAAAAAGAAAAAAACTCATCCAGATGCGTCTGGATTTAGAAGAAATGGAACAACGTCCTACAAACACCATTGAAGGGTTTCGAGAAAGAATCGAAAAAATGTTTCCTACAATGTACGAGCATCGCTGTTCGGAAGGAGTTCCGGGAGGATTTTTTGCCAGAGTAGAGCGAGGAACTTGGATGGGACACGTTATTGAACACATTGCATTAGAAATTCAAACTCTTGCAGGAATGGATACAGGATTCGGGAGAACTCGTGAAACTAAAGATCCCGGTGTTTACAATGTTGTATTCAGTTATGTTGAAGAAAGCGTAGGAGAATATGCAGCAGAAGCTGCCGTCAGAATTGCAGAAGCTTTGATTTCCGGAGAAGAATATGATGTAGAGAAAGATATTCAAAAAATGAAGGAAATCAGAGAGCGTGTACGATTAGGACCAAGTACGGGAAGTATTGTAGAAGAAGCTGTTTCAAGAGATATTCCATGGATTCGCTTAGGAACAAATTCGTTAGTACAATTAGGATATGGAGTAAATCAAATGCGTTTCCAGGCAACTATTACGTGCCAAACAAGTCATATTGCCGTGGATATTGCATGTGATAAAGAAGCTACTAAACGAATGCTTGACAATGCTTCAATTCCTGTGGCAAAAGGTGATATATGTGTGGATGAAGAAGATTTAGAAAACACCATCCGAAAAATCGGTTATCCAATTGTTATCAAACCACTTGACGGAAATCACGGAAAAGGAGCTTCTATCAACGTAAAGGACTGGGAAAGTGCTAAAGCAGGCTTAGCTCATGCACAAAAGTACAGTAGGCGAGTAATTGTTGAAAAATTCATTACAGGATATGACTTTAGAGTACTGGTTATTAATAATAAAGTAGTTGCTGCAGCAAAAAGAGTTCCTGCCCATGTTGTTGGAAATGGAATTAATACTATTCAAGAACTTATTGACATTGAAAACCGCGATCCAAGACGAGGTTACGGACACGAAAATGTGCTTACGGAAATTATAGTAGATCGCGACACTCTTAACCTTCTCGAAAAAGAAGGCTTAACCACAGATAGTATTCCTGAGAAAGGAAGAATAGTTTATTTAAAATCAACAGCAAATTTAAGTACAGGAGGGACATCCGTTGATGTTACTGATTTAATGCATCCTGAAAATATCTTTTTGGCAGAACGTATTTCAAGAATAATTGGACTTGACATCTGTGGGATTGATATTATGGCTGAGAATCTTACACAACCTCTAAAAGAAAATGGAGGTGTAATTCTCGAAGTTAATGCGGCTCCCGGATTTCGGATGCACTTAGCTCCTTCAGAAGGATTACCCAGAAACGTAGCTGCCCCTGTTATTGATATGCTTTATCCTCCCGGAAAACCAAGTCGTATTCCGATTATTGCCGTAACCGGCACCAACGGAAAAACAACCACGACCCGATTAATTGCACATATGGTAAAAAATAAAGGTTACCGAGTAGGTTTCACCACTTCGGACGGAATCTATATACAAAATCATATGATGGAAAAAGGAGACACAACAGGGCCATTAAGTGCTGAATATATTCTTAAAGACCCAACTGTTGAATTTGCCGTTCTTGAAACTGCCAGAGGAGGTATTCTTCGGGCAGGTCTTGGTTTTTCACGATGTGACATCGGAATCATAACTAACATTCAGGAAGATCATTTAGGATTAAATGACATCCATTCCTTAGCAGATTTAGCACGAGTAAAAAAAGTAGTGGTAAATAGTGTCAAAAAAGATGGTTGGGCAGTATTGAATGCTGATGATGAAGAATGTAGAAAAATTGGAGAATCTTTAGATTGTAATGTAGCTTGGTTTAGCTTGGATGAAGAAAGTCTTTTTGTAAAAAATCTTGCTAAAGAAAATAAAATTTGTGCTGTTTTTGAAAACGGATACATAACTATTAAAAAAGGTGATTGGAAAATCCGAATTGAAAAAGTAGGGCAAGTCCCTCTTACTTTAGGAGGGAAAGCTAAATTTATGATTTCAAATGTTTTAGCCGCTTCCTTAGCCGGGTATCTTTTCGGCTTCAAAACAGAGGATATCAGTCATTCGTTACAAACTTTTATTCCAAGTGTAGCTCAAACCCCGGGAAGAATGAACATTTTTGAGTTCAGAAACTTCAAGGTAATGATTGATTTTGCACATAATCCTTCAGGATATTTAGCCATTGAAGACTTCCTTCAGACCATAGATTCTCCAAACAAAATCGGAATCATTTCTGGAGTTGGAGACAGACGTGATGAAGATATTAGAGAATGCGGCATGATTGCCGGACGTATGTTTGACCACATTATTATTCGCCAAGAAAAATACCTCAGAGGAAGAACCGAACAAGAAATCATTGACTTAATTCTTGAAGGTATAAGTAAATCAGGGAAAAAAGTAACTTATGAAATCATTCCAAAAGAGATTGAAGCTCTAAAACATGCCATAAATATAGCTAAAGAAGGGACTTTTATCACTGCGTTAAGTGATGTGGTTACTAATGCTATTGAAATTGTACAAAGTTACCTTGACAAGGAGAATGAAGAAGCTTTGGCTTAAAAAATCACTTCTACATAACTCATTTGAATTTTTGAATGTAAAAATTCAAATGAGTTATTTTTTACCTTATATTCTCTATGCTACAAAATTTTACTCTACTTCATTAAAAAACCCCCTGTCTACTTCAATTAACTTTGTATATTTGTGGCTTAATTAAAGTTTTTTTCCTTTTTTATTATGAAAGCCCTAAAAAGTCTTATAAAAAAATATTTTTCCTCATTTGCTTACTTTTATACATACTTAAGATATAGATTATTTATTGTTATAGGATTAAGCATCCTGATTGGAACATTAGACGGTTTTGGGCTTACTATGTTTTTGCCACTACTGCAAATGGCAGATGGTAGTACAGTTGCAACAGGAGAAGGGTTAGGAGATTTAAGCTTTATCGTAGATGGATTTAATTCTTTAGGAATAGAACTAAATATAAAAATAGCCTTATTAATACTGTTTATATTCTTTGCTCTAAAAGGAGTTGTTATATATATAACTTCTGTACTTAAAGTAATTATCAACAGGTTCTTTATATCTAAATTACGTATAACCTTAACTGATTTATTTACACATTACTCTTTCAAAAAATTTGTCACTTCTGATGTTGGTAGAATTCAAAACTCTCTTACGGGAGAAATAGGTAGGGTAACTAATGCTTATCAACATTACT
>CAZVQI010000041.1:0-13309 GCA_964629155.1 uncultured Flavobacterium sp.
AAGACTACAAAAAGATAACCCTGCCAGAAACCTGACAGGGCTTTCATAATTGTTTTTTAGTGGTTTTTAAAATAATCCTCCGCTATTTTGCTTGGTGTTATCATCGCGATACTTTCTTTGTAATGAGCGATTTTTACCTCCCCCAAACATATAATTGATTCCAAAATAAACGGTTCTGCTTTCCCAAGTAAACTCTCCGTTTGCAGCAAACGGATTAGTTGATGTAAATCTGTAACGAAGTGTATTAAACATATCGTTAAAGCGTAAACTGAATGTAAGTTTATTATCAAGCATACTGTATCTGGCTCCCGAATCAATTTTGTACATTTCTTTAGAATGATTTTGTACACCGTCCACTGCTCCTCTGTAAAACCCAAAAAGAGTTAGAGTTAAGCTTTTTGTGACTTTAAAGTTGTTATTGATTCTCGCATTAAAAGCATTAGCATCTACTTCTACCATCTGAAAATCAGAAGTATCAGTTTCAGGATTATAAACCTGTATTATTCCTTTTTGAGAAATGCTTGAAAAATCTATTGCCGGTTGTAAATCCCACCATTTTGTAGGTCTATAATTAGCCGAAATTTCAAAACCATAAGCAGAATTATCATCAAAATTGGCATAACTCATAATAAAATCGTTCGGGTTTTCGGTTTGCTCATCAGAATAGAAAGTTCTGTTGATTTCATCTTGAATATTTCGATAAAAAACACCTGCCGTGACAGTTCCTTTTTCTAATCTTCTGGTATAATTCAACTCAATTGAATTAGTAAACTGAGGTGCAAGTTCAGGATTTCCGAGTCCGGTTACTGTTGGAGTTGCAAATTCACGAATAGGTTTGGTTTGATTTAAATTTGGTCTGTCCACCCGTCTCGAATAACTCATCTGTAACGAGTTTTTATCGTTTAGCGAATACGACACAAAAGCAGACGGGTAAAGCGTAAAATAATCATCTTCGTAAATCACTTCATCCGCTAATCGAGCTTCTACACTAAAACTTTCAAATCTTGCTCCGAGTTGATAACTAAACTTCTCAAAATTTTGCCCGAAAGTAGCATAAGCCGAATAAATATCCATATCATAGTTGTACTTCGATTCCTGATTCGGATTTAATGCATTATCTGTTTGATAATGATTTTCCGAACGTGTAGTACGCACTTCTGCCCCTAATTCTAATTTTGAAGTTTCCGACAACGGATTTACATAATCTAAGTTTAGTGTAAGTAAATCTCGCTTATCTTTAATAACATCCTGATAAACTGACTCTCCTATATTCTCTACAATAGTATTGAATGTAGCATTTTGCGGTTGTTCATAAGTATTGAAATTTCCTTCAAAATCAAGAGTATGCCCCGAATCATTGATTAAATATTTATAAGCCAAGTTATAAGTGGTGGTTTTGTTATCAGTAAGATATTTTGAAAATTGAGTAATATCATCAAAATTATTGTCAGGATATAAAGTATAAGTATTTACAGTTCCTTCTCCTTCCAAAAAGTTTTGACTGATAAAGAACGAAATCGTGTTTTTGTCGTTGATAAAATAATCCATCCCTAACTTGTACAACCACGACTCATTATCGTTTGAAATATCAATCAGATTTCTTGAGTTTTGATCAATTCTATAAATATTCCCGTTGTTCAGATACTCTCCAATATTACCTCCTCCTGTTCCAAAGAAGTTTACTTTACCGGTTCTGTAATTCATATTTAATGAGTTATTAAACTTCGGGACTTCTCCGAAAGTAATTCCTGCATTAAAACTTCCGTTAAATCTGTCATTTGAATTTTTGTGAAGTATTATGTTGATGATTCCTGACATTCCTTCCGGATTGTATTTCGCACTCGGATTAGTAATAAGCTCAATTCGTTTGATAGATGAAGAAGGTATTTGTTTCAGCAATTGTGCGGGTTCAATATTGGTTGGTCTTCCGTCCACAAGCACACGAACATTTTGATTTCCTCGAAGCGAAATATTTCCGTCTTGATCGACATTTACAGTAGGGATATTGTTCATGATTTCCGAGGCAGTTGCTCCGGCAGTAAGTAAATCACGACCTACATTGATAACTTTGCGGTCTATTTTCTGTTCGATGGTAGATTGCTCGGCTACAATTTCAACCCCTTCCAAAAGGATTGATTCTTCTTCTAAAAATATTTGCCCGAGATTAAGATCTTTGGTTTGAGTTAAATCAGCAACAGAAGTGCTGGTTTTATATCCAATAAAAGCAACTTCTACCGTATATTTTTTAAGAGGAAGATTTTTAATGATAAAATCACCTTTATCATCAGTCATAACCCCGGTTATAACTTGGTCATTTTCTTTAAGAGCAATAGTAGCATACGGAATTCCTTCTTTTAAAGTTTGGTCAAAAACATGTCCTGAAATACTTCCGTTGTTTTGTGCCAATGCACTAAATGTACATAAAAACGATATGAGTAAGATTAGATTTTTCATTCACAATGATGTTTGGTTATTATTTTTTGTTGTACCCCAATAGACCAACTAATTCTTCTTTTGTTACTAAAAGTTTTGTTAAAAGCTTTATTTAGAATTATTCAACATAAAAAACAATAACAAACCGCAACATAATTCTGTGTTAATCAGAACCTTATTTGAAAAAACAATAACCAAAAATGTGAATTAGATAAAAAAGAAATTATTGCGAAAAATATTTCTGCTTTTGTAATGTAACTATTAAGGAAGGTTTTATATATATTTAATTTTTCTGTGGATTCGCATCACCTCTTTAAAGTTTTGATAAGCAGTCGGGTGGTTTTCTTTGAGTTCAACTTTTACATCTATAAGCTTTTCCAAAGCATCTTCAAATCCGTTAAGATAACAAACTAACAAAGTGGAAGGAAGGTTTTTTAAATCTGTGGTTTCAGAGTCCGAAAAAGCTTGTTGTTTTTTAATTTTTGAAAGCAAAATAACCGCACTGTTGTACATATGAAACAAAGTCTTTTTATTACAAACAGGAGGATTAAAAAGCATTTCTGTTTCAATTTTGTAATCTCCGTTATTAAAAAAATGTAGTTCGGTTCTCTCTAACGGATAGAAATCAAGAGTCCCGTTTATCCCTAACGGAACGTATTCGGTAATAGTAAAACTATCTTGATTATAAGTGATTTTTACTTCATCTAATGTAGAATAAAACAACTTGATTTGTTCATTTACAAGCTCAATATCAACTCGTGTCCAAAAAGTTTTTCCGTTGACTTTTTTTTCTATTCCTGCCCAACAAATTACAAAAAGCTCTTTAAATACTTTGTATTTGGTAGTAAGCCCCTTGCGGTTATTTACAAAATCCATAACCGCATCAAGTGTATCTTTAATACTGTTACGGGAATTGAGCTCTATATTTTGGACAATTTCTTTGTTTTGATAGTTAGGGAGAGAAAAATCATCTTCGATAGGGTTCGAGTTACTTCCGACTCGAATAAAAGAAGCGTTGACGGGAATATTCCAAACAGATTTTTTAAAAAATGATTTTTTGGGATTGGGTCGTATAGTAACAAGTCCTATCACCTTGTCTTTCGGAAGATTTGGGAAAGGAATGTTTTCGTAAGAAATTTCAGGAGGATTTTCAAGATTAGCATTTACCAAATTTTGGATGTTGCTGTCATCGTAAAAATCTGTTCCTGATATTTCGTTATTGTCTTCCACCCCGACAACAAGGTATGAATTGTTCTCGGGGTTAGAGTTTGACAACGCACAAATGTGTTTCAGAAATTTTGCTTTTCCTTCTTTAGTATGCAGATTAAGCTGACGTTTCCTATCGAAAAAACTATTTTCGTCATTATAAGCCAAAAGGTTTTTTATCAGGATACGTTTGTTAATCATATCATTATCTAATCAACTTTTTGTATTTGATTCGAGTTGGAATAATATCGCCTATGCGTTTTTTACGATTTTCTTCGTAGTCCGAGAAACCTCCTTCAAAGAAATACACTTCGGAATTTCCTTCAAAAGCTAAGATATGAGTACAGATTCTATCTAAAAACCATCTGTCGTGCGAAATCACCACAGCACATCCTGCAAAGTTTTCCAAACCTTCTTCAAGTGCTCGAAGGGTGTTGATATCTAAATCGTTGGTAGGTTCATCTAAAAGCAATACGTTTCCTTCTTCTTTTAAAGTCATTGCTAAATGTAAACGGTTACGCTCACCTCCTGATAATGTAGCTACTTTTTTGTTTTGATCACTACCACTAAAGTTAAAACGACTCAAATATGCACGAGAATTTACTTGTCTGCCCCCCATCATAATAGTTTCTTGACCATCTGAAAAGTTTTCCCAAATAGTTTTTTCCGGGTCAATGTTTTTATGGGTTTGGTCAACATAAGCAATTTTTACGGTATCTCCTACAATAAACTCTCCTTTATCCGGTTTTTCTTCGCCCATAATCATTCGGAAAATGGTAGTTTTACCTGCTCCGTTCGGTCCGATGATTCCTACAATTCCCGCTTGCGGAAGTCTAAAGTTTAAGTTTTCGTAAAGTAATTTATCTCCGTATGCTTTTGATATCCCAACTGCTTCAATTACATTGGTTCCCAAACGAGGTCCATTAGGAATATATAATTCCAATTTTTCCTCTAATTGCTTTTGATCTTCATTCAAAAGTCTATCGTAGTTTTGAAGACGAGCTTTTTGTTTGGCTTGTCTTCCTTTGGCTCCCTGACGCACCCATTCCAATTCTCGCTCAAGAGTTTTTCTTCTTTTAGAAGCCGTTTTTTCTTCTTGCTCTAATCTTTTCGCTTTTTGGTCAAGCCAAGAAGAATAATTTCCTTTCCAAGGAATTCCTTCTCCTCTATCCAGTTCCAAAATCCAGCCTGCTACGTTATCCAAGAAATAACGGTCGTGGGTTACAGCAATGATAGTTCCTTTATATTGTTGTAAATGTTGTTCTAACCAATGCACTGACTCGGCATCCAAGTGGTTGGTAGGCTCGTCTAAAAGTAATACATCCGGTTGTTGTAAAAGCAATCTGCACAATGCTACTCTACGTCTTTCCCCTCCTGAAAGTACCTTAATGGGAGTATCAGGATCAGGAGTACGAAGCGCATCCATAGCTACTTCTAACTTATTGTCAATTTCCCAAGCACCAAGCGAATCAATTTTATCTTGCAATTCGGCTTGTCTGTCCATAAGTTTTTGCATTTTATCCGGGTCTTCATACACCTCAGGAAGACCAAACATATCATTGATTTTATTGAATTCGTCAAGTACTGCCATAGTCTGGGCTACTCCTTCACGAACTACTTCAATCACGGTTTTGCTTTCATCCAATTGTGGCTCTTGTTCCAAATAGCCTACTGTGTATCCGGGAGCAAAAACTACATCTCCTTGGTAATTTTTATCCACTCCTGCTATAATTCTAAGCAAAGTAGATTTACCGGAACCATTTAGACCTAAGATACCTATTTTAGCTCCGTAAAAAAAACTCAAATAAATATCCTTTAAAACTTGTTTATTGCTCGATGAGTAAGTTTTACTTACTCTGGACATCGAAAAAATTACCTTCTTATCGTCTGACATCTCTTATTTAAAATTTTGATAATCAAAAATATATTTTTAAAACACTCTATCTATCCTCAAATAAATATTCACTAAGAAAATAATGGTTGCAAGAGCATATAAAATAAATTTCGGAGATTTATATTCTTTCTTTTTTACCATGGCTACCATACTTGATATGGTAAGAATCAGGAAAAAACTAAAAACGAAAAAATAAATTTTGTCTATATTCATAACTCGCTTGCGATTTTAGCTTATACAAAGGTAGCTTTAAGTTATGAGAAAGACAAAATTCAACGATATTTCGGTTTATCGCAGAAACTTTTCCATTTCCTGCTGTACTAGTAAAGCTTTTTCTCTTGATTTTTGAATAAAATCTTCCTTGTCAGAAGCATAAATGATTTCTCTTGACGAATTAACCAAGAGTCCGATATTATCGTTTAATCCGTATTTGCAAACTTCTTTGAGGCTTCCTCCTTGGGCTCCAACTCCGGGAACAAGCAAAAAACTATGAGAAACAATTTTTCGGATTTCTTTGAAATATTCGGCTTGTGTAGCTCCAACCACATACATTAAGTTATGAGCATTTTTCCACGTTTTAGATATTTCCAAAACATTTTCAAACAAGGCTTTTTCGTTAAAAGAAAGTTTCTGAAAATCTTTAGAACCGGAATTAGAGGTCAATGCCAAAAGTATAGTATGTTTATTTTCAAATTCTAAAAAAGGTTCCACGGAATCTTGCCCCATATAAGGAGCTACGGTTACGGAATCAAATCCTAAATCTTCAAAAAAGGCTTTGGCATACATAGTAGATGTATTTCCGATATCGCCTCTTTTTGCATCGGCAATCGTAAAAATTTCGGGGTGCTTTTCAGTGAGATAATTTATGGTTTTTTCAAGAGATTGCCATCCCTTCACTCCGTAAGCTTCATAAAAAGCAGTGTTGGGCTTGTATGCTACACATAAGTCATGCGTTGCATCAATAATAGCTTTATTAAAAGCAAAAATAGGATCTTCTTCGTTTAATAAATGTTGAGGGATTTTATTTAAATCTACATCAAGTCCTATGCAAAGAAAGGATTTTTTCTTTCTGATTTGACTGATTAATTCTTGTGTTGTCATGTTTTTGATATTGAAAATTTATTCCGAAAAAACGCCTTCTCCTCTGAATTCTCTCATTTCAACTTTGGTTAAATCGCTTTTTGAATCAAATCCTTTGAAAAAGTATTCTCCTTTAGCGTTTGTCAGTTTACAATCCTTTTCCGTAAAAAACCATTCTCTGCTTCTGTCATAATAAAGTTGTTGTGTTTCGAGGATATCTCCGTTATGAGAAGTAACCTTTACGTTGCCTTGCAAATCAATAATATCCGATTTGGCAAAAGTAATAGCATAGTCTGCCACGATATAACTCCGTTGCAACTTCGGGTCAAAAACAGTTATATCAACCCCTTTAGGAAATTCGGTAAACGGAAATTCGAGCCAACCATAATCATACATCAAAGGGCTTTTTAATATAGACTTGATGCGTGCGGAATCCGTATATCGCATTATAAAATTCTCAGCCTCTGAAGTAGGAACAAAAGCTACTTTTGACGATTTTTGAATCTCTTTAAAGTCTTTGTCACAAGAAATAATAACCCCTGACAAACAAAGGAAAAATATGGTTTTAAGCAGCTTTTTCAGACTCATTTCGGAATAACGATACTTTGATTTATCCAACAACCGAATTTAAGTGTCTTTCCTCTCATTTTGGCTTTTTTGATTTCGGCTTTTGTCGGTGCTTTTTCTTTAAAGCTATCGCTTAACTTTTTAGCTGTACTTTCATATTTCGGATTAACAGCAATTATTTTGTCAATAGTTTGAGCCGCTAACAAGTATTTCGCCTTTTTTTCAAACTCATTAGAAAAACACGTATCATCGGCTTCTGCATAAAGCTTAGACAGCATAATGTATGCTTCTATCATTTCAGGATTATTGTCTATAGCTTTAAGGGCAAAATTTTTAGCCTGCTCGCTATCCGTGTTTTTGTAAAAACTTGCTATTCTGTAATACAAATCTGCTTTTTGATTCGAATCAGTTTCTAACTGAGCACTTTCATTAAAATAAGCCATTGCCTTCTCCATTTCTCTTTTAGAGTGAGCAAGCTCTCCCATATAAAAAGCTGATTTTGATGTCTTTCTGAGTTCATAATAGTGTCTGGCTACTCTTTCAAAAAACTCATTATTTCGGTTACAATTATAGTTTTTTAATTTATCTAACGTATTTTCGAGCCAGAAGATATCACTTCTGTTTTTTTCAAACTCTTCTCTGTAAATATTATTCCATATATTACAGTCCAAATTCGCCCCTTTCAGACTTGCTGCGATATTACGAGAAGTTATTTTAAGCGAAGAAATATCATGTTCTATATTTCTGGGCATTTCTCTGTGTGAAATCTGACCTTGTTCAAATTTCAATTTTTGCTGCTCCAGTTCATCTATTTTAGCCTGAATGGCTGTATTAATAGCATCTATTTTATTTATATTTTCAATAGGAGAGTCTTTTCTTGAAGATGCTCTTTTAATAAGAACATTAGCATAAATGTTTAGTGCTTCGGCTGTAAATATTTTTTTATCCGTTTTATATAGTGCATCAAGGGTTTCAAATGCCTCAACCTCGCTTATTGCTCTATTATTATATGAAAAAAGTACTTTTTTCAATTCATTTTCTTGTCTTGTTTCAGGGAAAAAAGTACTTTGTTTATCGTATAAATTATTGAGATGATTTACCCACTCTGTTTTTTCTTGACCTACATTTATAGGTTGGATAATACTTTTCAACATATCTTCCCCATAAAGATAAATCTTACTGCTATACGAAGGGCATTTTTCAAGAATGTTATTTATAACAAACAAAGTCTCTTGTCTACCTACAGGAGTTAGAATTGATTTTTCATTAAATTTTGAGGTATAGTGCTGTTCAAAAGCCGTAAAATGTTCCTCACACGGAACTTTACTTTGAGCTCCTGCTAAAATAACTCCGGTTAAAAATAGTGATGTCAGTAATGTTTTCATATAAAGTCAGTTTTTTTCAACACACGGCAAATCACATAGGGTTAAAAAACAAAAACACATCGATTTTAACCGGTATTGAATAGTTTATAATTTGGCTTGAGTATTTATTTGCATAAAAATACCACTGCTCAAATTTAAAAAAGTTTATATTAAAACCGATGTTTTGATTCTCTAAAATTTCGGGTGAGCTAAAATAGCTACAGAATGTAACACCAACTAAAGAAGAAATCTCTACTTAATTTTCTTAAAAACTCCCTGTTTTTTTCTAAAAACAGAGTCGGGCGAAAAAACATCTTTAATCGTAAAGGTATCTGCGGAACCATTTATCAACTATAGAAATAGCTATAGAAATATTGAAGTAGTTTTCTTGAACTAATCCGGCAGATTTAGTACCTCTTTGCCCGTATTCTAAAGCAAAACTCAAGTCAGACCATCGATTTCCGACAGGAAGAGCAAATCCTACAGAAATTCCCATATCATTTATGGTTTCTCCATTTACGATAAGTCCTGTATTTTCATACCTCAAACCTGCTCTATAAGTCATTCTATCAAAGTAACTCGTGAACGAATTATATTTCGGAATGTAGTATCCTCCAAGAGAAAAACGCATGGCGTTCGTATTTTCATAAGTTGCGGAACTACCGGAAAGAGGTGAGGATATTTTATTCTCGCCTAAATAAGAAAACTCTGTCCCCACAGCCCATTTTCTAAGCTGTCCAATTCCTAATCCCATTGAGAATCGGCTTGGCATAGTGTATTTTTCAGTTTGTTGTGGCAAGTCTATATAATCATCATAATATTCATTTCCTCCCGGAGTAATTCCAATGGTTCCTACCCTGACATTTTTTTCAAAATTCATCTTGTAAGATGAAGTATAATTTGCGCTGGCAAATAAATCATATTTCTCTTTCAGTTTGGTTTGATACATCAACCCTAAACCAAAAGTAAAACCATTCAAATCAACACGGGTAGTGGTTTGAGTTGAATATTGAGTGCTCTCATACAATCTGCTCAAGGCATTGATTGTTCCGAAATAATAACTTCCTTCAACTCCAAAACTCAATTTAGGATTAATCTGATAAGCACCTCCTAAAAACACTCTGTTGGTTCCTCCATCACCTGAGTTTAATCCTAACGTAGAATCATCTTCTCCAAAAGACATTATTCTGTATCCCACAACAGTTTGAGGATTAAGCCCAAATGCTACTCCGAATTTTCCCATCGGAATTCCCACTGCTAAATAATCTAATGATGTTCTGCGAGTTTTTCCTGAATCAGAAGAAGATTCTTGTTTATTAAAAGTTGTTCCTCCGGCTACCGTAATAGCAGTAAGTTTTAAAGAACTATAAGAGGCCGGATTTAACAGATTCAAGTGGATACTATCCGGAAAAATTCCTATTCCTCCCATAGCTTTTTGCTCAGGACTTCCTTTGAATTTAGTTTCTCCTATACCAAAGTAAGAATAAGGAGATGATGTGCTTTGTTGAGCAAACGAAAACATCGAAAACAGTACCGTGAGGCTTATGGTTATTCTTTTAATCATTTTTGAAATTGATATAAATCATTCAGACTTTCTAACAGAAAATTTGGATTGGCAAATATGGTGTTTTTTAATCTTTTCGCCAAAAAATCCGTATCACCTCCCGTTAAAATTATGATAAAGTTGTCATATTTGTTTCTTAACCGATTGATAAACCCTTCTATTTCGAACACAACTCCATTTATAACTCCCGAATGAATGGACTCGAAAGTGGTTTGACCTATAAAAAACTCTTTTTCAGATTTTTCTAACAAAGGGAGCTTATCTGTGTAATCATTTAGAGCTTTGTATCTGAGCCTTATTCCGGCCGAAATTGCACCTCCGAAATAATGGTTGTTTTTATCTACAAAATCATAGGTAATGGCTGTTCCGGCATCAATCACAAGTTTATTTTGGTCAGGAAACTTTAAAGCTGCTCCTGAGGCTAAAATCATTCGGTCTATGCCTAAAGTTTCCGGAGATTTATATTTGTTTATAAACGGAAAGTCAGAATTATGAGTTATAAAACGAATTTCAACATTGTCATTCAACCCTGAAAAATCATTTTCTGTCATTTTTCGGACAGACGAAACCATAATAATTGATATATCGGAATAATGTGACAGAATTTCTTGAACTCCTTGTTTTACGGGAGTTTTCTCAGAAACAAATAGCTCTAAAAGTGTGTTTTGTTCAAATACACCATATTTAATTCTGCTATTTCCTATATCTACAGCTAAAAGCATTTTGTTGAAATTAATAAACAAAGGTAATCTAATCTGAGTTTTTATCTTCAAAATGTTTCTTAAAGAAGTTTAAAATCTTTACTTTTGCCACAAATTTAAAAACAACGCACTACAAAATTCTTTTTATTATGAGTCAAAATCTGTATGAAAAAGAGCTTTCGTTTCAAGTGGACAGACGTAAAGCCGGAGTTGAACTTATTAAAATCATTAGCGATTTATGGTATGACAAATCAATTGAATTGGTGTTTTTCAGAAACCAACTCATTGACAGAAACGTAAGTGATATTCTTAATCTTCATGAATATGCTTGTGAATTTGTAGGAAAACCTATTTCGGTTTTTGATACGGTAGAAATTGCAAGAGAAATTCTTTCGCTTGAATTACCACACTCAAAACTTGACATCGGTAAACTCACCTATGAATATCACTTGGAAGATGACAAATACAACGATGCCAAAGCTTTTGTTATTGACAAACTGAAAAATGCCAAAGACTTTGTAAACAACAAACCAAAAGATGTGGTTCTTTACGGATTTGGTCGTATCGGAAGATTACTTGCCAGAGAATTGATGAGCAAAGCCGGAAAAGGAACACAACTTCGTCTTCGTGCCATTGTAGTAAGAGGAGCTATTGATGAAAAAAATTTAGAAAAACGTGCTTCTCTTTTACGTCACGACTCTGTACACGGAGATTTTGACGGTTCCGTAACCGCTGATTTAGAAAACAAATCTTTGCTTATAAACGGAACTCACGTACATGTTATTCCTGCTAACAATCCTGAAGAAATTGACTATACCGCATACGGAATTGAAAACGCTTTAGTGATTGACAATACGGGAGCCTTTACTACAGAAGAAGCTCTTGCAAGACATTTAAAATCAAAAGGAACCGATAAAGTGTTGCTTACCGCTCCGGGTAAAGGTGTTCCAAACATCGTATATGGGGTAAACCACAACGATTACAATCCGGATGAAGTTAAGATTTGGTCGGCTGCTTCATGTACAACAAATGCTATTACTCCTATCCTAAAAGTTATTGAAGACAATTTAGGAGTAGTAAAAGGTCACTTAGAAACTATCCATGCTTATACTAACGACCAAAACTTAGTGGATAACTTTCACAAAAAATACCGTAGAGGTCGTTCAGCTGCCTTGAACATGGTTATTACCGAAACAGGAGCCGGAACTGCCGTAGCTAAAGCTATTCCGAGTTTGGCAGGGAAACTGACTTCTAATGCCATTCGAGTTCCTGTACCTAACGGTTCACTTGTTGTGCTTAACTTAGAGGTGAATAAAGCTACATCAAGAGAAGACATTAATAATTTGATGAAAAAATATGCTTTAGAAGGAGATTTAGTAGAACAAATCAAGTATTCTTTAAACAATGAACTTGTTTCTTCTGATATTGTCGGAACTTCTGCTCCTGCTATTTATGACAGCAACGCAACTATTGTGACTCCGGACGGAAAAAACATGGTCCTTTATATATGGTACGATAACGAATACGGTTATTCTCATCAAGTAATTCGCTTAGCAAGACATATTGCTAAAGTAAAACGATATACTTACTATTAATCGTTAAATAGTATTCATTAAAAAAACGCCTCAATTAAATTGAGGCGTTTTTCATTAGGAAAATATAAAAATACAAATAAAATAAAGAAACGAAATTTTAAGTATCCAACATACTCGAGCATGAACCGGAAACTTTTATTTCTTTTGATAAATCGGAACTCCGAAATAGAATTCCAATATTTTGGTGCGGAACAAATAATCGTATTTAGTTCTCAACACATCCGATTGTGCTTTTACAAACAAGTTTTGCGATTGATTATAATCGAAAGCTGTAGCCATTCCGTTTTCATAACGCTCTTTTACATAGCGGAACGCTTCTTCACGCGATTTTAGCGTTTCTACTGATGCGTTATAAGCTTCCATTGCTCCATTTGCATCTGCAAAAGCCGTATACACATTTCTCTCTAAATCTAATTCTGATTGTTCTAAAGCTAATTTGGTTTTTTCTAAATTAATTTTAGAACGTTGTACATTGTTTCTAGTTGAAAACCCATTGAAAATAGGAATGTTTAACTGTAATCCGAAGTTATGTCCTTTATATAAATCAAATTGGTCAAAAAATGAAGGTGGTTTCATTTCTCCTCCCATCCTGTCCGGAATATTAGCATAAGAAACACGAGATGAAAAGCTGTAAAATCCGCTCAAAGTCGGATAATATGCTCCTTTAGCAATATCCACGTCTTTTTCTGCTAATTTTACATTAGTTTGAGCTATTTTAAGCTCTGTACGCTCTTCTTTCGCCTTGTTAAAAATAGATTCCGGTGTTTGGAAGAAAATCGGATTTACTTCAAAATCATAATCAGTTTCGGCAATATCAAAGTTTTTAAAGTCTTCTAATTGCAAAAGTTGTGCAAGGCTAAGCTTAGAAATGAGCAAATTGTATTCGGCTTGAATTATATTTTGTT